>CABSKX010000010.1 GCA_902478365.1 uncultured Collinsella sp. | reverse complement strand
TCCGTACATGTGCGGATGAATGTGGGAGGTGTTCGGATAAAGTCGATAATCAAGGCGGACAAAACCGACTCGGTTTTGTCCGAGTAAACTCGAGCATAAACTGATTCATGCGATACAATTAACTCGGACAAAACCGAGTCGGAAGGAACCGAGTAAGTGGAATTCATTGGCAGGGAGCGTGAACTCGCCCGTATTAAGAAAACGCTCAAAGCACCCGATCAGCGCAATGTTCTCATTTTCGGCAGGCGTCGCGTCGGAAAAAGTGAGCTCATCAAGCAGGCGCTAACCGATTTGTCGGACGTCGCAACGGTCTATTACGAGTGCCGCCAAACCTCCGAGGCAGACAACCTCGAGAGTCTGTCCGTCTTTGTTGCTGAAGTGCTGGGCTTTCCTCCGCTCGCCTTCACAGGCATCCGTGAGCTCATCGGATTTCTGTTTGCTCAAGCCAAAGACAAGAACATCACCCTCGTTCTCGACGAATACCCCTACTTGAGAGATGCGGTTAAAGGCTTAGACAGCATTCTTCAGACCTCAATCGACGCTCACAGGGAAGAATCACGTTTAAACATTGTCCTGTGCGGCTCCTACGTTGAGATTATGAAATCCCTCATCGAGCATGAAAGCCCCCTCTACGGGCGAATTGATCTCGCGCTTGAGCTTAAGCCCATGGATTACTTTGACGCTGCGAAGTTCTATCCCGCGTTCTCGCCCGAGGACAAGGTGCGGCTCTATAGCGTTTTTGGCGGCATCCCCTTTTACAATCGCCTCATCGATCAATCCCAAAGCGTACGCGACAACATCATCGAGCTCGTCACGGAACCTGGCGCCCGCTTAGAAAGTGAGGTGCCGTCCTATCTCAACGCCGAGATCTCGAAGATGACCAACGCCAACGAAGTTTTCGGGGCTCTCGCACAAGGTTACTCCCGTTGGGGAGACGTGCTGGCACAGTCGCACGTCTCGAGTGGTCCGGCCATGGCAGACGTACTCGACAAGCTCACGTCACTCGAAATCGTCCAAAAGCGCGCACCCATCAACGACCCTACGAACAAGCGCAAGTCTGGCTACTTTGTAGTGGACCCACTTTCGCTCTTTTACTATCGCTACGTTTTCCGCAATGCCTCTGCGCGTCAGCTGCTCGACCCGGAAGTCTTCTATGATCGTCACGTCTCCCAAGACTTCGAGGAAAACTACGTTCCACATATGTTCGAGGAGATCTGCCGTCAATACCTCGTGCGGCAAAACAGGACTGGCAAGATCGAACCAGCTTTCGACGCCATTGGCAAGTACTGGTACGACGATCCCGCAAACAAAGCGAGCGGCGAATTCGATGTGGTAACGCAAGACCCCGAGGGCTACGCATTCTACGAAGCAAAGTTCCGCAAATCCCCCATCACGCAAAAAATGGTCGACGAGGAAATCGCCCAAGTTGAGGCAACGGGGCTCAAGTGCCATCGCTACGGATTCTTTTCCCGTTCGGGCTTCGAAGCTGACGGAAGCGATCGAACCGTCTTCATCGACCTGCCGCAGATGTTTGAATAGGACAGGCTCCTCCCGCATCCCGAGCATTCATTATCTAACCGAACGATTGTTCGATGGATTTCGTGTTGGTTGGAATCGCCGGTGGGCTGGGCTATGCTACCTTGACTATCTATATGACTAAAACGCAGCAAAGGAGCACCGAGAGAGCGAGTATGGCAAAAAACACCGCAAACTATGGTAACGACAGTATCCGCCAGCTCAAGGACGAGGAACGCGTACGCCTGCGCCCCGCCGTCATCTTTGGCTCGGACGGGCTCGACGGTTGCGCGCATGCCGCCTTCGAGATCCTGTCCAACGCCGTTGACGAGGCGCGCCAGGGCTACGGCAAGCTCATCACCCTTACAGCCTTTCGCGATGGCTCTATCCAGGTAGAGGACAATGGCCGTGGCTGCCCGCTCGACTGGAACCCTTCCGAGAAGCGCTTTAACTGGGAGCTCGTCTTCTGCGAGCTCTACGCCGGTGGCAAGTATAACAACAACCAGGGCGGCGACTACGACTTCTCGCTCGGCACCAACGGCCTGGGCTCCTGCGCGACCCAGTACGCCTCCGAGTACATGGACGTCACGGTTTGGCGCGATGGCAACAAGTACTCCCTGCACTTTAAGAAGGGCAAGGTCGTCGGTGCCAAAAAGAAGGCACTCGAGATTGAGCCCAGCGACGAGAACCGCACCGGCACCACCATCAAGTGGCGCCCCGATCTTGAGGTCTTTACCTCCATCAGTATCCCCCACGATTGGTATCGCGAGACCATGCGCCGTCAGGCCGTGGTCAACGCCAGCGTGACCTTCCGCCTGCGCATCGAGGGCGACGACGGCGAGTTTTCCGAAGAGGATTTTTGCTATCCCAAGGGCATCGAGGACTACGTGCTCGAGAAGGTCGGCGCCGACTACCTTACCGAGCCCTTCTTTATCGAGGCCGACCGCCGCGGTCGCGACCGCGAGGACCTGCCCGACTACAACGTCAAGATCACCGCGTGCATGTGCTTCTCGCGCACCTTCATGATGCAGGAGTACTACCACAACTCATCGTGGCTCGAGAACGGCGGCTCGCCCGAGAAGGCCGCCCGTAGTGCTCTGACCAGCGCCATCGATGCCTACATCAAGCAACAGGGCAAGTACAACAAAAACGAGAGCAGCATTAAATGGCAGGACGTCCAGGACTGCCTGGTGCTGGTGACCAACTGCTTCTCCACCCAGACGTCCTATGAAAACCAGACTAAGAAGGCCATCAACAACCGCTTTATCCAGCAGGCTATGACGGCCTTCTTTAAGGAGCGCCTCTCGACCTACTTGATCGAGAACAAGGACGCCGCCAATAAGATCATGGAGCAGGTGCTCATCAACAAGCGCTCGCGCGAGAATGCCGAGAAGACGCGCCAGAGCATCAAGACCAACCTGCAGCAGAAGACCGACATGGCCAACCGCGTGCAGAAGTTCATCGATTGCCGCTCCAAGGACAAGAGCCGTCGCGAGATCTATATCGTAGAGGGCGACTCGGCAGCAGGCGCCATTCGCACCTCGCGCGATGCCGAGTTCCAGGGCGTTATGCCCGTCCGCGGCAAGATCCTCAACTGCCTGAAAGAGGACTACCCGCGCATCTTTAAGTCCGACATCATCATGGACCTCATGCGCGTGCTGGGCTGCGGCGTGGAGATCAAAGACAAGCGCATCAAGAACCTTGGCGCCTTCGATCTGGACAACCTCAACTGGAACAAGGTCATCATCTGTACGGACGCCGACGTCGACGGTTACCACATTCGCACGCTCGTGCTCACCATGCTCTACCGCCTGGTGCCCACGCTTATCGACGAGGGCTACGTCTATATCGCCGAGTCGCCGCTCTACGAAATCAACTGCAAAGAAAAGACCTACTTTGCCTACACCGAGCTCGAGAAGAACGGCATCCTCAAGGAAATAGGCGACCAGAAGTGTTCCATCAACCGCTCCAAGGGTCTTGGTGAGAACGATCCGGACATGATGTGGCTCACCACCATGAACCCCGAGACGCGCCGCCTGATCAAGGTGGAGCCCGAGGACGTCACCAAGATGGAGACCATGTTCAACCTGTTGCTGGGCAACGACGAGGCAGGCCGCAAGCGCCATATCTCGGAGCACGGCAAGGAATACCTTGACCAGCTGGACCTGCAGTAGCAGCAAATCGATAACGACGGCCCATAAGAAGTTCAAGAGGAAATCGTGGCAAAGAAGAAGACGAAGAACCAGCCAAAGAAAAAGCAGGTTAACGCCGAAAACGTCATCGGCCTGCACTCCGAGGTCACCGACCAGCCGATCACGCAGACGCTCGAGGTCAACTACATGCCCTACGCCATGAGCGTCAACGTCTCGCGTGCGTTCCCCGAGATTGACGGCTTTAAGCCCTCGCACCGCAAGCTGCTCTACACCATGTACAAGATGGGCCTGCTCAAGGGCGAGCGCCAGAAGAGCGCCAACATCGTGGGCCAGACCATGAAGCTCAACCCGCACGGCGACGCCGCGATCTACGAGACGATGGTGCGCCTGGCCACCGGTAACGAGGCGCTGCTCGCGCCGTTCGTTGAGTCGAAGGGCAACTTTGGCAAGTATTATTCGGGCGACCTGAGCTACGCCGCCTCGCGTTATACCGAGGCCAAGCTCTCCCCCATCAGTGCCGAGATCTTCAAGGACATCGACAAGGACCCGGTCGACTTCGTTGACAGCTACGACGGCGCCATGAAGGAACCGCGCCTGCTGCCCACCACGTTCCCCAACATCCTTGTCTCGGCCAACAAAGGCATCGGCGTCGCCATGGCGTCCGACATCTGCGGTTTCAACCTTAACGAGGTCTGCACTGCCACGATGCACTACCTGCAGAATCCCGACTGCGACCTGCTCGAGTACATGCCCATGCCCGACTTCTCGACCGGCGGCGAGATCATCTACCGTCGCGAGGAGATGGAAAAGATTATCGAGACCGGCCTTGGCAGTTTCCAGATCCGCTCCCGCTGGCGCTGGATTCCCGAAGAGCGCATCATCGAGGTCTACGAGATCCCCTACACCACCAAGACCGATGTCATCATCGAGCGCATCGTCAAGCTCTCCAAGGAGGGCAAGGTCAAGGAGATCGCTGACATCCGCGACGAAACCGACCTCTCGGGCTTGCGCATCGCCATCGACCTTAAGCGCGGCGTCGACCCCGACAAGCTCATGGCCAAGCTCTATCGCTCGACCACGCTGCAGGATTCGTTCTCGTGCAACTTTAACGTGCTGGTCGACGGCTATCCCCGCGTTATGGGCGTGCGCCAGATTCTGCACGAGTGGGTCAAGTGGCGTATTGAGTCCACGCGTCGCCGCATTAACTTTGACCTGGGCAAAAAGTCCGAGCGCCTGCACCTGCTGCACGGCCTCGAGGCAATTCTGCTCGACATCGACAAGGCCATCGCCATCATCCGCGGCACCAAACTCGAAGCCGAGGTCGTGCCCAACCTTATGAAGGGTTTCGACATCGACGAGACCCAGGCCGAGTTTGTCGCCGAACTTAAGCTCCGCAACATCAACGAGGAGTACATCCTCAACCGCACCAAAGACATCGCTAAGCTCGAGGGTGAGATTGCCGAGCTTGAGGAGATCCTCTCCAGCGAGGACAACATTAAGAAGGTCATCAGCGACGAGCTGGCAGCGGTCAACAAGAAGTATGTGATGCCGCGCCGCACGGGTAGGATCGAGCCCCATGAGGTTATCGAGGTAAGCTTGGAGCCCGAGGTCGAGGAGTACCCGGTCACCATCATGCTCTCGCGCGATGGCTACCTTAAGAAGATGACGGACCGCGTGCTCAAGAAGGCCACTACGCTCAAGTACAAGGACGGCGATAAGCCCTTTATCGAGTTCCCGTCCTCCAACACGCACGAGCTGCTCGTGTTTACCAACAAGAGCCAGGTGTACAAGTGCAAGGTTGCCGCGTTTGAGGACACCAAGTCGGCCCAGCTGGGCTCGTACCTGCCGACCGATCTTGAGATGGAACCCGACGAGAGTGTCATCTGGGTCATCGACCCCGAGGACTACAAGGCCGACGTGTTGTTCGTCTTTGAGAACGGCCGCGTGGTGCGCGTCGCGCTTTCTGGATACGTCACCAAGACCAACCGCAAGCGCCTTAAGAACGCCATCTACGGCGGCAGCAAGCTGCTGTATGCCCAGGTGCTCAAGGAGGACCGCAACATCGCGCTGGTCTCGAGCGACTACCGCCTGATGAACTTCAACACGTCGCTGCTCAAGACCAAGACGACTACCAACACGCAGGGTGTCCAGGCCTTTACGGCCAAGAAGGGCCGCTCGGTCACCACCGTCGGCACAACCGAAGAGATCCTTGGCGCCGGCGTCTCGGCCGAGAAGTTCACCGCGCAGAGTCTGCCCTCCGCCGGTGCCCTCATGAAAGAAAACGACATGCCGAGTCTGTTTGACTAGGACGACGGCAACGAGATCGTTAGATACTTCGCAAAGCGACGAGGCCCGGAACGCAACGGCATTGCGCCCGGGACTCGTCGTTTTTCTTCTCAACTATTTTTTAACGCAGATAAATTGATTCCTGCTTATTTTTCTGCGTAAAAAATGTCAGCGCCACTGCTTCGATGCCCTTTGGTCAGTCGTTAGCAAAACTTGCAAAGGAGCTACCATGGAGTACAGCAAGAACCCCTTTACCCCGACGTTCGGAAGCGTCCCTCCCTTTCTAGCGGGTCGCGAGCATATCCTGCGTGACATCAACCGTGGCTTTATCAACGGCCCGGGAGATCCCAACCTGTCAACCATTTTTACTGGCGCAAGGGGAACGGGCAAGACGGCGCTTCTCTCGCTCCTTTCAGAAACGGCGCTTGAACACGGCTGGATCGCAGCAAATGTCTCCGCCATGCCAGGCATGCTCGAAGATATTATCGAGCGAACCAAAGAAGCCGCAGATAGCTACCTCTCACAGCCTCACGCGCGCATAAACGGTGTTCAAATTGACCCAGTGGGCATCGATTGGACATATGCTCAAGAGGCTCAGGGCAACTGGCGCACGCGCATGAATGGCATCTTTAAGCAACTCGAAAAACATGACATCGGACTTCTCATCACCATCGATGAAGTCACCGTCGATCTCGAAGAAATGCTTCAATTTGCCTCTGTTTACCAGCACTTTGTACGCGAAGGTAAAAAAGTTGCCCTACTCATGGCAGGACTGCCCTACAAGGTATCGGCGTTGCTGCGTAACGATTCCGTCTCGTTCCTCAGGCGTTCCCAATATCATCAGTTGGGACGAATTACTGACGTTGAAATTGCAAACGCATTCCGCAAAACCGTTGAGGCCGGAGGTCGCTCAATCACGCCAGAAGCGCTCGAGGATGCCGTGAAGGCCGTCGACGGATTTCCCTATATGATGCAGCTCGTCGGATATCGCACATGGGATGTTTCGGAGAACTCGCCCAAAATCAGTGCACCTGATGTACAGCAGGGTTCTCTGCTTGCCCGCATGGAGCTGCGCGATCGAATTCTCGAAACGACCTATCGAGAGCTTTCCGATAAAGACATTGAGTTTTTGCTCGCGATGCTGCCCGATTCTGGCCCCAGCAGGGTCTCGGAGATAGCCAAACGCATGGGCGTCGCCAGCAACTACACAAGCCAATACAAACGCCGCCTCCTGGAGGACGGCGTCATTGGAGAGCGCGGGCGTGGTCTCGTTGGCTTTGACATTCCCGCGTTCAGGGAATTCTTGAACGAGAAGGCGTTTTAGCACGCCGGAATTGTCCGCGGAAGCATCAACGCATGGCAATCAGCATTCCTCTTGGTAAGGATAGCAAGCATTTTCCACCAACACCGATTGCCATGCGTTCTTCTTGTCCTTAGGCGAGCTTGCGAGCGAGCTCTCGCACCTCTTCCAACTTGGGCGAGGAGGCCATGCTGTCGCGCTCGGTCATGCCGCTAATGGTGACAATGCCCTGGTCCTCCCACTTGCAGTACGCGCATGTGGCCCTATACATAGCAATCGCCGCATCATAGACGCCCTCGCTGTGGCTATCGAGCAAAAGGGCCGTCTTGGTGAACGGGAAGCCTGTAGCACCGAAGGCGTACAGGCGGTCGATGGCGGCCTTCTCCTGCGCAGTGATATCAAACCAGTAGATAGGCGAAGCGAAGACAACCATATCGGCGCCTTTCAGCGACTCGATCACGTCGGCCATGTCATCCTTCTGCACGCAAGTGCCCTCATGGGCGAAGCAATACTGACACCCCAGGCAACCAGCGATTTTCTTGCTGGCAACACGGACGACCTCGACCGTATTGCCGCCCTCACGCGCGGTCTCGGCAAACGCCTCGACCATGGTGTCGGTATTGGCGCCCTTGCGCGGGCTACCACTCAATACAACGATATTCATAAGAATCTCCCTCCTTCATGCCGCAGGCGCGCGGCACACATTTTGTTGTAACCAAAACAGATGGAGCTATGCAGTCGCCTCGTTTCAGCTACTTCCACTTAGTAATAGGAGCCACTGGTCAAAAGCCTGTCAACATCAAAACAAGTTTTCAATCTATCGATTCTACGTGAGGCAACGGTCCCCATTTGATGCCCGCACTGTTTGCGCACTAGGGAGCAAAAGAATCTGGCCGCCGCTCAAATAAGATCACCGCCATCTTGCATAAACGACGCCATGTTAAGGTGCCTGACGCCATCCCTCTCCTGCAATAGAGGATCAAGCGTGAACAAGTAGCGCGGATACCCATCCCTGATGTGGCCGAACGGCCTGTACTCGCGCTCCTCGACGCCTCTGTCGGCAATCGACATAGAGACCTGGATGTAGGCGTAAGCATTGCGCCTACGAGCGATGAAGTCACACTCGAGCTTCCCAATACGGCCCACAGAAAGCTCGTACCCGCGCGATGCAAGATAGAGGTAGAGCACGTTCTCCAACGCCGGCCCGTAGTTAATCCTCGCATCCGTGTTCATGGCGAAATAGAAGCCGGGATCAGCCAGGTAGTACTTCTCTTCGCGGATAAGCGATCGCCGAGACTTGAGATCGAACCTCGAGCAGCGATAAAGGATCTTCGCGTCAACAAGAATCTGGATATACCGATTGAGCGTTTCGCGCTTGATGGGAATCTTCTCGACATCATTGAAGTACGCAAGGAGGTTCTTCAGGTTCGTCGGCGCACCAAAGTTGTTGATGAGATACGTCTGGACGGCATCGAAAACCGAGACATTCTTAATCTTGTTCGAATGTTTGACGTCCTTTTCAAAGATCTCATGAATAACACTCTTGATATAGGTGCGCTTTTCATCCTCGCCCTCATACTCCAACGCTTTGGGAAATCCTCCAAGGGTCAGGTACTCGGTAAACTCTCCTACGAGAACGTCATTGACAGGCTTGCCGAGAAAACGCTTCATATCGATATATTCCGCAAAGTCGAGTGGGAACACTTCGAACTCGATATAGCGACCCGTCAGCTTTGTAACAAGCTGCCCAGAAAGCAGATATGAATTCGAACCGGTAATGAAAATGGACCAACCGCCATCTGTCCGGTAGCCGTTGATGAGCAGCTCGAATTCCTCTACGTTCTGAATCTCATCGATGAAGAGGTACTTCGTCTCCTCAGTGTCTGCTGAGGTCGACATGTCAATCAGATTTTCGAGCTCATCAGTCGTCTTGACCTTCCTGTTCTCCCGTGAGTCGAGGTCGATATAGATGATGTGGTCGCTCGCTATACCGGATTCCACAAGTTCGTCTGCGATTGATTGCATGAGGCAGGATTTACCACACCTGCGAACACCGGTGATTACCTTGATCATCCCGTCATCGTGGTAGAAACCACGCATTTGCTTCAGATACTTTTCACGTCGGTATATACGCAAGATGCACCCCTTTTTTCAGCGTCCATTTTATCAGTTATGGGGGTACTTTTTTACATTTTATAAAAAAGCGTACCGATAACTTATTCTCACTTAGTTTCGGAAGTCGAGCAGGCGGTCGCGGTAGTACCCGTACTGCGCCCGGCGTACCTCGATTTCGGCGGGGATACCGTCGGTGAGCGATTTCGTTAGGGAGTCGAAGCGGTCGAGGATGTCGACGACCTTCTGCTGGGTGCTGATGGATGGGGTGGGAATCTCGACCCTCGATAAGTCCACAGGCGCGGCTTCGATTACCTTTTTCGATTTAGCGTATTGCTCTTCAGATCATCGTGGTGTGCTCGTAGCCGCGCTCCACGAGGAGCCGCTCGGCAACGTCGAGAATCTTCTCGACCGTCTCCTCCGGGTACTTATTGCGTGCCACGGGCACCTCCGTCCTTGTTATCGCGATAAACATACCATGAGTGGCGTACGGGTCGAGAAGGGCTGGCGCCAAAAGAGCCCAACGGCCGTTACGGCTTCGTTAGAAACGCGCCCCACCATGGATGGTGAACCCGAAAGGTAAGGCGCGCGGGCACGGCGACTCGGCCCGCGCACCCGGAAGAGAAAGGACGAACCCATGGGTTACATGCTCGAGACGCGCGGGCTCACCAAGCGCTTCGGCCGCGGCGGCCAGGCGCAGGATGCCGTGGCCGACGTGAGCCTTCATATCCGCGAGGGCGAGGTGTACGGACTGCTAGGTCCCAACGGCGCCGGCAAGTCGACAACGCTCAAGATGATCTGCGGGATGCTGCGGCCGACGGCCGGGGAGATCCTCTTTGCCGGGCACGCCTGGCGCCGCGAGGACCTCTACGCAATCGGCAGTCTCATCGAGGAGGCGCCGCTCTACCCCAACCTCACCGCGCGCGAGAACCTGCGCGTGCGCACCACGCTGCTGGGCCTTCCCGAGAGCCGCATAGATGAGGTGCTCGCCGCCGTGGACCTCGCGGACACCGGGAAGAAGCGCGCCGGGCGCTTCTCGATGGGCATGCGGCAGCGCCTGGGGCTCGCGCTGGCGCTGATCGCCCGGCCACGCCTGCTCGTGCTCGACGAGCCCACCAACGGCCTCGACCCCATCGGCATCGAGGAGCTGCGCGACCAGATCCGCGGCTTCGCGGCGGCGGGCACGACGGTAATCGTCTCGAGCCACATCCTCTCCGAGGTGCAGCAGATGGCGGACACCATCGGCATCATCTACGGGGGGCGCCTCGCCTACGAGGATGCGCTTCGGTCCGGGCAGGACCTCGAGGAACTCTTCATGAGCGTCTGCCGGGAGGGGCGTCGAGCGCGCGGGGAGGTGGCGGCATGACGGGCGAGAAAGGCGGCCTGCTCGCGGGCCTGCGCGCCGAGGCCCTGAAGTCGCACCACGCGGCACCGGTTCGCCTGGCCGTGCTCATGGCGCTGCCGATGCCGTTGCTCGGCGCGATGCCCTACCGGGGCGTGCAGATCTTCAGCGCGTGGAACTACTGGTACGCGCTCTTCCTGCCCGTGGCTCTCTCGCTCGTGGTGGCGTGCGTCGCGCGGGCGGACGCGCGCACGCGGATGCGGGGGCTTCTGGGCCTGGGCTTCCCGCTTAGGCGCGCCTGGTGGGCCAAGGCGCTCTGGTGCCTCGCGCTCTGCACGCTCTCGAACCTCGTGGTCTTCGGCATCTACCTCGCGGGATCGGCGTTCTCCTCGCAGGGCCTCACGGCCGCGGGCACGTTCACGATGCTCCTCTGCGCGCTCGCCAACACGGTGACCGCGGCGTGGATGATCCCCGCAGGGCTCTTCCTCACGGCGCGGCTCGGCATGCTCGCGGGCATCTTTTGCCCGCTCGCCACGCAGCTCGTGGGTGGGTTCGCCTGGTCGCTGATGCCGCTGCCGCAGCTCTTTCCGCCGTCGGCGAGCATGGTCATCACCACGAGCTTCATCCCCGTGCTGCCGAGCGGCGAGCCACTCGCGGCGGACATGGCGCTCGGCGGGGCGCTCGCGGCGGACGGCATGCTCACACTGGCGGGCCTTGCGGTCTGCGCGCTCGCGTTCGCCGCGCTCACGGCGGCGGGCGCGGCCTGGTTCGCGCGCTCCGAGGAGAGGTGATGGCCGTGACACGACTCTCCGACCCGACGCCGCGTATGACTCTCCCGCGAGCCCTGCTCTCCGAGGCCCTGCGCCTGGCGCGCTCCCCGCTCGCGGTGGTGCACCTCGTCTGCGGCCTGGCAGCCGGTCTTGCCTGCGGCGAGTACTTCTCCATAGTCCGATGGGACCCGGCGCTGGGCGCGGACGCCTACGTCCAGTTCCTCGGCGCCCTCATGCCGCTCATGTCCGCCATCGTCTGCGGGCTCGCCGTGGACGAGGAGCGCGCTGCCGGGCGCCTCGCCAACCTCACGGCGGTCCCCTCGCGCGGGCGCGCCGTCGCGGCGAAGCTGCTCGCCCTTGCGGCGCTCGGCGCGGGCGCGCTGGCCGTGGCGCTCGGCGTGTTCGGGGCCGTGCTCGCCGTCGCCGGGCGCCTGCCGCTCGGGCCCGCTCCGCTTGCGGCCGCCTGGGCGGGCATCGTGCTGGGCAGCCTGCCCCTCTACGCGCTGGGGCTCGGCGTGGCCCTGCGCCTCGGCCGCAACGCCGCCATCGGTGCCGGCGCGGCGGGGATGCTCCTCGCGTTCTTCTCAGTGGGCGGACTTGCGCACGGCCTCATGACCGGCGAGCTCACCGGTGCCCTGGCGACGCCCCTGAACTGGGTGCCGCTCGCCTGGCCCGCGCGCCTAGGGTCGCTCGGGGTGGAGGCCTTCATCGACGCCGCACGCACGGCGGGCCCTCTCCTCACAACTGCGCTCGCTGGCCTCGTGCTCACCCTGGCAGCCGCCGCCGTCCTTCTCGCCTGGTTCTGCCGCTTCGAGGACGGGAGGGCAGATGCGTAGGAAGCCGTTCGCCGTCGCGCTTGTCCTCCTCTCCGCAGCGCTCGTTCTGGGCGGGAATGCCCTGCTCGACGCCGGCTGGGGGTCGGTGCTGCACTCGATCGCCGACCGCGTGCTGCCCAACCCTGAGATCACCATGTGGGCGCCCGCGCCCGAGCCCGGTAGCCACGCGAGCTCCTACGCCGACGCCACCGGGGCGGGGGCGAACTACGTCTACCTGGTGGACGCGGCGGACGACAGGGGCAATGTCCGAGAGCTCCAGCTCATCTTCTTCGGACGGGAGTCGGACGGCGAGGGCTGGCTCGAGATCGAGGCGCGCGGCGGCTCGGGCGTGCGCTACCGCGCGTGCGATGCGGCCGAGGCGCCCGCGGCTGCGCGCGGGGCTCTGGACCGCTGAGCGCGGCGCTAGTACAATTCCGACGGAAGTTTCAGGAGGTCGAACATGGCGAGGATACTGGCAGTGGATGATGAGCGGGCGATCCTCGACGCGCTCGCGCGCGTCCTCGGCCGCGACGGCCATGAGGTCGTCAAGGCAGCGGACCCGACGGCGGTCCCGGGGATGGACCTCTCGCGCTTCGACCTCGTGCTCTGCGACGTCATGATGCCGGGGCTCGACGGCTTCGAGCTCGTGCGGCAGATCCGCCCGGACTTCGACGGGCCCATCATATTCCTGACCGCGCGCGTGGCCGAGGAGGACGCCGTGGCCGGCTACGGCCTGGGCGCCGACGACTACGTCCGCAAGCCCTTCGGGGCCGCGGAGCTGCGCGCCAAGGTCGCGGCCCATCTACGCCGTGAGCGCCGGCCGCGCTCGCACGCCCTCTCCTTCGGGGAGGTGCGGATCGACCTCGGGGCGCGCGGCCTCGCCGTGGGCGGCGAGGCCGTACCGCTCACGCCCACCGAGTACGCCATCTGCGAGTACCTCGCCCGCCACCCCGGGCAGGTCATGAGCCGCGCGCAGATCCGCGAGGCGGTGCTCGGCTGGGAGAGCGACGCCGACGACGCGGCCATATCCATGCAGGTCAGCCGCGCCCGGAGGAAACTCTCCGAGGCCGGCGCCGATCCGATCGCGACCGTCTGGGGGATGGGGTACAAGTGGCAGCTTTGAGGACCGGGGCGCGAGGTCGCGGGGGCATGCCGCTCTCCTTCGTCATCGCGCGCTACTTCGCCTACGCGTTCGCGGCGGTTGCCACGGCGTGGCTCGCCTCGTTCATGGCACTCTCCGCGGCGATCAACGCGGGCTTCGTCTACGAGGCAAGCTGGGGGCCGGCCAATACGCGCGAGGTCGCGGAGGGCCTGGCACGCGACGGCGTCTGCGGGCAGCAGGACGTGCCGACGGCGTACCGCTACCTCATCCTGAATAAGGACGGATACGTGCTGATGACAGACCTCGAGGGCACGCGGCTCGAGGACGCGACGGAAATGGCCCGTGCGGCACTCGCCGCGGATCCGGGCACAGTGGAGATCGAGGGCGGGGGCTCGGGCCTCACCTACGCCGCGTTCCCGCTCAAGAGCGGCGGGGCCTGCGCACTCGTCAGCGAGTACCTGCCGCAGTGGGTCTCGCGCGACCTCGCCGGCCTGCTTCCCAACCCGCAGAACCTCATGCTCGTCGGCGCCGCGGCGGGAAGCGCGCTCGCGCTCGCGCTCGTGGCACGCCGCGCGAGCCGCGTGATCTCGCGCAAGATGGCGCCGCTCGCGGAGGCGGCGCGGCGCGTCGGCGCGGGGGAGCTCGACTTCGCGGTCGGCAGCACCAACGTGCGCGAGGTGAACGACGTCCTCGCCGCGATGGACGCCATGCGGGCCTCCCTCGCCGAGTCGCTCGAGGCCCGCTGGGCCGCGGAGCGGGGGCAGCGCGAGCAGGTGGCGTCGCTCGCCCACGACCTCAAGACGCCGCTCACCGTGCTGCGCGCCAACGCCGACTTCGTGGCGGAGGAGCTGGAAGACGAGAAAGACGCCGACCTCGCGGCCGCCGCGCGCGACATAGCCGGCAGTGTCGAAAGGCTCGACGGCTACGTGCGCCTGCTCATCGAGGCCTCGCGCGGGTCCGGCGGGGCGGAGAGGGTCCCCATGCGGCCGGCCGAGCTCTGCGAACAGGTCCTCGCCGAGGCCGCCCAGATCGCCCGGGCGCGAGGCGTGACGCTCGACGCGGCCACGGGCCCCGCTGTCGCGGGCGCGCCCGAGGCCCCGCTCGACCGAACCACCCTGACGCGAGCCGCCGCGAACCTCGTGGTCAACGCCGCCGAGCACGCGCGCTCGCGCGTGGCGGTCTCCTGCGACGTCGCGGGCGGACACCTCGTCATCGAGGTGGCCGACGACGGACCGGGCTTCTCTCCCGCCGCCCTCGAACGCGGCTGTGAGCGCCTCTTCACAGACGACTCCTCCCGCTCCTCGCGCGACGGAGGCCGCCACTACGGGCTCGGCCTCCACGCCGCCGCCGAGGCCGCGAGCGCCCACGGGGGCTCCGTCTCGCTCGCCAACAGCCCCTCGGGCGGCGCGGTGGCCACCATCGCGGTCCCCCTGTGCGGGGCCTGACGACTCAGGCCCTCACACCGGCGTGCCTCGCAATCAAACGCTTCCATCTTGAAATACGGGGAGAAATAGCGGAATCGCAGGTGAAGGGGAGTAAAAGGCGAAGAAAAAGCCCCCGTCCCAGCACGGGAACGGAGGCCGATAATCGGATTCACCCACCAATGTCGCTGGTGGCTTTGCCGTGACTCTCGTACGAAACGAAACTCAGGAGCACAGTACGGCACTCAAAAGAGCAGGTCAGAACCCTGTCGGCTTACTCCCACTCAATCGTTGCATTGCCCGTTTTCATGTAGTCAGCAGGGCAGGTGAGCTGGAATTTCCTCTACTCTCCTATCTCGAAAACCGTGTAGTCACCATGTAGCCGGCACTGACTACATGAGCTGAAACGGCGCGAATGGGGCGGGGCACTCCCCGACCCAAGAGTGAAAAATTGCGAGTGAAGAGTGACAGCGCTGAACTGGGGAAACGCACATACTCACATCTTGGGTGACTACATTGACCGCATATCCACAAAGCAGCGTCTTGGGCCTATGCTTCTTCACTCTTCAAGCGCTTGATAAACGCCTGGATCTCATTTTCCCGCTGCTCTGTCGTGAGTGTTTTAGCCATTTCAGTTAGCTTGTCCTGTCTTCTGCTCGCGTACTCTACAAGAAATTCTGCATATCGGGATGCTTTCGCACGATGCTCCTCTGGAATGTCGTCATCAACCTTAAACGCATCGGCATCTATGGTCGAATTATTACCAGGTGCCTCATTCTCATCTGGCGCTGCATCCTCGTCAGGTGTTGCACCTTCGTCAGGTATTGCGTTCTCCACAGGCGAAGTCACCCAAAGTAGAAAGTCTGCATACTGATTTGAATTCGAAAGGTCATATGCGGCATTGTTAATTCTGATGACTATATTGCCAGCTTCATCACACGAAATCATCTCTCGTCACCTACCTGAAAATTATATTTATTTAGACGCATCTTTAGATACCGTTCACCGCCATCGAGGACATCGGCAATTTTCTGCTTTATCGCTACATCGTTCATTGCGCCGTGAGCGTAGCTGAAATTATCATCGTCGTTTTCGCAGACGATGACGTTACGTGCGTCGCCGTTGACGATGACTGGCGCCGAATGACTTACTACGAAAAGTTGAATATCGAACTTTAGCTTCTTCAACCTGTCGATTAAGAAATCTTTTATGGTCGCTACGTCGAGATTGTCTTCCGGTTGGTCTAGAACGATGTACATCGATTTCCCCTCGATAACCTCGTCGTTCAGGAACAGCTTCAGCAGCGCCTGAGCTTTTGTCCCAGGGGACATGTCGTCCACCTGTTTACCGTTAACCGTTATGCCCGTTTTCAGCCTATCGGACTCGGCAAGCGCATTGTTAAGCTGAGCGAAGAACCTTTCATAATGCTCTTTGAGACTCTGCTTAGACATGCCCCTGAACTTGGTTCCGTTGAATCTTGCGTGCATCTCATTGCTGTCGTATTTATGCAGAAAAGCCTCAACAAGCGTCTGGGAATCTCGGCTGGATTGGCTATTTAGGAGCTCGCCGAACTTATCGTCGAATGTCGTCTCTTCGCTATAATCCATGGTGATGACGATGGAGTCTTTGCCATCCTTAAGTTCAACTGGTTTTATGGGGCTATGTATCTTCTCGTAGGCGCTTCGAGCCTCACTGTTAAGCCATTCCAGAGAAAACCTGAGCTCGGTGAGGTCATCAAAAAATGCGGCTACTTCACGCGTTTTCTCGCGGTACTGCGTAAGTGCTGTTGAGTCGCTTTCGCTGTTGTATTCGCGAGCTGTGGAAAAGAACTCCGTTATTAACTGCTCGCGATTCTCGAACCAGTCAGAATCGATATCTTCCAGAAGGGTAGATAGGCGAGTGGTCTTTCTCTTCAGTTTTGACAGCTCCCCCTCGATGGAACGCGCTTCAGTCTCCAGGGAGGCGAAAAGTTCTTTATCCTCGGGATAGGTGCTTTTAAACGATATGGAAGCTGATGTTTTTGATGCAGCCTCCAGAGATTCCAGCATCTCGCCCAAATCCGTCTTGGCCTGATTGATTTTGAGAATCTCTTTGTCTGGGCGCGAAGGCATTGCGATCGAGATACCCGAAGGAACTTCACTGTCGAGGTGGTCCATATGGATGAAGCCTGAACTATATTTTGTGTTGAAGGCAAGTAGCAGCTTCTTCTCAAGTTCGATGACGTCATTAAGACGTTTTTTCGCCTTCTTCGACTCGCTTTCCGCAGACTGCTTCAGTGGCGAGATTCTCTCGTTCAAAAATGGAATTTCCTCGTATTTGCCGTCCCTAAAAATACATTCGAGCTCGCCTTGACCAAGGTACCGGCACTGCGGATGGTCCGTCGACGGCGTACCTCCATAGGTCGTGAACTTGACGCTGTCTGAATCCACAAACTTGGAATATGTGTCCAATCCCTTTCCGGCTAACAAGCTGGCAAGCAGAGTCTTGCCGCTTCCTCGTGAGCCAACAATTCCGTTGTACCCCGGTACGAAGGGCAGTGTGGATGTGTGACGGCTACCATCGTTGTGAATCACATCAAAGGACACTGATTTTAAGAATCCCGCGGTGTTTGTCTGGGGCAGCGCTGGAAATTGGTCCGAAGTTCTAATTCGGCTTTCTGGGTCACTTATTGCAAGCAGGAGTGATTCAAGGTCGCCATCGAAGTCTATCCAAGTGAACTTTGATCCGATTTCGCCAAGTGCTTTTGCATCACTAAACAGAAGCGCAGCAACCGTGGTGTTGAGTTCGTGCGCCAGACCTTTTGAGATGTGCTTTCTGCTCTTCTCTCCGCCTTCGACTGCCATGGCATGGCTGTAGTAGAAGAGCCTATCCTTGTAATCCAGATTTGCTTGTGAGCTATTCGGTAGGTACTGGGACAGGCTTCTGTCTTTATTCTCGTGGGGAATGAAGAAGTGCTGGAGCGCAGATGCTTTCTCCTGAAAGTCTTCGAGGTAAATTGCGATTCCTTCAGTCTGCTTGGAGAATGCCTTACTTGGCAGTAGGGAGAGGCTTTCTGCAGTCAGTTCGTCTGAAGAGCTAGGGTCGCTCAATATCGCATCTATAAATAGGTTTTTGATTATGCCTGCCATCTCAGCAGCCTTGCCCATATCAAACCAGACGATGGCGTGGAAGTAGTCACCTTTCTTCCCATTGCCGAGGGTGAGATGATACATGGCTATTGTCGATGGTTTTAGCTTGATATTGATTTCGACACCGCCGATAAGCGTCTTTCCATTTGCGTTCGTCTCGGAACGCAGCCGTCCCAACAATTCGACATCAATGTTGTTATGATCAGTCACTGCCAACACATCGAGATCGCTATTCAGCACCTGCGACAGGAAAGACTCTTCATCGTAACTTCTGCTGTAGCACGAGCTTGAATGCACGTGCATATCGCTTTTTTTGAACGTTCCCTTTGAGAGCCTCGCCACAGTTGTCATAGATACAACCTTTCGTAGCATTCCTAGCATTTATGCGTTTATTTTCTCACTGCAAAACGAATAGCCGAGGCGCGCGCTGGAATAGTAGTGACTTTGTGTTGCATTCGTCGATAACGCTTTGCGTAAATCCTTCACCAAACCATGACCTAGCGTAGCTTAGCGTGGTCTAACACCCCGCGTGGCTTTACATATACAACTCTCAACAGGCATCTCTCTACTTGCTACGTCGAATAGACACGACTCTTTGGGCCTCGTTGCGACCCAAGAGCACCAGATGCGAGACGAGAGTACGGTAGGCCATCCCATGAAAGACGACATCCTCCAGATGCCACGCGACGCGTTCCCGGCACGCACTGGAATATCGGATAATGATGCCGAAACCCACGAGAATGTCGGGGCGGAGATACGGGGATCTGCTGCCTCCTCGACGTCCGAAACGTACGACCTGCCCGACGGCCTCATGGACGTGCCGCAGATCGCGGAATACCTGCGCGTATCGAAGACGTCGGTCTACAAGCTCATCGAACGGCAGAAGATTCCCGCCATAAGGATCGGGAGACTTCTGCGTGTAAGGAAAGACGAGCTAGACGAGACGCTGCGCGCCATGGGCAACGACATCTGATCGGGAATCCCATGGCCGCGCGCCCCCTTGCGAGAAAAACTCACCATATCGCCACCGGCCCTCGCTGGCGGCGTGGGCCGCGACCATGGCCGTCGCGGCGGGGTCCGGCGCGGCGGGCCGGCCGGGCCGCGAGCGCATGGAGCAGTACATCGACCTCGCGACGCCGAGGAGCCTGCACTGCGCTGATATGGGGCAGCGGCCCTCGTTGGCCGCTATGGCCCTCACTTTCGAGCGCATATCGCCGCCGCTTGTTTTAAGACGTCGACCTCCGTCCGGAGCCTGCGGTTCTCGCGCTCGAGCTCCAGGATCCGGTTCTGCTCGGACGTGTGGTTGTCCGCGGCGCGCGGCGTACTCGTCCATGGCCTCGCGTTTGGGCTTGCCGGCGTTGTGGAGGTCGACTATCTGCCTCTTGAACTCGTCGGTGAAATGCCTCGGGTGCCTGGGGTCCCTCATATACGGCCCCCGTCTCCTGCGCCCCTCCCGGAACTGTCCACATCAGTGTAGCCAATCCACCGACGCCGACGACGGCGACCACGAGGCCGTCGCTGACGCGGAGGCGACCATCGTCGACGAGGTCGCTTACAAGGGCCTCACCCCCGGGGAGGAGTACGCCGTCACCGGCACGCTCATGGACAAGGAGACTGGCGAACCCGTCCAGTTGGGCGGAAAGGACGTGACAGCCACGACCTCGTTCGTCCCCGACAAGTCGTCCGGCTCCGTGAGCCTGAGCTTCACGTTCGACGGTAGCGCGCTCAAGGGCCACGACATCGTGGCGTTCAAGACGGTCTCCAAGGAGGGCGCCGAGGTAGCGGTCCACGCCGACATCGACGACGCCGGCCAGACTGTGAGCCTGGCAGACAAGCCCGTCACGCCCACGAGCCCGGCCCCCAAGGGCGGTCTGCACAAGACGGGCGACTCTGTGCCCTGGATCCCGCTCGCATGCCTGGCTGCCGCTGCAGCATGCGGCATCGCCATCCTAGCGTTGATGCGCAGGAAGGGCCATTGGGACGCGGAAGACGACGATGGCACCGAATAGCTAGGAAAAGCGTTCGCAAACCGAATGATGCAAGAGGCCCCGCTCATTAACGAGCGGGGCCTCTGTGTGCCAGCTGCTAGTTCTCGGGCGGCGAGTCGGAAACCTCGAAACCGCAGAGGTTCTTCTCCCACCACTCTCGCGACTCGACGCCGGATTCGGCGAGCATGTCGAGGAGCTTCACCTTTGCCTCCGGCGGAAGGGACTCGAATTCGGCGCGCATGGCGGCATCGACCTTCGCGGTGCTGGCATCCATGGCCTCGGAGATCTCCCACATCTCGTCGATGGAGTGGCTGCTCGGCATGCTCATTGCGAGGTCGCCCCTGAAGTAGGCCATCTCGTGCTACTCCATGAGCCTCTTGGCCTCGTCGTCGGTCATCATCGCAGTGCCTCCGTTCCCTGCGCAGTCTCCGCCATGATTATAGCCTTCGAATGTTGAAAACGACCGTCAATGCGGCTGCTTGCGAAGCCCCTGATAGACGAGGTGCTGAAATCGATTCAAAGTTTGTTTTTGTGCTGAGTCGACACCAGAGCCTATCCGAATAGCAATAGAGGGGATGAAATAGCCCTTATGTACCAATCTTTCTCATCGTCAATCACTCTGTTTGATTATAGAACTGACCATTGCCTCGAATATAATGGTTGCAGTTGCAATTGGAGGTGCTATGGCACGCGGTGGCCGAGGCAATCGTGGGAAGTTCTCCGCGAATACGAAGAGTTTCGTTTCTGGAAAGATTTCAGGGCAATATCGTGCCAAAGGTTATTCTCGTGCCCATTCGCAGCATATCGGCAACGCCGTGGTCGGGAAGATGCACGGGACTTTTAAATCAGGCCGGGGATCAAAGAAAAGCTATGGCAAAGGTTTCAAAGTCGGTTACGGACGGTCTTCTTGGCATTATGGATCCTTCTCAGGAAGCCCCGCAGGAGCAAGCTTAGGCTTGTCCAAACAAGCATCTTCTGAGAACCCTGGTCATGAGCACCCACGAACACAACCATATGATAAGCGATACTCGATGAACAAGAATTATGGGAAGAACTACGGCAAACGCTATAGGTAATCGTGATCGGAGATCGAGGATGGAATTGTCAGACATAAAGCGAGAGAAAGACCTGCACAAACTATCGTTCGCTGATCTCTTTTATGAAATCTATGACGAACCCAACGGCGAGTCGATCGCAATGGGGATCATCAGATTGATAATGCCCGACTTTGATGACGTCTATAAAGAGGGCCGCGTCGAAGCAGCGAAATACGAGCGATTTCGCGAGCACCTCTCAGATGCTCGCTTCGAAAGATCGATGTATTCCTGCGTGAGTGGCGACGATTTCTCTTCGTGGCTATTATTCCGCGATCAATGGAGAAACGACCATGTAATGGATATATGTGGCGGATCCATCGATAGATTATTCAACGAGGGCAGCTTCGAAAACGTTTGCGATGCCCTGTATAAAGAATTCGCTGATGCGAAAAACCCCGAAGGAGGAGGCAAACAGAGGTATTTCCTGATCGATGCGTTTGTTAAGGACGAAAAGCGTTATGAGGACTTTCGGGAAAACCTAGAAAGAAAGATTAACGACCTTGCAACAGGCGCGCTTGCTTCAAGCAAGATCATCAAAGGACTCTTTCTTTTGCCAAAGCTCGAGAGCGATCAAGAACTGATTATTTTCTTTGGCAACAACTTCAGCGCTACGTTCAATTCGGTAGACGCATACACAGGCCTGCTCTACGCATCCGAGTACTTTGATTTTGATGGAAAAATCCTCTCTTCGTTGACAAGCGATTTCAGCGAGGAAGAAATCAAAGCGGCTGAAATTGCCGAAACGAGCAGGGTCGCAAAGGAGCGCGAAGAAAAGGCGAAGCAAGAAGAGGAGCGAAAGCGATCTGAGCAATATAACAACGCGATCAAGGCGTTCGATAACGGCTGCTACGAATCAGCTTATAAATCATTCTGCGAACTAGGTGATTATCGAGAAGCAAAAGCTAAGGCGGCAGAAGCAAAAGCAAAAGCTAAGGCGGCAGAAGCAAAAGTCAAATGGAATGAGGCACGGATTGACCGCATGCGATCTGAGGCGTCAAAGTACATGCAGCCAATTATGGTTAAAGGGAAAAACGGCTCTGGCGAGTACCGCGTGCCATGGAGGATTCTTGACGTCGACGCCGATCTTGGCAGAGTACTCATGATTACCGAAGTGTGCATTGGTGATAGACCGTGGGGACATGGGACATGGAGCGAGTGCTCTCTTAGAAAGTGGCTTAACGAAGAGTTTTACAGTTCGCTTCCCGAAGAGGCAAGGATCAGGGTAGCGACGGCCACAGTACGCGACATAGATGCCGATAAAAATGTCGAAGATAGAATCTTCATATTGAGCGTCGATGAGGTGCACGAGTACTTCACGGACGAGCGCGCCAGGCGCTGTTCCATTGCAGGCGAAAAGAACCCAACCAAGTGGTGGATGCGTAATCTTAGTACCCGCGAAATAAAAGATGTTCGAGTTGTAGACGAAGATGGCAATGCCAGCAGCTATGAATTTACCGTATACGATAACTTTCGCAAATGTTACTTTTTTAGAAGGGCAGATTCTCCTACTATGGAGGGAAACTCTTCGATAACAGCCGTACGTCCGGCATTGTGGATTCAGACCGGGTTGGACGATACTGCAATCGCTAAAAGGCAGTCCGAGGAATCGCTCGTAAGCGCATACGCGTTTGCCAAGGAAGCAATGTACGAGGGCGATTATAAGAAAGCCCGGGACGAATTCAGGAAACTAGGTGATTTCAAGGACAGCAGATCACTTGCCAACTTGTGTTCAAAGGGCATCTTCTTTGCGGAAGCGACCAAGCTAATGAACAACGCAAAAACCGAAAAAGACTTCTGTTCGGCAATAGCAAAATTCGAAAAGGCAGACGGCTTTTATTTAAGGAAAGAAAGTAGTCACAGTTCCTTGAGTGCGCTATCGTCGAAAACTCAATGCGAAAAGCTTGCAAGAATTGCGATGCTATCCGAGGCGCTTATCAAGCTTGCTGGCGGGAAGCCATCAAAGCCAAGCTCAGAACTATACGAAGAGCGCAGGGCAAATAGCCTAGAAAAAGAAAAGCAGGGCATGCAACGAGAATTGAGCAGGTTAGGATTTTTCAAAGGCAAGGAAAAGCGGCTCTTGCTGGAAAAGATTGAAAAGAAGGAAGCAGAAATACGCGAGGCCGTTTTGCGGGCAGAAAAGGCCAGAAAAGCGGCAAATGAACAATACAATAAAGCACGGGCAGACTACATGAAGCGCGTTAAAAGCTTTATTGCCATGCTTAAAGTTGGCGATGAGATAAATCTCGGATCGAACGGGATTTGGCGGGCCAAGAAACCTTGCCCGTACACATGGAGGGTCCAAAAGATCGAAAGTGACCAAGTGCTAATCGTTCTAAAGCATTCGCTTACTCAGTATCACGACAAGATAGAATCCGTTGATTGGGCGAGTTGTGCATTGCGGGAGAAAACCATCGTCGAAATGCTCAGTGACCATTTCACAAAGGCTGAAAAGAGCCTCTTGAAGAAGGTCTCCCATGATGGCGTGAGTGACTTCATATTTGCTCCGAGTGAGCAAGAGATTGACCGATATGGCTTAAAGTCAGAAACATGGCTTCGAGGTTCCACGAGTGACTGCGGCCAGGCTCCTTACTTATGTCGTTATAACAGGTCAGTGATAACTAAGGATTGCACAAAGAATAATGATGTGGCCCTCTTGGCGTGGCTAGATTTTTCATAGCAGCTCTTATGAGTGATGGCCTTACGTTCAGGTTTGCCGCTCATGAACAATCGGCCTTCATGACTTTGCTAATTACAAACCCCAGGTAGACGAGGCGCTGTAATCGATTCTAAGCCCGTTTGGCACCCGGGTCGACCCAGAACACCTTGGAAACGGGGCTAATCGTCGCACGTTCGGGGCCGAGACGCGGCCTGCGCGGCATCGATCGTGCGCCAGGTTGCGGCGTCCATGCCCATTCGGGAGCAGATCGCCTCATCGGGGTCGCCCTCTACGCCGTCGTCCATGAGCGCCTCGAGATGGGCATGCGCTGCGACCGTCCGGGGACCGAGGTCCTCGGCGGTGTCGTACGTGCGCATCATCCTGGCGGCGTCGACGAGGCGGCCGGTCAATCCGCTCGAGGACTATCTCGCCGTCGAGCGTGAGCCTGTCGAGCACGTCCACGTCGCTCGGGTCCGCGACGAGGAAGCTCCACCCGTCCCGCCTGCGGGCTATCGGCAGCCCCGCGCCGTCGACGACGTCGCGGTAGGCGTCCGCCGCCTCGTGCCAGTACATGCGGACCCAGACGCCCTTTCCCATGAGGGCACCGGCCCAGTCAAGCACGTAAACAGCGAAAGACATTGCGAAAAAGCCTCAGTGAGTACATCTGAAAGCCGATTTTCGCGAAAAATACTCCCCAATAAAAATGCTGGGGCAAATCCACTCGGTACTAATAGGTGATAGTGGGTGCCAAGTGATGTGAGTACATCAAAACAGCCCGTTCACCTGCGAAAATCACTCCCACTCGATGGTTCTGGTTTTGCTGCCCCATCATTCTAGTTGCATCCAGTTTTCACTGCCGTCTCTAACCGAGTACCGCCAAGTAACACCATGTCGTGTTTCATCGGCTTCGGGGACAAAAGTCGGGACAACTTCAAAAACTTTTTTCAAGCTCAGGGCGCCGAGTTTTTGTTTTTGCCCCAAAAGAAACGGCGGACCACCTTTGGAAGCTCAATAGCACCAAAAACGCCCGTTTTGAAACTCAATCTCCCTTTAGCCTGCAAGCCGCCAGCTGCAATCGTAAGTGAATCAACGCGGGTGGCTCTCGCACCGTTTGCAAAACCCCAGGTCGCGGGTCTTCGCCATCGGTGAGCAAAGTGAGTAGTCTCGGGCGGCTTGCCCAAGAGTTGGCGAATTGAATGAAAGCCTGCTCGTTCAACGGCTCCCACACTAGATAAACCACTTGGAGCAAAAGCCAATCTGGAAGGCCGAATGGACGAGCATCGAGATTCCGAGGCAGATCATCGTCACGCAAAACCCGATCCCAACCCATTTCATGAAAGGGTCTTCACCTAGCCTGTCAAAATCCCGTTCCGAACAATCGGGTGAACAGGTGTCGGCGTATACGTCGACCTTGGTAGACTCCTTTGAAAGCAGCTCTAGGGCCTCGTCGATGTCGCCGGCGAGCATGCCCCCGTCGATTCCGACCTTGAAAAGATGTGTCTCGTCATGCTGTCTGAGCGCCGATTCATCCTGCGGCGGGTAGAACCTCTCACCGTTCACCCCGTTCGCCAAAGCGGTCCTCTCGCTCGAGAACGGCCGGATCTCCCTCTTGAGCCTCGAGAAGGCCCCCTTGCCCTCAATTCCAAACTTCTGCGCGAGCGACTCAAGCTGCCAAAGCAGGTCGTACAGCCCCACCGCGGGCAGAAGCCCGGCCCCGCACCCCTTCTCAAGCATCGATCGCTCGAAGCGGTTGTATGCGAGGATCGCCTCGCCGTAAGTCAGCGTGGTCCCGATCGAAGGTATCTCATTCACCTGCATCGATTCTCCTGTCTGCCGATTAGAGGCTGCTCGCCTCGCTGAGCGCTGCCATATTCGCCGCGAAGCGCACCCCTCCAGAGGTGAGCTCGACGGGGTGTCCGGATTTGACCAGGTCGCAAAGGGCGTATATTCCATATCCCGCCACCCCGGCAATGGAAACGACGAGGCATCCGAGAAGGCCAGCCTGAGGCTCGGTGACGCCGTTCGTCGCATCGACAAGGGATTTGAGCATGCCCCGACAATCGCTTGCTTTGTTGCCCACTGCATCAATCACCGCGTAGCTTGTAGCGGTGCGTTCCATAACGTCGTTCATCCGCTTACCTCCATTTTCCCGTTGATCCGAGTACGTATCCGCCCGCAAGGCCCAAAAGAAGAGCCACTACACCCGAGACGAGCGCAGGAGACAACCTCCGCGCCTGAACTACCGAGCAAGTCTCGCTCTCGGGAACGGAAACGCGAGCAAAATCCTCGTCCTCTTTCTCCTCCGCAACCGATCGGGCGATCAGCGAGAGGGCCTCATGCAAGGTTGCTGATACATATTCGAAATCGATCTCTGGCTCAATCTCAATGGGATGGTGGGCAGCCTCAAGCGCCGCCTTGATGGCGGAGACGTCTTCGGCCCCTAGGACCTCGTCGCCTCTCAACAGCTCCTCGACTCGACGCGCGATGCTGCCCGTGCTCAGAACCTCGACTCGATCAGAATCGTTACGAATAAAGGTCTTCTCGTTGGCGTTGACGACAAGGGAGACGATCGCTCCATCAGGGAGCTCGCGCCCAATTGCATTGGACACGACCTCGCGCAAGACGTAACGTTTGGAAGCCATCCTCTCGCCAACGTTGCGCATGCGCCCGCTTCCGTCCTCAAACCTCAGGATTCCGTCGCTCCCGATCGCGGCCGAGGAGGAGTAGTTCTTCACTTCGACTATCACAAGGCCCTGTCGGCTGACGAGGATCTGGTCGAACTCATCGTGCTCGCCCTCGTAGTCCAACTCGGCATTGACCAGTTGCTCGAAGCTGGACCCGACATGCTTAATCGCGTAGAAGACCCGTCGTTCCCCGGCAAAACCCCTGATTAGGCCAGCGTGATAGGAGCTGAATCTCTTCAGTGCCTCTACTGCCGCGAGATAGCTTGGGACGCCCATGAGTCCGAGCTCTTCGCCTCGCGAGACGAGGTGATCGATGACGTGGTAAGTCTTCACGCTGGAGCTGTACTTGTCTTGAAACACCGTTCTGCATATTGCTTGCTCGAAATCGTTATGCCGTTCGAGAAGGGCCGGCACCTCGAACGATTTCTTGGTCAGTTCTCCGATCATTTCGGTTCCTTTCCCGTACTCCATCTGTTTTTGACGCACTGTCCCACGACCCCATAAAGGGTCTGCTTCGTTTAGGGCTGTTTGTTCGTTGCCGGGGTTAAAGTGGCTTATTGTTCTCGATGCGGATTGATGTCTTGCATCCGTCTTCTTCATAATTGCCTCCCTGATTTATTTTGGATAAACTGCTGGCCAAGGGGTGCGGGATAATCCCTCGGTACCTTTAATTGAAATTCTACTTGCACTAACGGGGATTGCACAGTGGAATGTTTTGGCTTAATCCCCTCACTTGGAGGTATCGATGGCAAACCGGATAAAGCGCAAGCAGCCGATAAACAGGGACTGGTTCAGATGGGTATGCAGTCAGCGCGGCGTGAGCATGAACGGACTCGCAAAGAAAACCGAATGGAGCAGCCGCCAGATCAGAGACGGGGTAAACGACGGAGAGATGACCCCAGAGCTTCTCGATGCTTGCGCCAAGGAGCTGGATGTGCATCCCGATTACCTTGCGGGGAAGTACTGTCGAACGCTCGACTACGACATCATGCGGGACGAAGAGATCAGGCAACATTGGCTTGAAACGGCTATGGCACCCGCAGCCCATCCATACAAGTACTTCAAACAGCAGGGCATCAACACTCGCGCGCATTTCTATGACACCCTGCTTCTGCATGGCGTTGAGAGAGACGCATTCGACTCCCTAAGTCGTAACGAACAAGAAGATATCGAGAGGGCGCTCGACTGGGCCGAGACAAGGACTTTGAGAAAGTTCTTCGAAGGGGCAACGGAAGGCGATTGGGCTTCGTATGCGTTCGACGACGTGTTCCAGAACGAGAGGGACATCATCGAGTACATGCTCGAATGGCTTGAAGAGCACGGAAAAATCCGCGTACAGGACTAGTTTTGCGATCTTTTCGCCTCTTTTAACCAGATGAGAGTCCGACAACAGCAGAGCCCCTCGGGTGCGTGTGTGGATTCCGAGCGCGGCTAATCTCTACAACGTCATCGCCTGAGCGAGAGAAAAGATCTTTGGGGTTAAATAGAGGCTCTGATCAGGTTGCCGTCGTCCGCTCGTCCACCCTAGCTTGCCCAGACGACCCTTCCGCAATGTCCATGTCCCAACGGATGGGTATCATTTACCCGGGTGCCCTGGGGCAACGAGCTGAAAAGCCTGCGCAAGGTCGCTCGTATAACACGCAACATCAAACACGACAGAAGAGGCGAACGACAGATGCCGGACTCCGGACGACAGCACCGCGGAAGACGTGTATTCCGACCACAACCGAACATTTTTCGAGCCTAGGCAGGCACCCGCATGGGCGCCTTTTACTTTTCAGGGACTTAGCTGCCAGCTAAGACGTACGGCTCATGGCCGTTTCGTGAAGGCCCGACCAGCTCGACCCACCTCGACCCGTCTCCGCTCCCGCCGTGCGCGCATCGCGCCATCAGGCGGTTCAATCGTCGCGCAGACGCAAAGGCACACGGTGCCGTGCGGCGTGCCCGCGCGGTGCCGCACGGGAGGATTGGAGGAACCATGGCACGCACAGCCGAATGCGCCGCGCCCGAGGGCAACCAGGACCGCGACGAATGGATGACGGTGATCGAGATGCAGGAGTACATGAGGGCGAGCCGAAACAAGGCGTACGGCCTAATCCGGTCGGGAAAGATCGACTCGTACAAGCTCGACAGGAAGCTCCTAGTGTCGAGGGCGTCCGTGGACGCCTACATCGAGTCGAGAAGCGGCGGAAAATGACGGTGTTGACCGCCCCGGGGGCCGCCCGCGGCCGGGCACGCGAGGGAGCCTCGAAACGAAAGGAGCTCGAGGACGACCATGACAAAGAGCACTAGCAGGAGCCAGGTGAGGCCCATCGCATCGACCAACGCGATATTCGGCGCCGACGAGGCGCGCGATGCTGCGCATCAGCCGCAACGTCATGTACCGGCTCGCCCCCCCTTGCACTTACCGTCAGAGCATGCTATAAGGTTATTGGTGGCTCATTAAGCTACCTCCAAGTGCCGGGGGAGTCCCCCGGCTATTTTTTTATCCATTCCATTAGGAGTCCCCATTGGCCAAGGAGCTCAGCATCTTCGTCGACGAGAGCGGCGACCGCGGCGGCAAAGCTCGCTACTACCTGCTCACACTCGTCTTTCACGACCAGGCAGACAGCATCGCCGAGGCGGTCACGGGCTATGAGGCCAAGCTTGCCAGGGCCGATCTCCCTAACATTCCGTTTCACTCCGAGCCTCTCATGAACGGGCACAAGGATTATGAGTTTCTTGGCATCGGGCAGCGCAAGCTGATGCTCGCCTACTTCTCCTCGTTCGTCCGTAAACTTCCCATTTCCTATATCACGTTCGTCTACCGCCGCAGCCAGTTCGAAGACCCGGCAAGGCTAATGGAGCGCATGGGGCGCGACATCTCCTCCGCCATGATTGAACACCTGGGCTTCTTCCAGGCCTTCGACGATGTGAAGGTCTATTACGACAACGGTCAGGACATTGTCAAGCAGGCGCTCGACCGCTCGGTGGGCAAGGTCCTCTCAAAAGGGGTCGTCCGACGCCGCAAGACCTCGATGACCGACTACCGCCTCGAGCAAGTGGCGGATTACCTCTGCACCATCGAACTTGCCTTGGTCAAGTACGAGGCCAAGGAGAACGGTGAGACGTACAACAAGTTCTTCGGAGGTATAGGCTCTTTCAAGAGGAACTGGCTCAAGCAAGCCCGCAGCAAGCGGATATAGCTGGTCTCGCGGTTTCGCAAGGAACGGTCAGTTCTCCTCTGGCGAGGGACCCCGGGCGACGTGCTTTGAGCAGTAGAAGCAGCGCGGGCATTAATCGGTGCCGACATGGGCCCGGACGTGAACAGTGCTGCGTCCCCTGTTCACGGGGCGCGAAACCATAAAGGTTGTCCAGCGGTTGCCAAACGAAAAGCCCCTGACTTGTTTATGCCATGGGTGCTATCTAGGTTGTCATGCACGTATGCTGCACGTATTTAACTATTTCCACTCTATAGTTAAAAACTGCTTCCAGTTTGTTCCAGTTTGTCGCAGTTTGCTCCAGTCAATCCTATTTATACTTAGCCTCAAAAATCGACGTCTGGGCATGCCGTCAAATTTGAGTCACAGTATTTGAGATCAACTGGGGCGTTTTCATGAGTCACGGTGAGTCACGGCACGAAACCGAATTACTCGAGCCAAATTATACTGCGTTCGCCCAGTGATGGGCGGGACAATATAACTCCAAACTTTCTTCTTGCAACCGTTAGAGATCCATCTTATTAAAGTCGATGGAATATCCCATGGACTTGAGCTCCTTCAAGAGACCAAACTCCCAATTGTCTGTTCCGGTATATACAACGCCCTGTAAATCGGAGGGAATCTCGATACCTTTGTCAGCAAGAATTGCAACGTTTTCCCTGCCAAGCCGACCAATAAAGTATCCGGCTTCAAATACAACATTCTGTCTAGCCCTGGGCTTTGCCGAGTGTTCTGTCTGGGCTTTTCCTTCGTCGTCCGCCGTAAATAGGCATACCGCTCCTGCCGCATTGCCTTCAATTTCCAACTTTTCGATGATTGTCTTGCCCTGATTGGACTGTTCGTTCAGGATAACCGCCGTCAGACCCTGCCTTTCGATGATTCTCGCAACCCTTTCCCGAAGCTCTCCGTTGTGGCCATGGACGATAAATACCTTCGAATAGTCTCCGACATTTGCAGTCGATCCGGTTTCCCCTTCGGCTGAAAACTCATCAAGGTATATCTCCAGCACAGCTTTTGCTCTGCGCAGGCCTTCCGCACAGGCATCAACGAAAGCCGAGTGGGGCGTGCTGGTGGTAAAGAAAGACAACGAGTAGCTGATTTTGTTAAAGTTTTTAAATTCGTAGCTGTCTTCTCCAAATCGCCTAATCAACAGCCTGTCAGCTCTTATCTTCCATGCTTTGAAATCAGGTGAACTAGAGCTGATATTTTTCTTTGAAAGCTCGTCTGCTGTTCCGCACAATTGCTGCAAAATTTCAAAATCAGACATTAAACCTTCTTTCTATAACCAATAACGGAGCTAAGAAGCATCCTTTTCCAATGAGCAGCCAAATCTCTTTACTGTTTCCTCGGTGCCCCTATCGGAGATGGACTTGCCCATAGCGAACTCAATAGCGTCTAGCAAAGCTATGGCACGAGCCTTGAAATAGGCATCAAAGTCATCATTAATGAACGCATCCCAGTCAATAAGATTCGATTCGATTCGATGACGAAGCTCGCCCTGTTCGATGTCAGCCTTCTTAACGATTTTCGCTGAGTAGGCACTGGGGGCCGAGCCTCCAATTTCTCTGTTCGATTCAGGTAGCAGAGGTGTCTTGTTGATGACCGAGTTCCACTTCTGTCTTTCGTATCCCATCTTTTCGCAGTAGCTTTGCGGGAAGATGTGATGGATATCGGGAGCGGTTTCCATGCTGTTCACGATATCGATAGAGATGCCGCGCATGAAATCGAGCCCCTTTCCCTTATAGAGGAGGGCCATGATTCCCTTATAGGCTGCCGACTGTCTCGATTGGAGTCCCAGAAGTCGGGTTGACTGGAAATGGGCATTGTTTACGGTTCGCATCTCGGATTCTGCGCCTTCAATCTCGGCAACAACATCCTCTATGTCATAGCAAAAGCGAGTCTCGTTAGAGCCGCCATACATCTCTCCAAAGATTCCACACCAGAACCAACGAGCAATGATTTTTTGGCTCTTGGGGTCCTTGAAAGTCTTGGGACCCACATAGCCAGCAATTGCAGCAAGAGGAATGATCTGAGTCGTGTAAGGAAGATCGCGCTTCCTGAAAACGGACTGCGATAGCAGAAATTCACGAGCAAGTTCATAGCCCTCGATAACAGCTTCTTTGTTCGCCTGATAATCCTCGAATCGCAGGTCCAGCACATCTTTCTTCTTGCAACTAACGGCTCCGCTTAAACCGTCACGCTTACGCTTGTAGTTCGTAAATAGTGTCACTGTAGTCAGGAAAGCGGTTTCGTCTACGCTTTCTGTAACGTCAGTGCGAATGTCCTTATCCAGAGCATGAATTCGGCGCTTGTTGGCCTTCCAGTCTCCTCGGAGGTCAAACTTGTAAGTAGCAAAAGTTGCAGTAACGAGCTCGAACACAGTGAGTGAGACGCCGCCGGTATTAACGTTTTCAAACACCTTGCAAACAGCCTCGCGTGGTGTACTTTTGTCCATAGTTATAACGGGGAGCCTATACGAAGTAATTGTTTCGATGACATCCTGCTGAAACTTGTTGAACTTTGTCATGGCATCTGGAGATGACTGATGAAAAGACATATAGCCAAGTAACCACTGAGTTGCAGCGCTTGAGTCGAAGAGGACGTTCGCGGGATACATCTCGTGTTCATACTCAAGTTTGCGGGTGGACAAATCAAGCTTTACATCTCGATCGAAGTTCTCCTTGATTTTCCTGTCCTCAGGGACGGAAACGATAGCATCGTACCTATCCGTTTCGGGGTCGAGACATGCGTTCATGTCCAGATAATAGAAACGCGAGATGGCAACACGTTTGTCATTCGTTGTAGATACGGGACCCTTCCCATACAGTGATCTGTACATTGAAGTCAGGCGCTGCTGGCCATCCATAACCAAATACCGCGGAGTTGCTTCGGAGGAGGGAGCACCTTCGATGGTGCGGTATTTGAATTTAACCTCTAAGCTTCCATACTCTAGTTGCATCAAGGCGCCCATGGGGTAACCCTGCGAAAGGCTTGCGAGCAAGCTCCTGATGCGGTTGTCATCCCAGGTCCATTTGCGCTGGAAGTCGGGGAGCTGCGTCTCTCCCTTATGTATGCTGGACAGCAAATCTGAAAGATTCGTGTCATTTGATTTAGGTGCTGATATTGCCATTGCTTTGCCCCTGAGAGTTTGTTGTTTCGATAATTATGGATAAGGAGCCTATTCCGCTCGAAGCAGGCGCCTCTTCTGAAAAGTTTTCCTTGTGCGAGTCAATATTCTCGCAACATTATGCGTTTGGCGGCATGTTCCTGGAATCTGTCATGGCGCGACGGATATCCGTCACATGGCGACCGGAATGCGACATGACCCGCTCTCATACACAAAGATAGCACCCATGGCGCAGTGCGCCATGGGTGCTATCTAGGTTGTCATGCACGCAGCACGTATGTTGCACGTATTTCCGCTACTCCCACTCAATCGTCGCGGGCGGCTTGGACGTGATGTCGTAGCACACGCGGTTGGCGCCAGGGACCTCGGCGACGATGCGGCCGGAGATGCGGGCCAGCACGTCGTAGGGCAGCTTGGCCCAGTCGGCGGTCATGGCATCGCTGGACTCGACGGCGCGCAGGATGATCGGGCGCTGGTAGGTGCGCTCGTCGCCCATAACGCCGACGGACTTAATGTCGGGCAGGACCGCAAAGTACTGCCAGCAGCTGTGCTCGGAGTTGCGCTCGCCGGTCTGCTCAAACAGACGCTGGTTGTAGGCGTCGAGCTCCTCGCGCACGATAGCGTCGGCGTTCTTGAGAATCTCGAGCTTCTCCTTGTCGACCGCGCCGATGATGCGGATGGCCAGACCCGGGCCCGGGAAGGGCTGACGGAACACGATATGACCTGGCAGGCCGAGCGCCAGACCAAGTGCGCGGACCTCGTCCTTAAAGAAGTGATCGAGCGGCTCAATAAGGTCGAAGTGCACGCCCTCGGGGAACGGGATTAGGTTGTGATGGCTCTTGATGGTGGCCGTCTTGCCGCCCGTCTTGCGAGCGCCGGACTCGATGATGTCGGGGTAGATGGTGCCCTGGGCCAGGTACTTGACCGGCTTGCCGTCGGTCTCGAGCTGCTGCGCCACGGCGAAGAACTCTTTCCAGAACTGCGTACCGATGATGCGGCGCTTCTCCTCGGGCTCGGTCACGCCGGCCAAAAGCTCGGCATAACGGTCCTCGGCGTGGACGTGGATAAAGTCGACGTCAAACTGCTTGGTGAAGACCTCCTCCACCTGCTCGGGCTCGCCCTTGCGCAGCAGGCCGTGGTTGATGAACACGCAGGTCATCTGCTTGCCCACGGCGCGAGCGCCCAGCGCAGCCACGACGGAGGAGTCGACGCCACCGGACAGGGCCAGAATCACGCGGTCGTCGCCGACCTTCTCGCGGAACTCGGCCGTCATGGTCTCGACCAGGTTGTCCATGCTCCAGTTGGGCTCCAGGCCGCAGATCTCAAACAGGAAATTGCTCAGCAGCTGCTGACCGTACTCGGAGTGCTTGACCTCGGGGTGGAACTGAGTGGTGAAAATCTTGCGCTCGACGCACTCCATGGCGGCAACCGGGCACACGTCGGTGCTGGCGGTAACGGTAAAGCCCTCGGGCACCTCGGAAACGGCGTCGCGGTGGCTCATCCACACGGTCTGCTCCATAGGCGTGGAGTTAAAGAGCTTGGCGCCGGCCGTGCGCGTGATGGTGGCGCGGCCGTACTCGCCCACCTCGGAGTGGCCGACCTTGCCGCCGAGCGTCACGGCCGTGATCTGATGGCCGTAGCAAAAGCCCAGGACGGGAAGGCCCAGGTCAAAGATGGCGGGGTCGATAGACGGAGCGTCCTCGGCATACACGGAAGCCGGGCCGCCGGAAAGGATGAGCGCAGAGGCGTTCATCTCGCGAATCTCGTCGGCCGAGATGTCGCAGGGGACGATCTCGGAATACACGTTGAGGTCGCGGACGCGACGGGCAATGAGCTGACCGTACTGCGCACCAAAGTCGAGTACGAGGACCTTTGCGGAAGCCTTTTGATCCATGGTTCCCCCTCTTGTTGGCGGGGAGCCGGTGCCCACCCGCGTGAATGAACGAAAATAACCTCCATAGTGTACACGTTATATGGGGTTTCTCGCCCCTCGCAGCCATCAGCGCACGGCAAACGCACGACCTGGGCCCTTATTTGACGGCAATTGAAGTGTTTTCAAACGTTACAGATGATGTAATACGTTTGAACATTGGACGCCCTGTGCCACAATACTGCCGAACGACTCCGCCTCTGCGGCGGCAAATACGATAGGAATACCAGCATGAAGCGCATCCTTCTCATCGCCACGGGCGGCACCATCGCATCGACCGAGGACGGCAACGGCCTCTCCCCCGCCCTGACCGGTGAGGAGCTCGCCCAGAGCGTCCCCGAGATCTCGGGCCTCTGCGAGCTCGACGTCGTGCAGCCCATGAACATCGACAGCACCAATATGCGTCCGAGCGACTGGATGCGTATCCGCGACGTCATCGTCAAGGGCTATGCCGACCACGACGGCTTCGTGATTCTACACGGCACCGACACCATGAGCTACACCGCGGCAGCACTTTCCTATCTGATTCAGGACAGCCCCAAGCCCATCGTGCTCACCGGCTCGCAAAAGCCCATGGGCAACCCCTTTACCGACGCCAAGCTCAACCTGTACCAGAGCCTGCTCTATGCGCTCGACGAGCATTCGCACGATGTGTCGATCGTGTTTGGCGGCGTCGCCATTGCCGGCACGCGCGCCCGCAAGCAGCGCACCATGAGCTTTAACGCGTTCATTAGCGTCAACTATCCGCCCATTGCCTACATCCGCAACGACCGCATTGTGCGCAACGGGCTCCACGGCACTCATCAGGGCGAAAACCCGGTGCGTTTCTACGACAGCATCGACCCGCGCGTATTTGTACTCAAGCTTACGCCCGGCGTAAACCCGGGCATCCTCGACGCCCTTGCCGATAGCTACGACGCCGTGATTCTGGAGACCTTTGGCATTGGCGGTATTCCCGAGTTTGGCGAGTCGGGCGAGTCGTTCCAAGAGGCAATTTTCCGCTGGGTCGATTCGGGTCGCACCGTCGTTATGACCACGCAGGTCCCCGAAGAGGGCCTCGATCTGGGCATTTATGAGGTCGGCCGTGCTTACGCCAATCATCCGGGCATTCTGCGCGGCGACGACATGACCACCGAGACGCTCGTGGCCAAGACCATGTGGGCACTCGGCCAGTCACGCGATGCGGCCGAGATCCAGCGCCTGTTCTACAGCCAAGTCAACCACGACCGCATCCCGATGGCGTAACCACCGGTCAATAGGCGTCCTCTATTCAATACCCTCGAGAAGCTCAGATACCGTCATGCCGAGCGCGGGCGCGATCTTAAATAGAACCTTGAGCGTGAAATTTGCCGTCCCATCTTCGATTCGGTCGAGGTAGGGTCGGCTGATTCCTGTCGCCACACAAAAATCAACCTTGGAGATACCAAGGTCTCTGCGTGTCTCTTCGACCCGCCTACCAAGAATCTGTTTCGCACGTTCGTCCATGCAGCCGAGTTTGAAATGGAGCCGAACATAAACGTAAACTATAGTTTACGTTTTGCCGAATACACAGGAGTTTTCTATGTCGGGTTCTTCGGTCCGCATGTACCGAGCCACGCCTCGCACAAACAGCGCGCCGCCCAAGCTCGTCGTCGTTGAATCAGAATGCCTTTCGCCCGATGAGCGCACAGCATTTGCATTGCTATCAAGTCGCGTCGCCGCCGTTCTGGTCCCTTGCCCGGCGCAAGGTGAACTTGCTATCCAATGCCAGGCGCACAGCTGCTCGCTCAATCAGGCTGCCGTGATCGCAACCAGCCAACGCGGTCTGCCCCTTCTCCTGGAAGCCGGTATCGCACTCGCCCTTCGCGGCGCCGGATACGAAAACGAGGCCGCCGCCGACATGGTCTTTAAACCACGATCGAGCGGCGGCCTCGCAGCAGCTATCGAATATGTGTGCAGACTCGTTGCCTAAAAGGACAAGCTAGAAACCAAAGCCAAAACCCGTTCCGGTAATCGCCGAGTACATAAAGTAAACGTTGATCACGTTGAGGAACACACCCGTGATGCAACCGTTGCGCAGGTAGCGTTCGCACACGATGCGCGCCATGGCGGCGGAGTCATCATTGTTTTTAGCTTGACGTCCCGCCGTAAAGTATGTCGCCACGCTCAGCAGCAGGTTGAGCACCGGCAGCGCCAGCAACTCGTAGCTCTTGCCCCAGCGCGTCACCTCGCCGGCGGCGTTAAACTTCGTTGCCACCTCGGGACCAATGTTGGGGATAACGCACGCTGCGACCACCAGCGGAATCACCGCAAGTACGAGCAGCGCAATACCCATGTAGCCAGCTTTTTTGCCGTATTTAAACATATGCGTCGCCCTTACACGTTAAAGCGGAAGTGCACGACGTCGCCATCGGCCATGACATAGTCCTTGCCCTCAATACGCAGTTTGCCGGCGGCCTTGGCGCCCTGCTCACCGCCGAGCTCGATGTAGTCGTCATAGCCAATGACCTCGGCCTTAATAAAGCCGCGCTCAAAATCGGTGTGGATGACGCCGGCGGCCTGCGGGGCGGTCGCGCCCTGACGAACCGTCCAGGCCTTGACCTCCATCTCGCCGGCCGTAAAGAACGACTGCAGACCGAGCAGCTTATAGGCCGCCTGCGCGAGCACGTCCAGACCGGGCTGCTCCAGGCCCAAGCTCTCCAGGTAGTCGGCGGCGTCCTCGGGATCGAGCTCGGAAAGCTCGGCCTCAATCTTGGCGCAGATGGGCAACGGCTTGACGCCATCGATGGGCGCCAGGTCCTCGTTGAGCATATCCTCGTCCACGTTGGCCACGTACAGAATGGGCTTCATAGTGAGCAGGAACAGGCCCTTGGCGGCGGCACGCTCCTCGTCGGTCATCTCCATGGACGCGGCTCGCTTGCCCTCGTTGAGCCAAGCGAGCAGGCGCTTGGCCACCTCGAACTTGGGCATGAGCTCTTTGTCGCGCTTGGCCTCCTTCTCGAGCTTGGGCAGCTGCTTCTCGAGCGTGCCCATGTCGGCCAGGATGAGCTCGGTCATGATGGTGTCGGCATCGCCGGCGGGATCGACAAACTCGCCCGTGCGGCCCACCTCACGCATGACGTTGGGGTCCTTAAAGTAGCGCACGACCTCGCAGATGGCGTCGGTCTCGCGGATGTTTGCCAAGAACTGGTTGCCCAGGCCCTCGCCCTCGTTGGCACCCTTCACCAGGCCAGCGATGTCGACGAACTCGACCGTCGCCGGCACAATGCGGCCGGGGTTAACGATGTCGGCGAGCTTTTGCAGGCGGCTATCGGGCACATCGACGATACCCACGTTGGGGTCGATCGTGGCAAACGGGTAGTTGGCGGCAAGGCCGGTCTTTTTGGTAAGCGCGGTAAACAGCGTCGACTTGCCCACGTTGGGCAGGCCCACGATACCGATGGAAAGGGACACGACAGCTCCTTTTGGTACAGTACTTCAAACAGTATAAGTATAGCGCCGCCGCAGCATCCGGGCGAATCCGGACACCACGGCGGCGCAAATGAAGCAGAGATAGAGCTCGCTGACTAGTCCGCGAGCTTTTCCACCTGGTCGAGCATCTTGTCCAGCTTGGCCTTTGCCTCGGCCTTGACCTTCTCAGCTTCTTCGTGAGCCTTGGCCTTCTGGGCAGCCTTTTCCTCGGCTTCGGGATCGACGACGACCAGATTGGACGCGTCATGCTCAACCAACTTGAGCGCATGCTCGGGGCACACCTTGACGCAGGCACCGCAGCCCAAGCAATACGTGGACTCCAGCGCAAAGCGACCGCTTCCCACCAAATCGCAGGCAAACGTGGGGCACACGTTGACGCACTCGCCGCACGACGTGCACTTGTCAAAATCGCATTCCGGCGTGCTCACCTGCATGTTCTGGGCAAGCTCGGGATGGTTCTGCAGTGTCGAGAGCACCAGCTGCCGCCCGTGCGTGAGCGAACGGCGACGCTTGGTCGTCGTGGTGCCGCACATGGTGTTGAGCGTGCGCTCCAGCTGGGTAATCTGATGGCGATGGGCTTTGAGCTTTTGCGTCACCGAGGCCAGTGCCGCCGTCGCCGGATTGAGCTTGGTCACCGTCAGGCCCGTGGTACGGGCAATCTTTTCTATGTACTCCTTGCGCTCGTACTCGCGAAGCTTATGGCACTTGAGGCTCTTGGGATCGACCTCCAGGCCCATACCCGTGCCAGACCACTCTTCGGCCTTCGCAATCGCCTCGCCCAGAATGTCCTCACCGCCGGTGTTGCGGCATTTATCGCACACGCCCAACGGCAGGTACACACTCACGTTGGGATAGTCCGCCAGTACCGAAAACCAGGTCTCGGCCGTAATGTCGCCCACGCAGGCAACGACGACCTCGTTTTCGCGCGGCATGCGCTTGAGGGCGCGTGTGCAGGTGACGTAGACGGTCTCGTGGCTCGTAGCAGCAGAGACGATATCGTCATACAGGTTTTTGGGCGCCAGGCGCGGCGAGATGATCGCCTCGGTCGGACAGGCAGCGGCGCACAGGCCGCACTTGCGACAGGAGTCGAGGATCTCGATGGCGTCTTCCTCGACCTCGATAGCGTTGACCGGGCACACGTCCATGCACGCGGTGCAACCGCTCTTTTCGTTTTTGCAGGTCAGGCACGGAATGGTGTTGCCGCGCGGACGCTCCTTGTAGTCGGCAGGATTCCACTGCGGTGCCGACGGATCGAGCGCATCGGTCACGCCGCCAAGCGGGTTTTTAAGAAAGTCGAAACCCTTGCTGATCTCGATAATGTCATCAAACAGATCGTGTTCCTGCGCCATGCGCGGCCCCTCCCTGAGCAGTGCAAACAAGCAAGAGATAATGATACGCTATCGGCCCACACCTCGGGCAAATTACACGCGGCGCACCTTTGAGGCAAATAGCCTATGCCTATCGCCGCCTCGATTGCACAAGGTCGATCAAGCGCCTAGCTATGCCTCGCGCATGAGCTGCACGAGCTTTTGTCTGGTCACCTTGGCCTGTTCGTTAGCCATATTGCGTTCGTTTCTAAAGGCCGCATCCGCAACGCTCATCAGGTCGGCATCGGAAATCTCGTCAAGGCCCAGCTCCTCGAGCGTCGTCGGCAGACCGACGCGCTGGCAAAACTCGAGCACCTGATTAAGCTCGGGCGCACGCTCCAGGCGCAGCTGCACCACCAGACCAAACGCTACGGCCTCGCCGTGCATAGCTTTGCACTCGGGCAAAATCGTCAGGCCGTTGGCGATGGCATGGGCAAGCGCCAAGCCACCGCTCTCAAAGCCGACGCCCGAGAGCAGAATATTGCACTCGATCAGGCGCTCAACCGCCGGCGATATACGGCCCTTTTTGAGATCGCGCTTGGCAGCGACGCCGCACTCCATGAGTGTGTCATAGCAGGCACGAGCCGCAACCAAAGCCAAGTGCCCCGGCGCGCCACCGTGTTCGTTGACGCCGTGCGCCGCGGCGCACGAACGCGCCTCGAAGTACGTTGTCAGTGCATCGCCCATGCCAGCGACCGTCATACGCAGCGGGGCCGCCGCGACCACGTTGGTATCGACCACGACCAGGTCTGGATTCTTCTCGAGCATCAGGTAGCGGTCGAACGACCCATCCTCGTGATACAACACCGAAATCGCGCTGCACGGACCGTCCATCGACGCCGCCGTGGGACATACGCACAACGGCAACTCGGCATAAAACGCAACGGCCTTGGCGATATCGAGCATCTTGCCGCCGCCAATACCCACCACCATGTCGCAATACTCAGCCCGGGCTTCCTTAGCCATTTCGACAACGGCATCTTCCGTACACGGACCGTTGTAAATCTTAAAGAACGGCTCGCTTAGATCTTCATCCAGAAATCCATCGACGATCTGCCTGCACAGCCGATCCTCGGTGCCCTGGTCAAACAAGACATAGGCAGCGCAGCCCAACCATGACAAATACCTGCCCTGACGCGAGAGCTCACCCGGCCCCTGAACATACCGGCCGGGACCGCCATATACCATGGGAAGCGCCATACGAGAATCCGCCCTTTCATCAACAACAATTGGTGCAAAGTAACCTGATCCCTTTGCACCATAGCAAAAAGGGCAAAGCCATCTGCCGGCTTTGCCCCTTCCTTAGCTTGATTTACTCATCCATGAGATAGTAGTGGCCCAGCGCGTCGGCACCCAGGATGGCGTTTGCGACCATCTCGGGCGTCACCTCAAACGGCATGTTGCACATGGTGTCATCGGGCGCGCAGGCGGCCTCGGCAACAATCATGGCCTGCTCGCGCGTAAGCTCGGCAACGCCAAGTTCCTTCATCGTGACCGGCAGGCCCAGCTCAATGCAGAAGCCCAAGACTTCCTCGAGCTTCTCGGTCGGAGCATCCTCGAGTACCAGCTGGACGATGGTGCCAAAGGCGACCTTCTCGCCGTGATACATGCCGTGGCACTCGGGCAGCATCGTCAGGCCATTGTGGATGGCATGAGCAGCAGCAAGGCCCGAGCTCTCAAAGCCAATGCCGGAGAGCAGCGTGTTTGCCTCGATGATGTGCTCCACGGCAGGCGTCAGCGCACCTTTCTCCAACGCGACCTTGGCCTTCACGCCATCGGCCATAAGCGTCTCGTAGCAGAGCTTGGCAAGTGCCAGACCAGCCATACCGCCCTTGCCGCCGGCGCAAGTGCCACCGTCGGCATCGTGCGTCGCCTGGGCCTCAAAGTAGGTTGCGAGCGCATCGCCCATACCGGAAACCGTCAGGCGCACCGGGCTCGCCGCGATAACCGTCGTATCCATCAGGACAATGTTGGGGTTTGCCTTCAGGAAGAGGTACTTGTCGAACTGGCCGTCATCGGTATAGAGCACCGAAAGCGCCGAACACGGGGCGTCGGTCGAAGCAATGGTGGGACAAATGATAACCGGGGACTCCAGGTAATAGGCGACGGCCTTGGCGGTGTCGAGGATCTTGCCGCCACCGACGCCGACGATGATGTCGCAACCGTTGTCGCGGGCGAGCGCAACCAGGCGATCGACCTCGCCCTTGGAGCACTCGCCGTTAAAGTCCTCAAACAGCAGCTCGGCCTTAGCCTCGGCAAAACCGCCCTCGATCTTGGTGCCGACGCGCTTCTTGCCCGAAGGCGTCACGATGACGAGGGCCTTAGCGCCGAGCGGCTCAACGTAAGAGCCGAGCTTGGCCAGCTCGTCCGGGCCCTGGATGTACTTGCTGGGGCTATTGAAAATTGCAGCCATAACTATCCCATTCTCTAAAAAAAGAAAGGGGCTCCGTACAGATACGTGCGGAGCCCCTCGTTACGATAACAAGAGTCGATTAGAAATCGATGTCGGTGTCGTAGTAGCAGGCCTTGAGGATCTTCTCGAAGTCGGCAGCCTTGGTCTCACGCGGGTTCTCCGGCGTGCAGGCGTCCTGCTCGGCGTTCGCGGCGATCTCGGGGAGCTTCGCGAGGAACTCCTCCTCGGAGACCATCTGCGGGTTCTCGGCGTCGACCTTCACGCCACCATTCGCGTAATCCTTGATGGACTGCGGAATGTTGAGCTGGTCGTTGAGGTCGCGAATCTTCTGGACGAGCGCAGCGATGAGCTCCTCGTTGGTCTCGCCGGGAAGGTGCAGGATCTCCTTGGCCACGTAAGCATAACGCTCGGCAGCACGCGGGTCCTTGGAGTTCCACTGGATGACCTTGCCCAGGTACATGGCGTTAGCAGCACCGTGGATGATGTGACCGTTCTCGAAGGCAGCACCGGTCTTGTGAGCCATGGAGTGAACGATGCCCAGCAGGCCCGAGGAGAAGGCGATACCGGCGATGCACTGAGCCTCGTGCATGTGCTGACGGGCCTCATGGTCGCCAGCATAGGACTTGGGCAGCCACTCGACGATCTCGCGGATGCCGTGCAGAGCGTTGGCGTCGGTGAACATAGAGGCGCAGGTGGAAACGTAGGCCTCCATGCAGTGGGTCAGAGCGTCCATGCCGGTATGAGCGCACAGCTTGGCGGGCATGGTGTAGGTGAGCTCGGGGTCGACGATGGCGACATCAGGGGTGATGTTGAAGTCGGCCAGCGGGTACTTGATGCCCTTGGCGTAGTCGGTAATGACGGAGAAGGCAGTAACCTCGGTAGCGGTACCGGAGGTGGAGGAAATGGCGCAGAAGTGAGCCTTCTGACGCAGCTCGGGGAAGCTGAACGGCTGGATGATGTTATCGAAGGACTCCTCGGGATACTCGTAGAAGACCCACATGGCCTTAGCGGCATCGATGGGCGAGCCGCCGCCGATGGCGATAATCCAGTCGGGCTCGAACTCGCGCATGGCCTCGGCGCCCTTCATGACCGTCTCGATGGACGGATCGGACTCGACGCCCTCGAACAGCTTGACCTCGAAACCGCCTTCCTTAAGGTCGGCCTCAACGTCCTGCAGGAACCCGCCGCGGCGCATAGAGCTGCCGCCAGAAACGATGATGGCCTTCTTGCCCTTGAGGTTCTTCACCTCGTGGCGAGCGCCCTCACCAAAGTACAGATCGCGAGGATTGGTAAAACGTCCCATACTGTGCCTCCTAAACAAGCCCCTCTTAGACTTGCGTATATAACGGAGCACCCGATTGGCTCCGTTAGGACCGTTTTGCGCGTTGCCGGCGATGACAATGCGCGATGTCTGAACGTCTCAACGCTCAGACAAACACTATTTTACCGTTCTGGTTGGTCAGTTATTCACCTAAAGCCAACAATGATGAAACGTTTTTTCTATCCCTGAAGACCCTTGTGGGACATTCATACTCCCAAGCTGGGCAAACGTTTTATCAGGGTTGACTACATATCCCGGACAGGGCTGTGCCCCTCCAAAATGTGCCCCGTTCGCCGCCAAAAATCGACCGTTTACGGCACTGTGATACCACTCGGTCGTCCAAGGTGCCGACATTTGTGCGACATCCGTCTTCGTGGTGCAAAGGTGCAAGTCCAAGTGCGGCACCCCCGGTGTGCCACATGCGGGTAAACTAGAACCTTATATAAAGATATTTGAACCCTAACTGCAGCAAAGGAGGCCCCATGGCATTCGATCCCATTCAAGAGGATTGCCATCGCCTCGTTCTTGAGGCCTTGCGCCGCGACAATATCCCGCTCACTGACGGCCCCGCCGTCGAGCGTCTAATGGAGCAATTCACCCGCAACCCCGCGCCGCTCATCGTGCACGACCGCGACCGAGCTGGGCATCTGATCGCCAAGGTCGTCGAGGCTGTCGACTACCGCACCCCCTTTATCCCCGACGACGCCCAGGCAGAGCAAGAAGAGGCCGCTGCCGAGAACATGCTCCGCGAGGCAGCCGCGCTCGATCCGGCAAACTGGGATGCCCAGCGCATGCTGACGGCGCTCACCGCCGAATCCAACGAGGAATACGTACAGTATCTGGTGTCCAAGTGCGACGAGGTGGAGCACGATCTGGCGCTCAAGATCGCCTCGGCGCAGGACCCCTACGAGCGTGAGGCCGCAAGCGACCTGACCCGCCGTCCCTACCTGCGCTGGCTTGCTGCCTTGGCATCGCGCGCGCTCATTAGCGGCCGCTACCGCATGTCGCTCGAAGCCGCGAATCGCAGCCTGGACTTTGCGCCCAACGACCCCGCCGGCGTCCGCCATACTGCGATGCTTGCCATGGCAAAGCTTGAATACCCTGCCGAGGAGCTCAAGCGCTTTCGCTCCGCCCACTCCGTACCCTATCTCGCGAATACCCCGCTGCGCCGCCGCCCCAAAGATGCGGAGCGCGACCTGGACCCGTGGACGCTCATCGCGCTGATGAGCGCAGCCTGGCGCGAGCTGGATTACGAGGGCGCCGAGCACTACCTGCGCATCCTGGTGCGCTCATGCCCGCACGCGGCCGAAGCACTCTACTTCCAAACCGAATTTCCCGATGGCGTCTATGCGCGCGTCAACGTAGGTCCGGGCTCCACCGACGAGCTTGTCCTTGCCCTGTCCGAGGCGACGCCGGTGCTGCAGGAGGGCCTAGGCGCGCCCGACAACGCCAGCTTTGCCGCCTGGGTCGCCACCAACGACATCGTGCGCTCCCAGATCGACGAACGAATCCTGCGCGCGGCCGAACAGGGATTGCCGTTTAAGGGAGGAGACCTCTAATGGATCCGAGCGTCTACATCCCCGCCTATCTGGAGCGCACCTATCTGGCATCGCACCCCGAACTCACCGATGCAGCACGCGAGCTTGTCCATAACGACATCAGCGCAAACCCTCACAAGTATGCGCAAACCGAACATGCCCAAGCGCTGCTGTCCTATGCCGGCGTTCATCGTCATTTGCTTGACGAGCTTCGTCGCATCGAAGACATGGGCAGCGACGAGGAGTTTGAGCAGACGCGCAACCGTCTGTTCGACGATATGCGCGATGAGCTGCTCAAGATCGTCCGCGTCGATGCACTTGCCGTCGATGCGCAGTTGCTCGCCATCATCCTGGCGGACACGCCCGTTGATGCCTGCCTGGGCGACTTGATGAAGCTCGAGACGAGTACGGCCGACTACCTGCAACAAAGCGTGCCCGGGTTCGACATGGAGGCCCCGCACTACTGGGCCAATAATGTTTTGGCCGACGGTGTCACCGCAGCAGACCTTACCGTGAGCGAGCCGGCGCTTATCGGCTGGCTTCACACGCTCGAGGCCATCTCGCAGCTGTGCATGGCGAGCGCTCGTTACCGCGCCGCCGCCAACTACTCTCGCCGTGTTCTTAAGGCGGAGGGCTATCCCACCCGGACCGCCGGCACCGTGTTGCTTGCCCTCGCCCGCTTGGAAGACCAGGACGGTTTTTTTGCCCTGGCACATCAGCTCGAGGAACAGATGGGGGCAGACGCACTCGAAAACTCTCCTTGGTACCTGCTCGCCCGCACGATTCTGCTGTTCAAAACAAACAAGATGCGCCCGGCGACGCGCGCGCTGCGTGAGTTCGCCAACCGTTGCGAGGGCGGCGCGTTCTTCTTGCTGAACCCCATGTACCAGACGCCGTACCTTCCCTGCCGACCCGAGCCACGCGACCCCTGGGACCTCTCGCACCAGGCGGTTTGGGAAGCCGACGGCATTATCTCGGACACCCCCGACTTTGCCCCCTGGGCCAACGCCTGCGAAGATGTATCGCAGCTTGCCCAGGAATTTGCGCGCCGCTACGGCTTTTAGCGACGCAATCGCCCCGACCATGTCATCTATGTTAGGAACGGCTTCATGAACCTCCGCTCATCTCTCGCCTGCACCTCGAGCGATATCGCCCGCTGGGGGCTGCGCTCCGTCCTCAAACGCCAGGGCGGCGTGCTTCCCGGCCGCATCGCCATGAAGATCGACCCCGAGCTGCTAAGCGACCTCGCGAGTCTGGTCGACCGCAGCGTGGTGATCACCGGTACTAATGGCAAGACCACCACATCCAACCTCATCGCCGACGCCGTTGCTGCCAGCGGTGCTACCGTGGTGTGCAACCGTGCCGGCAACAATATGGAGCCTGGCGTAGTGGGTGCTCTGCTCGAGGCCCGCGACGGCCTTAAGCACACTGACAGCGGCAAGCGCGTGGGCGTTTTTGAGTGCGATGAGCTCTACACCGTACGCGTTCTACCCAAGCTCAAGCCGACCCACTTTGTGCTGCTCAACCTGTTCCGCGACCAACTAGACCGCTACGGCGAGATCGACCATACCCAGGATGTCATCGCCCGTGCGTTGGAGCTCTCTCCGGCAACAACGCTCATCTACAACGCAGACGACCCGCTGTGTGCCGCAATCGCCGCGCGCGTTCCCAATGCAAGCATCGCCTTTGGCATCGACGGCGCCACCAACACCGAGTCCGACCGCATTAGCGACTCACGTTTTTGCTCACAGTGCAACGCACCGTTGGAGTACGACTATGTGCAGTACGGACAGCTTGGCGCATACCATTGCCCCTCGTGCGGCTGGGCCCGCCCTGGGCTTGTCCGTCGCGTGACGGGCGTGGAGCTCGGCTGCGACGGCTACGGCTTTGACCTGGTCTTTGGATCTGCGCCCGACGCGGCTGCCGTACACATCGCCACGCGCTACAACGGCCTATATATGGTCTACAACGTTGCCGCCGCCTTCTTTGCGGCGCGCGAGCTGGGCGTGGACGCAGCTCACCTGCAGCCCACGCTCGACGCCTACGTGCCAGCAGGGGGTCGCATGGGCCGTTGGAATATCGCCGGCCGAACCGTCGAGGCCAACCTGGCCAAGAATCCCGTAGGCTTCGATCGCCAGATCCAGTCCATTAAAACAGCAGGTGGCAGGCTCTGCGCTTTCTTCCTCAACGACAACGATGCCGACGGCCACGATGTATCGTGGATTTACGACGTCGACTTTGAGCGCATCGCCGACACAACGGGGCTTGTCGCCTTTGCTGGCGGCACGCGCGCGCACGACATGCAGGTGCGCCTCAAGTACGCCGGCATCGACGCCGCCATCATCTCGAATATCGAGCAGGCAATCGGCGCCGTGGCAGACGAGGAGGCTGGCGACACTTTCTACGCCGTCGCCAACTACACGGCCTTTCCGCCGCTGGTCAAGGAGCTCGACGGGCTTAAGGATACCGATGCGAGCTCGGTTGCCTCCTGCGCCGTAACACGCGCCGATGGGAGCGCTGTCCCCGTCGGCGTCGCGCCGACCGAGCTTTCGCGCCCGCTGCGCATCGTCTATCTGTACCCCGATGCCCTCAACCTCTACGGCGACGGCGGCAACGTCATCGCTCTCGAGCGCCGCTGCGCCTGGCGCGGCATTCCCGTGCGCGTGGACGAGGTCCGTATGGGCGAGTCGCTCGATCTGCATGATGCCGATATCGTCATGATGGGCGGCGGCTCCGACCGCGATCAGTTGGCTGTGGCACACGAGCTGCTCGCTCAAAAAGACAAGGTTGCGGCCTATGTTGAGGACGGCGGCTCGCTGCTCGCCATCTGCGGCAGCTATCAGCTGCTCGGCCGTTCGTACTATATGGGCGAAAATCGCATTGAGGGCATGGGCATCATTGCCGCCGAGACCGTGCGCGGCTCCGACCGTCTGATCGGCAACGTCGCCGTCAAGACCGACCTGGCACCCGAGCCCTTTGTGGGATTCGAGAACCACGGCGGCCGCACTCTGCTCGACGCAGATGCCACGCCGCTCGGAACGTCCGTCGTCACGGGCACCGGCAACAACGGTGACGATGGCTTTGAGGGTCTGATCTACAAGGGCGTCATCGGCACGTACCTGCACGGCCCGGCGCTGCCCAAGAACCCCGAGCTCGCCGACTGGCTCATCGCGCACGCCCTCGAGCGCCGCGGCGATGCACAGGCCACAGCCCTGCTGCCGCTCAAGTCCCTCGACGACACCTACGAGCACGCCGCCCACGACGCCGCCATGAAGCTTCTCCCCTAGCACCCCACCACCACAAAGGGGACAGGCACCTTTGTGGGGTTGATTTTCAATCTCAACGCAACAGCCTGAACGGACCCCGCGTTTCCGCAGCT
>CABSKX010000009.1 GCA_902478365.1 uncultured Collinsella sp. | reverse complement strand
TCAACGATATGGCACCGTGGGGACACATGTATGTCAATCCTGGTCTAACAGAGCCTTATTTTTTACCATTTCAGTCTGTAAACAGGATCGTATGGAGCTCGATGAAAAGGTCCCGTCGCTCGGTTGCCATTTCGTTGTTTGTTGCGCTTGCGGTAGCGTGCGCCTTTGTCGTAGCGATAGCCGGCTGTTCCGGGTCGAATGGCAGAGCCTCGACGTCTGCATTAGAAGGCCTGGATGCCTCGCAGGCCAAAGACGACAACCTTAAGACGCTCAACGTCGGCAGCGACCTCTATCCACCGTTTGTGTATACCGACGAGTACGGCGATATCGTTGGCCTGGATGTCGAGATATTGACCGAGGCTTTGACTCGCATTGGTTACAAGCCAAAATACCAGCTGATCGACTGGGAAAAGAAGAAGGAGCTGCTGGCGAGCGGCGAACTCGATTGTGTCATGGGCAGCTTTAGTATGACGGGTCGCGAAAACGAGTATCGTTGGGCCGGTCCGTACCTTGCGAGCCGTCAGGTGGTCGCGGTCGATCCCCAGAGCGATATCTACACGCTTGCCGATCTTGAGGATAAGATCGTGGCGGTTCAGTCCACCACCAAGCCCGAGGGCATTTTGCTCAATCGCACAAATGAAAACGTTCCGCAGATCAAGGAACTCTACTGCTTTTCGGACCGTTCGTGCCTGAACCCGGCGCTCGTCGAGGGCCTGGTCGACGCCATCGCCGCGCATGAGTCTTTGCTGCTCACCTACGAAAAAGACTATGGCGTAACGTATCGAATTTTGGATGAGCCGCTGCTAGAGGTTGGTTTGGGCACCGCTTTCGATATCAACGATACGCGCGGCATCGACGTCAAGCTCACTCATGCCTACCAAGAAATGCTTGCCGATGGCACCATGGAACGCCTGGTGTCAAAGTACTTTGATGACCCTTCGCCATTTTTGAATGTGGAGGGTCTGTCATGATCGATGCACCCGACCACGCCGCTCAGGAGCGGGACAATCGTTCGGCAGGGGCATGGCTCCTTGTCGCTCTGCTGGGGGTAGCGCTCTCAGTTGCTGCCGGCATGATGAGCTACGGTTACATGACGGCCCAAGCCGAGCAGCGCTTTGCCGACGTTGTCGATTACGTGGCGACGCAGAGCCTTTCCTACGATGCATTCAACAGCGCCTATGCGACCAAAAACCTGATTCGCGTTATGGAGATTGCCGGAGAGGCTGCCCGCGATATGGAGCGCGACGGTTCGGTGGATAGCGCCATGCTAGAGCAATACGCCGACCAGTTCAACGTGAGCGCGCTGATCGTGACGGACGTATCGGGCAATTTGGTGTCCGAGTCCTCGGCGGGCGATGTGAGCTACGAGTCGCTCGCTACGTATCTCAAAGAAACGCCCGTGCTGGAGGTGGCAACTCATCCGCTTAAGTCCTATACCGCCCGCATCACGCTTGCGGATGATTCAGTCGCAGACATTGGTTGCGTGACCCGGCAAGATGGCGAGGGCATCGTCATCGCGGTAAGGCATCAGAGCGCGAAGGCGGTTGCAAGCAATACGCTCAAACTGCAGAGCTTGCTTGATGGCTATGAAACCATCGATAGCGGCAATATCGTGATCGAAAGCGACGGCAAAGTCGTTGCGACCAATGCCGTTGAACCCACCGTATTGGGCGTATTCGATCTGCCTACGACGGACGTCTTCATTGTCGACGGTATTAAGGATCGATGCCTGGCTGGTAAGGTCAGATTGGTTAACGCCGACGGCGAGTGGTATTTGGGCACATTTGGAAAAGCGCACAAATTCTATGTGTACACCTATGCCTCGGCGCAGCGCTACTTTGAGGTCGCCGCGGCTGTTGCCGCCGGCGTGCTGGTGCTCTACGGCGGTGTTATAGCCGTTGTTGTGACGGTGCGTCGCCGCGCTGATCGTCGACGTTTGACGGACTTGCTGCAGCAGGAGCGCGACTATGGCGACAAGCTGGCAAAGGCGGCGCGTGAGGCCTCGTCTGCCAACTCGGCAAAGACGGAGTTTCTGCGTCGCATGAGCCACGATCTGCGCACGCCCATCAACGGCATTCGCGGCATGGTCGAGGTTGGCGATGCCAATGCGGACGATCTGCAAAAGCAGACCGAGTGCCGCTCAAAGATCTGGACGGCATCGGGACTGCTGCTCGACCTTGCCAACGAGGCCCTGGATATGAGTCGCCTGGAGAGCGGGCAGGTCGACCTGGAGCTTGTTTCCACAAACTTGGCGACCCTCAACCACGAGGTGCGCGATATTCTGGAGCGCCAGGCCGAGGAGCGTCTGGTGACAATTATCTGCGACCAGCAGACCCTTAATCATCCCTATGCTCGGGTGAGCGTGACGCACCTCAAGCGCCTGTTGCTCAATATTGCCGGCAATGCCGTCAAGTACAACCGCCAGGGCGGATACGTTCGCCTGGTGTGCCGCGAGGTGGAGCCAGCGGATGGCGCCCCCGTCTATGAATACACGATCGCCGACAACGGTATTGGCATGAGCGAGGAGTTCCAACAGCACCTCTACGAGCCGTTTTGCCGCGAGGAGCAACAGGTGGAAGGCGCTTCATCGGGAACTGGCCTGGGCGTGCCTATCGCAAAACAGTTAGTCGAGCTTATGGGCGGAACCATGAGTTTTACGAGCGTCTTGGGGCAGGGGACGACGTTTACCATCCGCCTGCCGTTTGAGAAATGCAAGCGCTCCGAGATTCCTCAGGCAGTTCGCGCGGATGCGGGCGATGGCGATGCGCTCCAGGGCTTGCACGTTTTGCTCGTAGAGGATAACGATCTGAATGCCGAGATCGCGCAGTTTACGCTCAGCCGTGCCGGTGCCGTCGTGACGCATGCTAAGGATGGCGAGTCTGCCGTTGAGGCGTTTGCCGCGAGCGCACCGCACGAGTACGACGTGGTGTTGATGGACATCATGATGCCTGGCATCGATGGCCTTGAGGCCACGCGTCGGATTCGAGCACTCGATCGCGAGGATGCCGCGACCACGCCGATTATCGCTGTGAGTGCCAACGCCTTTGCCGACGACCGCAGACTTTCGCGCGAGGCGGGCATGGACGCGCACCTGAGTAAACCCGTGAGCTCGCAGGAGCTCGTTGAGGCGCTTGCGCACATAGCTGCCGACGCTTCATAAGCATATGGCCCGGTTCCAAGGTGGGTTGGAACCGGGCCATATTACTATTGATGAGGCCTGCTGAGGGGCTTACTTCTCTTGAATCTGCTTGCCGCAAAGATGCTCAATCGAAATCTCGTAGAGCTGGACGCCCTTAATGTCCTTGGCGATTTCCTCTTCGACTTCTTCGGCAGAAGGGTAGTACTTAAGGGCGAGCTGGCGGACTTTGTCCTCGATAAACGCAGGGGTGTCATTCGCCAGGCGACAACGGCCAAAGACCACGGTGCTCATAACGTAGGGAGCCCAGTCACCGTTCTTGTACCACTCGTTGCCGTAAACGGTAAAGCAGACCTTGTCATCGCGCTTGAGTGCGTCGACCTTGTGGCCAGCCTTGGCGCCATGGAAATAAATCTTGTCGTGCTCGGCGTCAAAGAAGTAGTTGACGGGAATGGCGTACGGGTAGCCATCGTCGCCGTTGACGGCAAAGACGCCGCGCTTGCAGGTAGCGAGCAGCTCGCGCGCTTCCTCGTCGGTGATGGCGCGTTTCTTTCGGCGTAAGGGCCTAAACATTGTGGCTTCCTTTCTGCTGCGTATGGTTGTTGAGCACAAACTATAGCGAAACAGCTCCGTTTTTCTTGATGCGGGCGAGTATGTTTTTGAGCTTGTTAAAGTCGAGCGGTTTGGACAGATGGGCGTTCATGCCGGCGTCGTGTGCTGCCTTGGCGTCCTCGGCAAAGGCATTGGCGGTGAGCGCGATGATGGGGATATCGGCTGCATCGACCTTCTCGCTCAGGCGAATCGCGCGGGTTGCCTCGTAACCGTCCATGTCCGGCATCATAATGTCCATCAGGATCGCATCGAAGCTGCCGGCGGGATGAGACAGGTACAGATCGACGACTTCGTTGCCGTTGACGGCGCGGGTGACCACGACGCCCTCGGATTCTAGCAGCGTCTGGGCAATCTCGGCATTCAATTCGTTGTCTTCGGCGAGCAGCACGTTCATGTCGGCGAGTGAGCAGTCGAGCGCCCTCTCGACCGTATTCGCCCGCGCCCGGGGGTTCTTGTCGATATCGAGCGGAATTTCCACGTAGAACGTGGTGCCCACATGGAGTTCGCTGGTGACTTCGATGGTGCCGCCCATCAGTTCAATAAGCGACTTGACGATTGGCATGCCCATGCCGGTTCCTTGGAACTTGCTGCGCGCATCGTCACCTTCTTGGGCAAACGGCTCATAGATATGCTTTAAAAACTCGGGAGCCATGCCAATGCCGGTATCCGAAACGCTAAAGCAAAAGAGCGCGCGCCCGTTATCGAGTGACTTGGTCTTTGAACTAAAGGTGACGGAGCCGCCGTGCTTGTTGTACTTAATGCTGTTGTCTAACAGGTTGATCATGATCTGTCGGATATGGGTGGGACTGCCGATCATGTATGGCCCCGTGGCGTACGGCAGACTATTGTCCTGCATTGTGATGCCGTTACTGGACGCGCGGAGCTTGCACAGCACCAGCGTATCGTCACAGAGCTCTTTGAGGTTAAAAGGCGCATGCTCCAGTGTTAGCTTGCGGTCTTCGATTTTGCCCATCTCGAGGATGTCGTTGATCAGCGAGAGCAGGTGATTGGCGGCAACGCGCACCTTGGCACGGCTCTCGCGGGCGACTTGCATATCGCCTTCCTTCAATTCCTCGATCTCGATAAGGCCCAGGATACCGTTGAGCGGCGTACGGATGTCGTGGCTCATGCGCGTGAGGAATGCCGTCTTAGCGGCGTTGGCAGCATCGGCTTTTTTGCGCTCGGTTCGAGCGCGCACGAGCGCCCAGATGAGCAGGACGATGCCGACCGACAACATACCGATGAGGGTAGCTGCAATGGCGGTGCGGTTGCGATAAAGGAATTGAAGCGTGTTGGATTCCTGGGCCGTGTACGACGTGGAGGAGAAATTGCTTGCGGAGAGCGATTCTCCGGCATTGATGATGCCCTTGTTGATGATTCCCAACAGCTCGGGTTTTCCGCGCGAAATCCAGCACGAGAGCTCACAGGTGTCAGGGAGCTCGGTCGTCTCGCAGTCCTCGAGATCGTAACGGTCACCGATGGTTTTTACGCGTGAACTGGGAGCGACGATGCAGTGCGCCGTTCCCTTTCTGAGGGCGTCGAACGCTTCATCGTCGGATTGGTATTCGGTTACGGTCGCTGTGGGAAACAGGCTTTCAAGTGCATTTTTGTTGACAAACGATGATTTGGTACAGGCGATGTTCTGAAGGTCTTTGTTCAGGTTGCTGCCGGTATGGATGGCGGTGAGGGATATGGTCCCCAACGATATCGACTGCACAACGCCTGTTTGCTCGGCAAACCAGTAATCTCGGTATACCGGCAGCGCAACGTCTATGCTTTCCTTTGACAGGGCCTTTGACATCATCTTGTAGCTATCAAAGGCGACGGTTTTGACCGTAATGCCAAATTTATCGTGCAGCGTCGTCGCAAGCGATGCGAGCGAGCCTTCCATTTCGCCGTCTTCGTCCTCGTTGCAGTAGGGGAGTTTGCCCGTAATGTAGCCGAGCGTGATGGTGTTGCCATTTGCTTTGAGCCAGGAACGTTCGGGGCCGTTGAGCGATGATGAACCGCTGTTTTTGACCGAGTAGTTAGATTTGACTTCGTCGATATAGCGTGGGTTGACGCGGGCGATTGCCGACATGGCGGCATTGATGTCGTCCATTAGGTCGGGGCGGCTTTTGGGGACGGCAAAGTAGTAGTCGCTCGAACCAACGTAGAACATGGGCGACGCATCGGGCGACGAAATGGTGTCGTTCATGATGACGGCATCGACTTCGTCGTTTGCGAGCGCGTCAAAGAGGGCGCCGCCAGTGTCGATTTCTTTATAGGTGCAGGTAATGCCTTCGTTGGCGAGCCACTGCCGGCCAACAAAGGTTTGCATAACGTCGGGGTTGTAGCCGATGGTAAGGCCTTGGAGCGCTTGGGGGTCGCCCTTGGCCAGATCGTCGCGATCGGGCTTGGCGTAGATGTAGTAGCGCTCGGTGCCCTCGGGGTTCGAGGAAAAGAGCAGCTTTTGGGCGCGTTCCTCGGAGTAGGAGATGTTAGGCATAAGGTCGATTTCGCCTGCCTCGAGCATGTCCATAAGCTCGGTGAAGGTGCCGGAGACGTATTCGTACCGCCAGCCGGGCGTGTAGTACGACAGGGTCTGGAGGTACTCGTAACCCCATCCCGAGAGACGCTCGCCGGGGGTGCCGTCCTGGAAGCCCTCGTTGTTGACGAGCCAGCCGACGCGGACCGTTTTGACCTGCTGATCGGAGTCGGCGGCAAAGGCAGGGGCGGGCGCGACGGCGCTCAGTACGGCGAGCGCGGTAAGCGCGGCGGCCAGGGTGCGACATATAACTGAACGAAGGACAGTGGCAGCTCTCACATGCAATCCTAACGAATCGAGACATTACCGCATAAGGATACCAGCTCAGCCTGCCCAGCTGCCGGGCAGCACCGCTAAACGGTTCCGCCCGGCAGCTGGGGACAGTCCCTTTCTGCCGGCACAAAAGGAACGTCCCTAGCTGCCGGTTGTGGGACAATACCGAGCGAACGTGATTGGGCGTCTGGGAAAAGGGGTCGCGATGAAAAAGCTCAAGACGCTTGCTGACGTGTTGCGCCAGGCAGGCTTCGTGCGCATTACGGAGCTGTTCCTCGTCTTCTATCTGCTGTGCTCGACGGCCGTTTGGCTGTCCGAGCCCACGACCCTCACGTTTGGCGATGGCCTGTGGTTTAGCTTTGAGACGGTCTCGACCATCGGCTTTGGCGACATCCCGGCCGAGACACCGGTTGCCCGCGCCATTACCGTCATTCTGAGCGTCATCAGCATCTTCTACATCGCCATGCTCACGGGCGTGGCGGTGAACTACTGCAATACGCTTATCAAGATGCGTCAAAAGGACACCATGGCGCGCTTTATGAATGATCTGGAGCATTTGGAAGAGCTCGATCGCGACGAGCTTGCCGATCTTTCGCGTCGCGTGCGCGAGTATCGTCGACGCCAGCGCTAAGACGAACGTCGTGCGCCACAACAGGGGGCAAATATGAACATCACCGTGTACCTGGGTGCCAACGCTGGCAATGACCCGGCGTTTCTGCCTGCAGTGCGAGAGCTCGGCACGTGGATTGGCTCCAACGGCCACGCGCTGGTATACGGCGGCTCCAAGTCGGGCCTGATGGGTGCGCTTGCCGATAGCGTACTCGAGGCGGGTGGACGCGTGACGGGTGTTGAGCCGAGCTTTTTTATCGAGGCCGAGTTTCAACATGACGGTATCGACGACCTCATCGTGACGAGCGATATGGCGGAGCGCAAGGTCAAGATGATTGAGCTCGGCGATGCGTTCATCGCCTTTCCCGGTGGGACGGGCACGCTCGAGGAGATTGCCGAGGTCATGTCCGCGGTGTCGTTGGGGCATCTCGATGCGCCGTGCATTTTGTACAACCTGAACGGTTACTACAACGACCTCAAGGCGCTGCTCGGGCACATGATTGATAAGGGGCTTTCGAGCCTGAAGCGCCAGCACGGCATCTACTTTGCCGACGATTTGCGCGAGATTGCCTCGATTATCAACGGATAAGCCTTGAGCCTGCCCCACTATGGCTCCCAATGGTGCCGTTTGCGGCGCAGACGGTTGGCTTGTCTGGGCCACACTCGCTCTACAATAAAACGTATCTATGTCGACTTTGACCGCGGGAGGACCCGATGGATAACCTTGCCAAACCCACAAACCGCGCGCTGTTTTTAGTTAGCGTTGCCGTGACCGGTGCGTTCGCAGGTGCCGCAGTCTGGCTGTTCTTCTTTGCGATGGAGCACGGCATCGACTATCTATGGACCGAGATTCCACACGCGCTGGGCGTCGCTTCGCCCGAGCTTGCCAGCGGCCCGTTTGGCTTTCTGCCATACCCGTTTTTCGTCTGCCTGCTGGGCGGCCTGCTGATCGGTCTGTACGAAAAGACGACGGGCACCAAGACCGATGGCCTCAACCAGGTGATGGCCAAGGTAAAGCGCGATGGACGCTACCCGTACGACAATCTGGGCAAGCTTTCGCTCGCGGCATTGCTGCCGCTGCTGTTTGGCGGCAGCATTGGACCGGAGGCCGGCCTGACCGGCGTCATCGCGGGTCTGTGCAGCTGGGTCGGCGATCGCATGCGTCGCTTTGGCGCCGAGTTTAGGGAGCTCACGCTGCTGGGCACCCAGGCTGCCCTGACGGCACTCTTTACCGCGCCCGTCTTTGGCTTTGTGGCGCCGCTTGCCGGAAGTACTGACGGCCAGGGCGAAGACGCCGACGATGAGTCCGTGTCCGGCGAGATCACCATCAAGCTGCCCAAGGCGCAAAAGATGGTGGTCTACGGCATTGCGATTGCCGGCGGTCTGGGCACCTACCTGCTGCTTGGCCAGCTTGTGGGCGGTGGCATGGGCATGCCCAGGTTCGAGGCTGCCGAGGTAGGCAACCTGGAACTTGTTTGGCTCATTCCGCTGGCGCTGGTCGGCACCGTATGCAGTTGGCTGTTCTTTGTCTCTGAGCATGCGAGCGAAGCGCTTGCCCATGCAATAGGGGCGCGCCCTGTCGTCAAAGCCATGCTGGCCGGTCTGGCGCTCGCCATCTGCGGCACGGTCCTGCCCTACACCATGTTTGCCGGCGAGACCCAGGCCGACGTGCTCATGGAAACCTACCTGACCATTCCCGCTGGCGTGCTTATCGCGACCGGTCTTGTTAAGGCCATGCTGACGCCCGCCCTCATCAACCTTGGTTGGCGTGGCGGCCACTTCTTCCCGGTTATCTTCTCGGGTGTGAGCCTGGGCTACGGCCTTGCCATCCTCACCGGCGCAGATCCGGTCTTTTGCGTCGCCGTCTGCACGGCATCGACGATGGGCGCCGTCATGCGTCAGCCGGTCATGGTCGTGGGCCTGCTGCTCATGTGCTTCCCACTCAAGGGTATCGTCTGCATGATCATCGCTGCCGTTATCGCCGCCGGCATTCCGCTGCCCAAGCCGCTGCGCAAGTAGCGTGGTTTTTCACGAGTCAATTCCAGGGGTACGAGATGATCCTGTACTTTAGCGCGACAGGGAACAGCGAGCATGTGGCGCGTCGCATTGCAGCGGCGACAAGCGACAAAGTTATGTCGATTGAGCGCTTTGATGCCGAGATCCTTCACCTTGCTGTGATGGAAGGCCCCTGTCGGCTGGGGTTTGTCGCCCCGGTATACGCCTGGGGCTTGCCGACGCCAATGATCGAGTTTTTGAAGACTGTCGACCTATCGGTTGCTGCCGGCACAAAGGGCGGCGAGCGCCCCTATACGTTCTATGTCTCGACATATGGTTCGACGACCGGGCAATCGGCCAAGTTCGCCCGCGATCTGCTACACGAGCGTGGGCTCGAGTTAGATGCGGCGATGAGCGTCAAGATGCCCGATACCTGGACGCCTGTTTTCGACCTGTCTGACCCTCAAAAGGTTGAGGGTATCAATAGAGCTGCCGAGGCGCAGATTGATGCCGTGATCGAGGCGGTGCGGGCACGCCGCACGGGCAACATGATGCGCCATCGCGTGCCTCTGTTTGCATCGTGCGCGTATCACGCAATTGGGCTGCCGCGCATGCAACAGACGAGCAAGTTTGCCGTCGATGCCGATCGCTGCATCGGCTGCGGCCTGTGTGCCAAGCGCTGCCCCATGGCGGCGATTGAGATGCGCGACGGCCTTCCCGTCTGGACAAAGCCGGAGTGCGCAGCCTGCCTTCGTTGCCTGCACTGTTGTCCCAAATTTGCCATCTCGCACGGTAAGCGCACGGCATCCCACGGTCAGTACAGGCATCCCAAGCCAGGTGTGAGGATGTAGCGGCTGCTGGCCGCGCTACTTCCAAACTGCGAGCGCGGCGGTGCCCAGTACGATGAGGGCGAGACCGATGACGCTGCGTCGTGAGAGTTTTTCGTTGAATGTCAGGCGCGCAAATAGTACTGATACGACAATCGATAGTTTGTCGATCTGCACCACGACGCTCACCTGGCCTGTGGCGATGGCGTAGTAATAGAGCAGCCACGATGCTCCGGTCGCGATGCCCGATGTTGCGAGAAATGTGAGTTCGCGCCGGTCAGCGTGCGCGACCTGATCCAGTTTTCCCTTGGCTGCCACGATCGCCCATGCCATAACCAGTACCACGCAGGTGCGGATTGCCGTGGCCAGGTTTGACTCGACGCCTTCGATGCCAACCTTGGCAAGGATGGACGTGAGCGCCGCGAACACGGCAGCGCCGAGGGCGTAAGCGAGCCAGGTCCGGTCTTGCTGCTGCTCGGGTCCGGCAGACTGCTTCTTCTCGATCATTAAAAACGTGCCGAGGGTGATGACAGCGGTTCCCACGAGCTTAACCGCAAGGTTGCTCGTCTCGCCAAAAAGCACGATGGCGATCAGTGCGGCGAGTACGGTGCTCATCTTGTCGACCGGTACGACCTTATTGACGTCTCCGATGCCCAGCGCCTTAAAGTAACAGATCCACGAAGCGCCGGTAGCGAGTCCCGAGAGGACGAGAAAGAGCCAAGATCTGGGTTCGATGCTGCCAATGGTTCCAATGGATCCAGAAATGCCCGCCATTGCCCAGGCGAAAACGAGCACCACGCAGGTGCGAATGGCCGTCGCGACATCGGAGTCGGTCTGCTTGATGCCGCATTTGGCCAGGACAGATGTGACGCCGGCAAAGAAAGCCGACACAAATGCTGCTGCGACCCACGACACGGGTGAAATGCCTCCCCAAAGAACGACCGCGCCAGATTTACGGCGCTCGTCCGATGATACCGCCCCGCCATGAAGCTTTGGTATCGCTGTGGTGAGACAGGGGCCATAGTTCGAGAGGGCATTTGGTTAAGGCTCGAATCGAAGGTGAATGGTTTTCCGCGAAGTGAACGAGTAAATCTGGACCCCTGGAACATACACACTTTTTTCGAACAAAACTGCAGGATTCTTAGACAAAAACCGCAGGAATTGAGTCCTTAAAAATGTCGATGCTACAGGGCACTGTTTTTACTCGTTCACTTCTCGGAAAAGTATTCACCTTCGATATGCTGACGGTGTCTTTTTGGTTGCCAAGAACTAGACGGCCTGCTGTGAAGGGCGGTGGTGACGCTATGCCGCCTCGTTACATTGAAAAAATAAGCGGGGTACCACCTAAGCTTTTTTAGCCGTCGATTACAGATCGCGTGCTCGATAAACCTTGGTGCTGACAGCGCAGCTGATTACACATAGTGCGAGCGCCAGTACTGCAGTTCCTGCACACAGACAGTCAAGGACGGCGGGATCGGGATTCGCCCCGGCAATCGACATGAGCCAGTTGCTGATGGGGTTGGAGGAGCTCAACGTGGCAATGGCAAGGCACCAGAGCAGGGCAGACAGGCCAACGGATAGGCGCAGCGCCTCCATATGTCCAAAACGAAAGAATAACGGCTGTGCCAAAAACACCATCATGAGGGAGATGAGCATCGAGGCTGCCGAGGCTATTGCGATCTCAAAGACGGTCTGTCCCGTCGAGGTCACGCCCGCGCTGTTGAAGAACGGAAGGGCGATGATGTTCAAAAGCACGGCGGCGCAGGCCATGATGGCCGAGAAGACAACGATGCACAGGTAGCGTGCGCAAATAATGTCTTTGCGCGTGAGAGGCAGCGTTGCCCGATAACGCTCCCATCCGTTTTGATTGTCGAAACCTGCCAGCGAGGTCATGACCATGATAGGTGACATGGCGCTGACCGCGCAGGCGCCGGCGCTCATGCCGGAATCGCCATCCGGCGCGATGGCAAGGGTTAGCACAACGAAGATGAACAGGCCGACGCCCGCGATGCTCGGGATGAGCGTGCGAACGATGGCGAGCTCGGACATAAAGGCGCGTTTCATTTCGAAGCCCCTTTCAGCATGAGGCGCAGATGGTCGTCAATGGTTGCCCGGTCGCAGGGAATCTCGGGAAAGGCCTCGAGCGTTTCGCGACGGTTGGGCACGAGCACGTCCACGCTATAGGCGTGGTGGACGGCACGGGCGCCTTCGACGCAAGTCATAAGCTCGGCAGCCTGTGCTTGGGTACAGTGGGCGATGCCGGCGCGGTCGGTAATGTCCTCGCGCGGCAGGTCAAAAATAATCGCGCCATTATCGATGCAGATGACGCGATCAGCGGTGCGATCGAGGTCGGACGTAATGTGGCTCGAGAGCAGCACGCTGTGCTGGCCGTCGGCGACAAAGGCAAGCAGCTCATCAAGCAGTTCCTCGCGTGCCATGGGATCGAGGCCCGCGGTGGCTTCGTCCAAAACGAGCAGCTTGGCATTGTGGCTGAGTGCACAGGCAAGCTGCAGTTTCATGCCCATGCCGCGGGAGAGGTCCTTGACCTTTGTCTTGGGATCGAGGCCAAATCGGTTGATGAATCCGGCGAACGTTTCGCGGTCCCACGTGGGGTACGCCGGGCCTACGAGCGACTCGACCTGGCCCACCTTGAGCGTGGAGGGGAAGGGGCACGTGTCCAGGACAAGACCGACGCGGGAGCGTAGATGGCGCTGCGTTTCATCGGGCGCGTCGGCGCCACAGCGCTGCCCAAACAGGCGTACCTCGCCGGCATCGAGCTTGATAAGCCCGAGCGCGGCGCGAATGGTCGTTGTCTTGCCGGCACCGTTAGCGCCCACAAAGCCAACAATCTGGCCGGGCTCCACGGCGAGCGTGACATCACGCAGCGAAAAACGGTCGCTCACGCGGCGTGAGACACCTTTGAGTTCTAACAAGTTTTGCATGGTATAAGCCTTTCTTGCAGATGGCTACTGCATGGTTTCGGGGGCTACCAGGTCGAGCATCTCGTGCAGTTTGTCGCGCGTGACGCCCAGGGCTTCGGCTTGTTCTGCCGCCTGCGTAAGCAGCTCTTCGATATGGCAGAGCTGGTTTTCGCGCAAGAGCTCTTGGTTGCCCTCGGCGACAAAACAGCCCTTGCCCTGCACGGTGCAGATAAACCCGAGCTGCTCCAGATCGGCGTAGGCGCGCTTGGTGGTGATGACGCTCACGCCCAGGTCGCTCGCGAGTGCGCGGATGCTGGGGAGTTTGGCTCCCGCGGCGAGCGTGCCCGAAAGGATTTGAGCTTTGACCTGCGAGGATATCTGCTCGTAGATGGGCTTGTCGCTCGAATTGGATAGGATAATGTCCACAGCGGCTCCTTAGCTGTTGGGCTACACGTGTATATAACCGGTAAGCACAGTATATATACTATGCACAGTTATGCAAGAGGCAAATACGGATTAAGCCGGCTACCCAGACCCCAACTGATGAATTTGTCCTGATAGGTGCCCTATGGCGAGGTTTCACGGCTACAATAGGGCAGTTACATCGACGTAATGCATATAGAACGCAAGAAAGGATCCGCATGGCAAGCCTGTCGGATGAAATCTCGTCGCGCCGCACATTCGCGATCATCAGCCACCCGGACGCCGGTAAGACCACGCTTACCGAGAAGCTGCTGCTCTATACCGGCAGCATCCAGACTGCCGGCTCGGTCAAGGGCAAGAGCTCGGCCAAGCATGCCGTCTCGGACTGGATGGACATCGAGAAGGAGCGCGGTATTTCCGTTACCTCCTCGGTGCTGCAGTTCACCTACAACGGCGCCTGCGTCAACATCCTCGATACCCCCGGCCACCAGGACTTCTCGGAGGATACCTACCGTACCCTTATGGCCGCCGACGCTGCTGTTATGGTCATCGACGGCGCCAAGGGCGTCGAGGCCCAGACCAAAAAGCTCTTTAAGGTCTGTACGCTGCGCCACATTCCCATCTTCACCTTTGTGAACAAGCTCGACCACGAGGCTCGCGATCCGTTTGAGCTCATGGAAGAGATCGAGAACGTCCTGGGCATCAATACGTATCCCATGAACTGGCCGATCGGCAGCGGCCGCAACTTCCGCGGCGTGTTCGACCGTCAGACTCGTCGCGTCATTGCCTTTGAGGGCGACGGCCACGCCAACGCCACCAAGAAGGTCGCCGAGGTCGAGGCCGAGCTGGGCGACCCTGCCATGGATGAGCTCATCGGCGAGGAGAACCATAAGAACCTGATGGACGACATCGAGCTGCTCGATGGCGCTGGCGACGAGCTCGACTTGGATGCTGTGGCCTGCGGCAAGCTGAGTCCGGCGTTCTTTGGCTCGGCGCTCACCAACTTTGGCGTGGAGCCCTTCCTCAAGGAGTTCCTGCGTCTGGCCCCGATGCCGCGCGCCTATACCGATACGCTCACCAGCGAACCGGTCGATCCCTGCCGCGACGACTTTAGCGGCTTTGTGTTTAAGATCCAGGCCAATATGGATAAGAACCACCGTGACCGCATCGCCTTTGTGCGCATTTGCTCGGGTAAGTTCGAGCGCGGCATGGATGCCTTCCACGTGCAGGGCAACCGCAAGCTTAAGCTTGCCACGGGCACGTCGATGATGGCCGACGATCGCGCCATCGTGGACGAGGCGTACGCGGGCGATATCGTGGGCCTGTTCGATCCGGGTATCTTTAGCATCGGCGACACTGTGTGCTCCGGCAAGCGCCACGTGCAGTATCCACAGATCCCGACGTTTGCCCCCGAGATGTTCGCTCGCATTACGCAGGTCGACACGCTCAAGCGCAAGCAGTTCGTCAAGGGTATGGAGGAGCTTGCCCAGGAGGGCGCCATCCAAATCTTCCGCGAGCTGGGTGCCGGCATGGAGAGCGTCATCGTGGGCGTGGTCGGCGTGCTGCAGTTTGAGGTGCTCGAGCGCCGTCTCAAGGCCGAGTATCGTGTTGAGGTTCGTCGCCAGCCGCTGCCCTATACGGACATCCGCTGGATCCAGAACGACCCCGACACCATCGATATCCCGGCTCTTTCGCTCACGCGCGACACCCTGCGCGTCGAGGACATGCGCGGCGGCAAGCTGCTGCTGTTCACGAGCCCGTGGAACGTGGATTGGGCAACTGACCACAACCCCGACCTTATCCTGTCGGAGTTTGGCAACGTGGCCTTTTAACGCATCGGCGCGGTGGCCCTGCGGGGCTGCCGCGCCGTTTGTTTGCCTTATGCCGCGCGAGCGGCTATCATACCCACCGTCGTCTCAAGACCGGGGCGTCCGAGCAGTTCGGGTCCGATATCCTGCTCGTTAAACCTAAAACCAAAGGAGGACATAATGATCAAGAAGGTCATGGAGGACTACAAGGTCCTGCTGCGGAGCATTCCCGCGGCAACGGTTTCGCTGTTTTTCGTGAGCGTCATCATGATGAACCTGCTGGCCAACAAAGAGCTTATCAGCCTGCCGTATCTGGCACTCGACTGCGGCTTTGTGGTGAGCTGGGTTTCTTTTTTGTGCCAGGACATGATCTGCAAGCGTTTTGGCGCCAAGGCGTCCATCAAAATCTCTATCCTCGCGCTGCTGGTCAACCTCGCTGTCAGCCTGTGCTTTTGGGCGTGCTCGCTCACGCCCGGCATGTGGGGCGCTTACTACGACACGGGCATGATCGAGGTCAACAACGCCCTTAACGCCACCATCGGCGGCACCTGGTACGTGGTGTTGGGCTCTTCGCTGGCAATGCTCGTTTCTGCCGTGGTTAACTCCACGCTCAACCAGTCGCTCGGCCGTATGCTCAAAAAGAATAACTTTGCGAGCTTCGCCTTCCGCTCCTATGTGTCTACGGGCGTTGGCCAGTTTATCGACAACCTGGTCTTTGCCATTGTGGTGAGCCACACGTTCTTTGGTTGGACCTGGGTGCAGGTCCTTATGTGCTCGCTGACGGGTGCCGTCGCCGAGCTGCTGTGCGAGGTCTTCTTGAGCCCCGTGGGCTACAAGGTCGTGCGTGGCTGGGAGCGTGAGAATGTGGGCGCCGAGTACCTCGAGCGCCACGCAACCGCCTAAGGAGCAAGTATGCGGGTTTTGATCACGGGCGCTTCGGGCGGTATCGGAGCCGCGTGCGTGCAGCGCTTTTTGGACGAGGGCCACGAGGTCGTGGGCTTTGATCTGCTGCCGGCGGCGGTCGAACACGAGCGCTACCGCCATCTGATCGTTGATGTACGCGAGCCGGACTCGTTTCCAGGCGATCTTGAACCCCAGGTAATCGTGAACGTTGCCGGTACGCAGGATTCGGCCGACGATATTGCTGCCAACCTGCGTGGCACCATCAACGTGACCGAGCACTACGCCTTTGTGGGGGAGGGGCTTGCCGCCAAGCCGACACTGGCTATCAAATCCGTGGTCAATGTGGGGTCGGCGAGCGGACATACGGGATCGGAGTTTCCCGCCTATGCCGCCAGCAAGGGTGGCGTTATCGCCTACACCAAGAGCCTTGCAAACCGTCTGGCGCCGCAGGCCCTCGCCAACAGTGTGGACCCGGGTGGCGTTATCACGCCGCTCAACCGTTGCGTGATGGAAGACGAGCACCTGTGGAACCAGATTATGGAGCTCACGCCGCTTAAACGCTGGGCCACCGCCCAAGAGATCGCCGAGTGGATCTACTTTGTGGGCGTGACCAACCGGTTTATGACCGGGCAGAGCCTGCTGATCGATGGCGGCGAGGCCGGCCGCACACAATTTATTTGGCCCGAATAGGAAACGCGCCCGATGGAAAGCCGTCGGGCGCGTTTTTGATGTATCGATTTTTAGCTGAGGCAAGTCCAGTTGACGGGGGTCGAGCCGTGCTGTTCGAGTAGCCGATTGGCAGCGGAGAAGGGGCGCGACCCCATAAAAGCGGGGAGTTCTGCCGTGGCACGGTTGGCCGAAAGCGGCGAGGGGTGCGTAGAGGCCAGGCAGAACTTGCCGGTTGCCTTGCCCGCGCCGATTGCGGCGAGCTTGCCTTCGACCATCTGCTGGGCAAAGCGGCCCCATGCCAAAAAGACGACCGGCTGGGGCAGCTGGCAGCAGCGTTCGATAACGTAGTCGGTGAGCGTGCTCCAGCCCAGCTTGGCGTGCGAGTTCGCGGCATGCTCGCGCACGGTGAGCGTAGTGTTGAGGAGCAGGACGCCCTGTTGTGCCCATGGCGTTAGGTCTCCTGTGGCGGGAATGGGGTAGCCCAGATCGGCATTGAGTTCCTTGTAAATATTGCGCAGGCTCGGCGGCAACTTGGTTTGCGTCGCGGGGACCGAGAACGACAGCCCCATGGCCTGGTTGGGTCCGTGATAGGGGTCTTGACCCAAGATGACAACCTTGACCTGGTCGGCCGGCGTGTAGGCGAGGGCATTGAGGATGTCGTCTTGTGCCGGGTAGATAGTCTGCTCGGCACGCAAAAGGGCGATGCGCTCGAGCAGCCGGTTCGTAGTGTCACGTACCGGCTGCGGCGCATCGCCCAGCCAAGTTGTTATGTTGCGGTCGCGAGTTGCGGTGTCCATGGGGCTCCTTTATGGCAGATGCTCTGTTCGCATCTATTGTAAAGGCGCACCGGTTGCCTTTATGTCGGGGCTGCATAAGGAGCGGGGTCTACGAGACGCGCTCGGGCGCTCCTGCCATGCGAGCTTGTCCATGCGCGCGAAGGCGCGGGAGCTGCACGGTTGCCGCCATGACGCCGGTGAGGATGAGAGCGGCACCAAAGAAGGCGATGGGGCTCAGGACCTCGCCGACCAGGAAGAACGAGAAGACGGCGGAGCAGACTGGCTCGAGCGAGAAGGCGAAGCCGGTGGTCTCGGCAGGCACGTGGGGCTGCACGAGCGTCTGGGTGATAAAGCCGTAGGCAGAGCAGATGAGTGCGAGCGCAACGACGACCACGATCTCGCTGGGCGTACTGGGAAGCGTGAAGCCGCCAAAGGTGAATGCGGCGATGCCCGAGAACAAGCCGCCAAAGCCCAGCTGCCAAACGCCCAGAGCAAGCGGATTGACTTCTTCGACAAACCGCTTGGCGACAATGATGTGCCCGGCGTAGACAAAGGCGGAGAACAACATGATGAGCGCGCCCGGGTTCAGGCTGGTGAAGTCGGCGCCCGAGAGCAGCAACATACCGCAGGTGACGATGGCAGTGCCGACGAGCACTTTGCGTTCGGGTGCGCGGCGCAGCAGGGCGGCGTTGGCAAACGGCACGATCACGACCGTCAGGCTCTGCAAAAAGCCGGCAGTGGAGGCGGAGGTGAGGCTGGAGCCCAGGCACATGCAGGTGAGCTCGGTTGCCATAATGGCGCCGATGATGGCGGCGCGGACCATAAGGTCACGGTTGATGCGCAACGCGTGCTTGTGGAAGAGCAGCAGGCAAGCCGCAAAGGCGATGATACAGCGCAGCGCGACGATGCTCGTGGCGTTCATGCTGTCCATGCCGATCTTCATGAGGGGATACGAAAAGCCCCATGCGACGGGAACGGAAAATGAGAGCGCGATTGCTTTTTTGCGATCCATGGGACTCCTTTTGTTACAGAACGGTTTCGCACAAAGGATTCTGCTCCCAGATTTGGATGTAGTAAAGCGAATGTATCTTCAGTATGATTAAGAAATACTAATGTGACAGAAAAACCCTGGCAAAACGTTTTACGGCTGCATTGATGTGGAGGCACGATGGCATCGCGGTATCAGATTGTTTGTATGGTGGTCGATCGCGGCAGTCTTAAGGCCGCGGCGGACGAGTTGGGCTATACGCAAAGTGCGGTGAGCCAGGCCGTCAAGGCGCTCGAGCGCGAGCTGGGCACCACACTTATCGAGCGCGGTAAGCAGGGCGTTTCGCTTACGCGCGACGGTAAACAATATCTGCCGTACCTGCGCCAGATTGTGACCGCCGAGGTCGAGCTCGAGGGCAAGCGCCAGGAGCTGCTGGGGCTTTCGTCGACCGATATTCGCATCGCGACGTTTACTAACGTGAGTCGTACCGTGCTGCCGCGTGTGATCCGCGACTTTGGTGCGCTGCACCCGGGCGTACGCTTCACCCTCAAACAGGGCGATTACACGCGCAACGCTCAATGGGTGCACGATGGCGTGGTTGATTTTTGTTTTACGGCACGCGGATTTACCGCTGGGCTCGAGAAGCGCGTCGTCTATCACGACGAGTTGGTAGCATTGTTGCCGGCCGAGCATCCGCTGACGGCAAAGGAAAAGGTGACACTTGCCGACCTGGCGTCCGAGCCGTTTGTGCTGCTGGATGAGGGCGAACAGAGTCTGGTGCTCGATGCATTCGCAACGCATGGGCTGTCGCCGCACGTGACGAGTGAGGTGACCGATGACTACACCATCATGGCGATGGTGGAGGAGGGCCTGGGCGTGAGCATGCTCTACCGTCGTACTGTGGAGGGCATGCGGGCCGATATTCGCGTGCGGCCCATCGTGCATGCCCCCTCGCGCGACGTGGTGGCCGCCTGGCGCAGCTGGGATACCATGCCCATCGCCACGAGGCGCTTTATCGACTATATGAGCTCGCATATTGTCAATTAATGACTGGCGTGGCGTTGAGTGCGGTGTTTAGCGGGCTGTCGCTTTGGCTTTGGTGGCGCGATAGGTGCGTGCCGGGTGGCAGAGCAATACCGCCACGACCATAAAGAATGCCGTGGTGCCCAGGCTGATGGGGTAGACCATCATGATGTTCGCAAAGGTGCGGAAGTGCGGGAACACACAGAACACCCAATAGAAGCGGATGCCGCAGACGCAGATCATGGTGATGAGGGCGGGCGTGAGCGAGATGCCAAAGCCGCGCAGGTAGCCTGACATGTTTTCGTAGAACATGCTAAAGGCGTACGCCGGGAAGATCGAGCACACGCGGATATAGCCGATCGAGACGATGTTGGGGTCGCTGTTGAACAGCGATAGGATCTCGCGCCCCAGACCGACAATAACGATAATTGTGGTGAGTGCAACGATACCGCCTTCGACCAGGCAGACTTTGAGCGTTTTGGTGCAGCGGTCGATCTGGCGGGCACCGTGGTTTTGTCCCACAAAGGTGGTGCAAGCCTGGCTAAAGCTGTTGAGCAGGTTGTAGCACACGTACTCCAGGCTCATGGCGGCGCTCGATGCCGCCATGACCTCGGTGCCCAGGCTGTTGATGGCAGACTGGATGATGATGTTGGCGACGGCAAAGACGGCGCTTTGGATGCCGGCGGGCAGGCCGATCTTGACGATGCGCTTGAGGGCGACGGGGTCGATAGCCAAGTCGCGTGGGGTGACGCGGACGACGGAGTCGGTCTTGAGCAGGCGGATAAAGAGTGTGGTGGCGCTGACGGTGTAGGCGATGGCGGTGGCGATGGCGACGCCCGCGACACCCCAGTGGAGTATGGGGACAAAGATGAGATCCAGGCCAATGTTGAGGACGGTGGACACGGCAAGCGCCTGCAGCGGCATGCGGGTGATGCCGACGGAGCGGAAGATCGCGGCCTCAAAGTTGTAGAGCAAGATCGAGGGCATGCTGAGCAAAAAGACGCGCAGGTAGAGCGAAGCGAGCGGCATGGTTTCGGCAGGAACGTTGAGCGCGGCGAGCATGGGCTCGGCAAAGATCTCGCCCAGCGCGATGACGACAAAGCCCACGAGCGCCATTAAAATCGAGGTATGGACGGCGCGTTTGACCATGTTCTGATCGTTGCGGCCGATAGCGTTGGCGATGACCACGTTGGAGCCAAGCGACATGCCAATAAACAGGTTGAGCATAAGACTGGTAAGCGGAACATTGGAGCCGACCGCCGCCATGGCGAGGGTTCCCTGGTCGCCCGAGAAATTACCGATGATGACCGTGGCGATGAGGTTCGACAGCTGCTCCAAGATGCTCGTGGCGGCCACGGGGAAGGCGAACAGGGGAATATTGCGCCACAGCGAGCCGGTGGTCATGTCAATGTGCTTAGATACGGTGTCAGCCATACGCTCTCAATCTCTAATATGCTCTTTCGTGCTTATTTGCGCAGATGATGATACTCCTAATCGACTAGTCATTGGGGACGTTCTTAAACGACTAGTCCTTCAAGAACGTCCCCAATGACTAGGTGGGGAAGGCGTGCGACAATGGTGGGCGTTGTGTTGTTCGCGCTAAGGAGTTGCCATGTTGTTGTGTCCCGTTTGCCATGAGCCACTGGCGGATAACGAGCGCGGTGCTGCATGCGCGGGCGGACACCGGTTTGACCGTGCGCGCGAGGGCTATCTGTACCTACTGCGCTCGTCCAAGAGCGGCGACTCTATGGGCGATCCCAAGTCACAGGCGCGCAGCCGTCGTGACTTTTTGAACCGCGGTTACTATGCGCCGTTGTGCGATGCGATGGTCGAACTGGTGCGCAAACAGGCGTCTGGGCGCGCCGCGTCTACGAATGGCTCCATGACGCTGCTCGATATTTGCTGCGGCGAGGGCTACTACACCAGTGCCATGGGCGCGGTGCCGGGCGTGGACGCTTACGGGTTCGATTTGGGCAAAGAGATGGTGCGCCTTGCCGCCAAGCGCGGCGATGCGACCTACTTCGTGGCCAACATGAAGGACATCCCCGTGGCTGATGGCGCCTTCGATATGGTGACCGAGCTCTTCGCTCCCTTTAACGAGCGCGAATTTGCCCGCGTGCTGGCGCCAGAGGGTTCACTCTATACCGTGGTACCGGGTGCTCGTCATCTCTTTGGGCTCAAAGAGGTGCTCTACGACACGCCGTACCTTAACGATGAGAAGCTGCCGAAGACCACCGAACTCGAGTTGGTCGGAACGCAGCGGGTATCTGCGAATATTACGCTTCAGACCCAGGCCGACATCGAGGCGGTGTTCCAAATGACGCCGTACTACTACCGCACGCGCCCTGCCGATAAAGAGCGCCTGGCAAACTTGGATACCCTTCAAACCGACATCGACTTCATCATCGCCGAGTACCGCCACAGCTAACAACCTGCCAAAAAGGGACAGGTTTATTTTGGTAGGTTTTATCTGGGCAAACGTAAAGGGCCGACCGCGGAGATGCGCGATTGGCCCTTTTTAGTTGCTTGGCTGCAGAGGTTATGAGAAGCGAGCGCTTACAGGCGGTCCTTGTTCTCGGCCTTAACGGCGTGTGCCTGCTGAACAAAGAACAGGTCGTAGACCACGATGACAAAGGCGCCATAGTTGATGGCGTCACCGCCAAACGCGGGAAGCGTGAGAACCGCCTTGGCAAGCGTGGCGACCGCGGCAACAATACCGAGCTTAAACGCACCGTCTACCTGCGAAGGCTTGTTGGCACCCTTGATGCCCGCAACGCCCGCGGCGAGATCGACGAGGCCCTTGGCGATAATCACGACCGCGGCGAGCATGGCGTTCGACCCGTACGTGGAATCGAGGCCGCCGGTCGCGACGCCGGCGATTCCAGTGACGAGGTTGGCGATGCCCAAAACAAAATAGATGAGGGCAAGGATTTTGAGTGTCTTGCGCGCGGCGCTCATAGGTAGTCCTTTCAATGCGGGCGCTGCCAGTCTGGCGCGTCCCATATGCTGCACATATCGTGAAGCACATTGTAGTTCAACGTGACGGCGTGTGTGTCAGAAAGCGCTTCTCGTCTGTGCGGGGCAATCTTTCAAAAAGGAAAGCCAGCTGTAAGGCAAATCGATGGCAGCTCATGTGCGGCGCTGAGATGATGAGGCCGTAACAAGGAGCTGGTCTCAAGGAGGAGCCATGATGTACGGAGCAGGGCAAGTGCGTGAGCCGCGGTCGTTGGGAAGGCGCATGGGTGATTCTGTGATCGCTGCCGTGTGCACGGGATTGATGGCGGTGCTTTGCATTGGGATGCTGTGGGCCCTGTCGCATGTGGGACAATAGCGGACGGTTGGGTGCCGACATGAACGGCGCTCGCGTATTCGTTTTGCTTGTTAAGGAGTACCCATGGGCGTCGTCGATCCCTTTTCTATTGCTCGGGCCGCGGGGCTTGAGCTGACCGGGACGTCCGAGGGCCTCACGCTCACCGACGGCACGATGGAACTGCGTGCCGATTATACTCGCATGCTTCCGCGGCTCAAGCAGGGCCGTCTGCAGCAAGAGCTGCTGGTAAAGGCTGCGCGCGCAAAAGGCATCGAGAGCCCATGGGCGATTGACGCCACGGCAGGATTTGGCGAGGATTCGCTGCTGCTGGCGGCCGCGGGCTTTACCGTCGATCTGTATGAGCAGGATTGCGTGATCGCGGCGCTGCTTCAGGATGCCCTGGATCGCGCGGCAGATGATCCGGCGCTTGCGGCTGCCGTGTCACGCATGCGCTTACATGCGGGCGAGGACAGTATTGCCGGCCTTCGCCATGCAGCTGAGTTGATCGGGCAGGGCGAGCTCGCGGCTCCCGACGTGGTGTATCTGGACCCCATGTTTCCCGAGCGCACCAAGAGCGCGGCGGTTAAAAAGAAGTTCCAACTCTTGCACCATCTGGAGCAGCCGTGTGCCGATGAGGAGGCGCTGGTCGAAGCCGCGCTTGCGGTGCGGCCGCGCAAGGTCGTTATCAAACGGCCGGTGAAGGGGCCACTGCTTGCCGGCGTTAAGCCGAGCTATCAGCTTGCGGGCAAGGCCGTTCGCTACGATGTTTTGGTGCCGCCGCGCCCGTAGCTTGCGTACGATGGTTGACGCTCCATCGGTGCCGTGTCGATGCGGGGCCTATTTCCAAGGGTGCGACGTCAGGTGCCAGCCGCCGCAGTATTCGCATTTGTAGCAGGCCAGCCCGCGGCGTCCGCGGTTTTCGCAGTCGGCCATAACGGCCTCGGCCTCGGCACGCGTGTCGTAACGGTTTTTGCGCTCGCACGACTTGTAGCGCCAAGCTTCATCGCGCTCGGCGTCCAGGGCGTCGCGGCGCTCGTCCTCGCGTGCAAACAGGTCGCTCATATCGCCGCCGGTGGCAGCGCCTAAAAACTCGCTTTTGGCCTTTGACCAGGCGGCTCGCTTTTTGCTTCCCATCTGCTTCGTGCCCTTCTCAAAACGTTGGTATCATTGCTCAATCAAAGTGATACCAATAAACGTGAGGTCGCCGCGTGATGATCAGAAAAACCCTCGATACCGACATTCCCGCCGTCATGGCTATCTATGACGTGGCCCGCGCCTTTATGCGCGCGCATGGCAACGCCACGCAGTGGCCCGAGGGCACGCCTTCGGCCGAGCAACTGGCTGCCGATATTGCCGCTGGTGGCAGTTATGTGTGCGAAGTCGACGGTCGCGTGGTGGCGACGTTTGCCTTTTTACCGGGTCCGGACGAATGCTATGACGTCATTGAGGACGGTCAATGGCGCAGCGACACTCCGTACGCCGTGCTGCACCGTGTGGCGTCCGATGGCACCGCGCACGGCATCGCGGCTGCGATGTTTGCCTTTGCCAAGGAGCGCGCCAACCACCTGCGTATCGACACGCATCAGGATAACCTGCCTATGCAGGGTGCGAGTATTAAGGCGGGGTTCGAGCGTGCCGGCGTCGTGTATGTGTCGGACGGCACGCCGCGTGTTGCGTTTGACTGGCTGCGCGAGGCATAAGATCGAGGGCGCGTATCAACAATTCGCGCGAACGAAAATGGCTCCGGGTGGGGCCATTTTCGTTCGCTGCGCTGTTTTGCAAGCCGGCTTTCGCAAGGCGCGAACCTACGAAAATCGCCGCGCGGCAACGCGGGGCGATGAGCTCGGTCGGGGGATAGGGCCCGCTTCGCCCGCCGGCTCGTAAATTGTATCATCCAGTGTGGAGCGTGAACGCCCGTTGCCGCGTGCGATGGGCTCGTAATAAGAGGAGAGCCATGTCGAAGCAAGCGGTCGTTGGAATCTTGGCGCATGTCGATGCCGGCAAGACCACGTTGGCCGAGGCCATGCTGTTCAACGCGGGTCGCATCCGCAAGCGCGGCCGCGTGGACGATGGCGATTCGCATCTGGACACTAACGCGATCGAGCGCGAGCGCGGCATTACGATCTTCTCGTCGCAGGCCGTACTCGATCATGGCGATACCCACGTCATGCTCGTGGATGCGCCGGGGCATGTCGATTTTTCTGCCGAGGCGGAGCGCACGCTGCGCGCGCTGGACTACGCGATTTTGGTTGTGGGCGCCAACGACGGCGTGCAAGGGCACACCGAAACCCTGTGGCGCCTGCTTGCGCGCTATGACATCCCGACGTTCATCTATATCAACAAAATCGATTTGGAGAATCCCGGCCGCGGTGTTTTGCTGGCACAGCTCGGGCAGCGCCTTTCCGAAGGCTGCCTGGATGCCAACGAACTGCTGGCGGGCGGCGCCGTTCAGGAGGATGCTGCTGCGTTGGACGAGGCGGCGCTCGAGGAGTTTCTTGAAGCGGGCGAGCTTTCTGTCGCAACGCTGTCGCGCATGGTTGCCGAGCGCAAGCTTTTCCCCTGCTTTGCCGGCTCGGCGCTCAAGGACCAAGGCGTGGACGAGCTGCTGGATGGCATATGTGCGCTGATGCGCGAACAGGCATGGCGCCCGGAGTTTGCCGCGCGCGTCTACCGCGTGAGCCGCGGAGATCGCGGCGAGCGCTTGGCATGGGTTAAAGTGACCGGCGGCACGCTGCATGCCAAGCAGATGATTGACGGACGTTCCGGTGCCGAGGCGTGGGAACAGAAGGTCGATCAGGTACGCATCTATAACGGCGAAAAGTATGAGCTTGCCCAAGAAGTTGCTGCTGGCGGTATTTGTGCCGTGACGGGTCTTGCGCACGTTCGCCCAGGGGACGCCCTGGGCGCGGAGCCTGCGGGCGATGCGCCCGTCATTGCGCCAGTCCTTACCTATACGGTGCTTCCGGGCGAACATGATGTCCATACGGTGTTCAAAGCATTGACTGAGCTGGCGGACGAAGATCCCATGCTCGGCGTAAGCTGGAATACGCATCTGGAGCAGATTCACCTGCAGTTGATGGGCGCCGTGCAACTCGAGATCGTGCAGCGGGTGTTGGCCGATCGTTTTGGCCTTTCGGTTGCGTTTGAGTCTGGCGGCATTCTCTATAAGGAGACTATTTCGCAGCCGGTCGAGGGCGTGGGCCACTTTGAGCCACTGCGCCACTATGCCGAGGTGCATCTGCGCCTGGAGCCGTTGCCGGCGGGCTCGGGCGTGCAGTTTGGCACCGTGACCTCGACCGACGAGCTCGATCTTAACTGGCAGCGTCTGGCGCTCACCAACGCCATGGAGCGCGATCATCTGGGTGCGCTGACCGGCTCGCCCATCACCGATGTGCGCATTACGCTCACGGGTGGCCGCGCGCATGCCAAACACACCGAGGGCGGCGATTTTCGCCAGGCCACGTACCGCGCGATTCGCCAGGGGCTCATGCAGGCGCGTGAGGCCGGCGCGGCGGTGCTGTTGGAGCCGTGGTATCGCTTTGAGCTCGAGGTGCCGGGGGAGTGCGTGGGCCGGGCGCTCTCGGATGCCACGCGCATGGGTGCCGAGTACGAGCCGCCGACGATGGCGGGAGACCGGGCGAAGCTTGTGGGTCGCGTGCCGGCATCTGAGGTGCAGGATTACGCGCTGGAGGTGGCTGCCTACACGAGTGGTCGTGGGCATCTGTACCTGGAGTTCGCCGGCTATGCGCCTTGCCATGATGCCGAGTGCGTAATCGAGACGGCCGCCTATGAGCCCGAGGCCGATCTGCCCAACACGCCCGACTCGGTCTTTTGCTCTCACGGCACCGGCTACACGGTCAAATGGTACGACGTACCCGCCGCAGCTCATGTAAAGGTCGATCCCGCCACCTTTCGCCCCTGGCGAGCGGCGGACGCCGAGTTTTTCGGCCATAGGTGATAGAGGGTCAGTCTCTTTGCCGCATCCTGTTGGTATAACTCGGTATAAGTTGGTATAACTGTTACCAGGGTTTGCCAATCTGAGGAGGCCGACATGAATCCAAATCCCTTTAAGCCCACGGCTGGCAAGCGGCCTCCGATACTCATCGGTCGCGAGTCGGTCATCGAGGATTTTGAGGAAGGGCTCGATAACGGCGCCGGAGCGCCGGGTAGGCTCATGCTCATTACGGGAAATCGCGGCTGCGGCAAGACGGTTCTCCTGCGGGAGCTGCAACGTCTAGCCAATGAGCGCGGATGGGCGGTTGTCTCCGATTCCGCTTCGCTTGGCTTATGCGACCGATTGGCCGACGCGCTTCGCTCGAATAAGCCCGTTGTGACGTCAATGGAGTTCGGTCCGTCGTTTGGCCGGATGTCGGTCGAGGCGGCGCGGGCAAAGGGCGAAACGTTGCGAGGGCTGGTCAACGAGCGCCTCAAGAAGCTCGGTCCAGGCAAGGGCATACTGTTTGCGATTGACGAGGCGCAATCGGCGTCTATCGAGGAACTGGCGGCTCTTGCCGTTCTCTATCAGCAGGTGCTCGGAGACCAGGATGCTACGGGCTTGCCCGATAGCGAGCAGCGCGGCCTTGCGCTGGTGTTCGCCGGCTTACCCAGTATGGTTGACGATCTGCTCGAAGAGCCGAGCGTAACGTTTTTACGGCGTGCCCAGCAGCGTACGTTGGGGGCGATATCCTTGCCCAAGGTGCGCGATTCGTATATCCAGACGGTCAAGGACGCTGGTCTTTACGTGGACGCGGGGACGGCGGACCTTGCGGCGCGCAAGAGCATGGGGCATCCCTATATGGTTCAGCTGGTGGGATATTACATGTGGCGCTCTGCCGTCCGGCGTGGCTCGCAGGTCATCGAAAGGTGCGATGTCGAGGCTGGCCATACGGATGCCGTCTCCGAGTTCTACGAAGCGGTCGACGCGCCCCTGTATTACGGGCTGCGCAGTCCACAGCGCCTCTTTATCGAGGCCATGGCGGTTGACGAGGGCAAACCGACGCGCATGGCGGATGTCATTGAGCGCTGCGATCGCACCCAGAGCTGGGCGAGTAAATATCGCGCAAGCCTGATTCGCGAGCGCGTCATCGGGGCTGCCGGATACGGTCTCGTCCGGTTTACCGTGCCCATGCTGGGCGAGTACATCCGCGATCGAGTTTTATGGCATGAGTAGGGTGATAAAGGTGACGGAACAGAAGATGAGCCCGCAGGCTATCGAGGTGCGTGGCGCGCGCGTGCACAACCTCAAAGACATCGATATCGATATTCCACTGGGAAGGCTTGTGGGCATTGCCGGCGTGTCGGGCTCGGGCAAGAGTTCGCTGGCGCTGGGGGTTCTTTATGCCGAGGGCTCGCGTCGCTATCTTGAGGCGCTCAGCACCTATACCCGCCGTCGTCTGACGCAGGCCGAACACGCCCAGGTGGACGAGGTTCTGCACGTGCCGGCGGCGCTCGCATTGCATCAACGCCCCAGCGTGCCGGGCGTGCGCTCGACCTTTGGTACCATGACCGAGCTCAACAACAGCCTGCGTCTGCTCTTTAGCCGTTGCGCCCATCACGTGTGCCCGCATTGCGGGGCGCGTGTGGAGCCGAGCCTTAACGTAGCTGCGGGCCTGTCGCTCACGTGTCCGACATGCGGCCGCGAGTTCTACGCGCCGAGTGCCGAGGATTTGGCTTTCAATAGCGGCGGCGCATGCCCCACCTGTGGCGGCACCGGTGTCATGCGCGAGGTGGACGAGGCGAGCCTGGTGCCAGATGAGTCAAAGACCATCAACGAGGGCGCAGTCCTTCCCTGGGGCACGCTCATGTGGGATCTGATGAAGCAGGTGGCAGGCGAGATGGGCGTACGCACCGACGTGCCGTTTAGCCAACTCACGCCTCAAGAGCGCGACATCGTGTTTCATGGTCCGGCGGTTAAGAAGCACATTCTCTACGTTCCCAAAAACGGCGAGGGCGCCACGCCGCTCGACTTCACCTATTACAACGCCGTCTATACCGTCGAGAATGCGCTCGCCAAGGTCAAGGACGATAAGGGCTTAAAACGCGTTGCGCGCTTTTTGCGCGAGGGAGCATGCCGCGATTGCGGCGGCACGCGTCTCTCCGAGGCTGCGCGCCAGCCCCAGGTGCGCGGTATCAATCTGGCGCAAGCAGCGGCCATGACGCTGGGTGAGGCGATTGAGTGGGTGCGCGGGGTGCCTACGTCCTTGCCGGCCGAGATGCGGCCCATGGCGACGGATATCTGCGATTCGTTTTTGAGTGCGGCCCGTCGTCTGGTCGACCTGGGTCTCGATTACCTTTCGCTCGATCGCGCCGGCGCCACGCTCTCCACGGGTGAGCGCCAGCGTGTGCAGCTCGCCCGCGTGGTGCGCAACCGATCGACGGGTGTGCTTTATGTGCTGGACGAGCCTTCGATCGGCTTGCATCCTGCCAATGTCGACGGCTTGGTGGGCGTGATGCGCGATCTGGTGGATGACGGCAACACCGTGGTTGTTGTCGACCACGACACGCGCGTACTGGCGGAAGCCGACTATCTGGTCGAGATGGGCCCCGTTGCCGGAGCGGGCGGCGGTAAAGTGATCGCTGCAGGTACGGTGGACGAGGTCGAACAATCGCAGGGCAGCCGCATCGCCCCGTTTTTGCGCGCAGAGTCCAAGCGCCTGCGTCCGCAGGGGACTGACGAGGAAATGTTCGACCAGGGGCATATCCGCATGGCAACCGATGCCATCCATACCGTTAAGCCGCTCGAAGTTGATATCCCGCGCGGCCGCCTTGTTGCGGTTACGGGCGTTTCGGGTTCGGGCAAGACGACGTTGGTGCTCGAGACGCTCATCCCGGCGCTCAAGGCTCGGGCAACTGGCGAGCGCCTGCCAAGACATGTGCGCTGGGTCGATGCCGAAGGCATTGCCCGCGCAAACCTGATTGACGCTACGCCTATCGGCGCCAACGTGCGCTCGACAGTGGCGACTTATGCCGACATTCATGACGAGCTGCGTCGCGCCTTCGCCCGTACGTCCGAGGCCAAGGCAGCCGGCTACAAGGCGGGTGCCTTTAGCTACAACACCGGCGCCTTGCGCTGCCCTACGTGCGATGGCACGGGCTCGATATCACTCGACGTGCAGTTTTTGCCCGACGTCGAGATCGTCTGCCCGGCATGTCGCGGCTCACGTTATGCAGACGCGGCTTCGCATATCCATCGCGAGGGCAAGGACGGGAGTCTCCTTACGTTGCCGCAGCTCATGGACATGAGTGTGGACGAGGCCATCGACGCCACACTGGGGCTCAAGAAGGTTCAGGCGCGCTTGCAGACCTTGCACGACTTGGGCTTGGGCTATCTCACGCTCGGTGAGCCCACGCCGGCGCTTTCGGGCGGCGAGGCACAGCGCCTTAAGCTCGCGAGCGAGATGGGCCGCGTGCAGGATGATGCCGTATTCGTGTTCGACGAACCCACGATTGGCCTGCATCCGCTCGATGTTCAGGTGTTGCTGAGTGTGTTTGACGGCCTCGTTGCCAAGGGCGCCACGGTTATCGTGATCGAACACGATCTCGACCTTATCCGTAACGCCGATTACGTGATCGACATGGGCCCGGGCGGTGGCGACGCGGGCGGGCAAATCGTCTGCGCCGGTACGCCGGGCGACATCGTGGCCTGCTCCGCAAGCATCACCGGCCGCTACCTATAGACAATGAGGCAAAGGGACAGCCCCTTTGCCTCATTGATGCCTATTTCACGCATTGAGCCGCGAGATAGTCGCGGAAGAATGGCAATTCAAATGCGACGAGCCCTCGTCCTCGTTCCCCGATGATGCCGGCATTTATCATTCGGCGTCGGTAGCGGGAGACCTGCTGCGGCGAACGCTTAAGGCGCTCGACAAGGTCGGCGGTGGTGGACTCTTCCTCGTCATCGAGCATGGCGATGAGGAATCGCTTGTCCTCTGCAGTGAGTTCCCGATAGGTTGCCGCGAGGATTCGGTCGTCCATCTCGTCGCGCGCGATTTTGATTCCCAGGTCAAAGTCGCGTGACGAGATTTCCTTCGAATCGCTTGTGAGATCCCAGGCACGGTAGCCTACGAGTTGCAATAGGAAGGGAAAACCAGAGATCGAGCGAACGGCTCTATCGATTCCCTCAGCATCTGCCAGGCGATCGTTTTCCTGGATTGTGCGAATCAAGGCCTCGCGTACGTCATAGTCGGCAATGCGACCCAGATGATATTGTTGGGCGCGGCGAAGGAACGAGACCGTCTTGTGGTTCAGCAACGTCGAGACGTTGTTGGGAAGTCCCGCCATGAGCAGGGCGACGCGTTTCCCATCGGTCACAAAGTGCTGATACGTCGCTGCGAGCTGAATCATTTCGTCGAGTGTCGGGTCCACCTCGTCAACCGTGACGAGCAGACCGGTGCCTGCCTCGTTGAGCTGGTCGATGATGTCGCTCATGCGATAACGCCAGGTTGAGGCATCGTGAACGCGATTGACCTCGATGCTGCCGAGCGGTGCAATTCCGAGGCCGGTGACTTCGAAGTTCTTAGACGGGTCGATAAGATGGCCGGCAGCACGTTTCGCCCCGAACTCGATTTCCTCAAGCATTCCCGGGAGCGCGGTCGTCTTTACGGCAATCCAGCCGTGGGATTCCGCCCTTGTCGCGAGCGACGACATGAGAGCGGTTTTACCGGTTCCACGCGCGCCTGAGAAGATCGAGGTCAATTCTGGGCGCCTGCGCTGGCTCAAGAAGGCACGGTCCAGATCCCGAATAATCTGTTGTCTGCCAGCGAGATGGGCAGGAACCTCGCCAAAACTGGGGGTAAACGGGTTCTCGAGATATTCCACAAGGCTCTCCTTTCACACCGCCGTTTAACTTCATTTTACTTTAGTTAATTCTGATTAAAAGTGAGGGCTCTTTATCTAGAGCATCAATTAGGCATGTGTGCCATCGGCGTGGCGCTTGAATGTGACAAAGGGATAGTTCCTTTGTCACATTCCCGGAAAGCCTGCCTGGCGCAGGGCCTCGTAGAGGACGATGGCGGCGCTGTTGGAGAGGTTGAGTGCGCTGATGCGGTAGTCGTCCGGGTTGACGAAGTTGCCGCAGATGTCCTGTTGAAGGATGGCCTCGTGGCTGTCCTCGGTATGTCCGAGCGATTCCTCGTGGGCTTCCCAAGCCTCGGCGTTATCGAGTGAGTCACAATCGCGCAGCATGGGGATACGCTCGCAACGCTCGGGCGCCGCGGCAAGCAGTGGCTCGGGAATTCCCGAGCTCTCGCTGCCAAAGACCAAGTAGTCACCATCGCGGTAGGTGCTTTGCGCATAGGTGCGGCGTGCCTTTTTGGTCAGCAGATGCAGGCGACCATCGGCGGGGGAGAGATCGTTGCGCGCAAGGAAATCCTCCCAGCCGGCATAGGTCGTCACGTCCAAATTTTGCCAGTAGCCCAGACCGGCGCGACGTACCGTCTTGTCGTCGAGCGAAAACCCCAGCGGCTCCACCAGATGCAGGCGGGCGCCGGTGACCACGCAGGTGCGGCCGATATTGCCCGTATTGGCCGGAATCTCGGGCGCATACAGCACAATGTTGAACATGAATCTCCTTGGCTCAGAACGAAAAACCACCACGAAGTTAACCTTCGTGGTGGTTTGGCGGTTACGTAGACAGAAAAATGCCCGCTTGGATAAACCTAGGCGCGGTGCCAGTCGGTCAGGCAGGCATCGAGGGAAGCGATGAGCGCATCCTTGTCCATGTGACGGCCGATGATGCACAGACTCGTCATACGGTCGCCCGTCTCGTCGTCCCAAATCTGCATGATCTCGGGGTTCTCGTCGATGATCTTCTGCTTCTCGCCTTCGGGCGCCGAGTCGACAAACAGGCCGTTCTCCATCAGGCGCATCTGGTGGCCGGCCTGCTCAAACATGTAGCACATGTCCGGATCGCCGGTCTGCCACAGCGGACCCTTGACGCGAATGACCTCGTCGGGCCACTCCTGCTCAACAAAATCGGTGAACTTCTGCAGGTCAAACGGCTTGCGGCGCGAGTACACAAAGGTCTCGATGTCGTACTCGAGCACCTCGGGGTCGTCGTGCTCCTCGGGATGCTCCATGGCCTCGATCCAGGCGGCGGAGTTGTAGGCGCGCATAAAGTCGAAGCGGTCGGTGTCGAGCAGCTCCTCCATGGGGACCTCGCCGTTTTGAGCCTCGACAATCACAGCGTCCTTCTGCAGGCTGCGCACGATGGCCTTAAGCTCGGCGATCTGCTCGGGCGTCACGGTATCGGTCTTGTTGAGGATGAGCGTGGAGCAGAACTCGATCTGCTGGATGAGCAGGCTCTCGATGTCGTCCTCGTCGATATCCTCGGCCAGTAGGTCGCGACCGCCGTTGAACTCGTCGTACATGCGGGCGCAGTCGACCACGGCCACGATGTTGTCGAGCGCGAGCTTAGGCTCGCCGCCCACCTTGGCCTCGTCGCAGAAGCTCGAGATGGTGTAGGCGATGGGGATGGGCTCGCAAATGCCCGAGGCCTCGATGATGATGTAGTCGAAGTTGCCCGAATCGGCGATGCCCTGCAGCTGGTTGGCAAGGTCGTCCGAAAGCGTGCAGCAGATGCAGCCGTTGGTGAGCGGGATGAGGCCGTCGGTCTCGGAAAGGCCACCGTCGGCGATAAGGCTGGCGTCGACGTTGATCTCGCCGATGTCGTTGACGATCACGGCGGCGCGGATGCCGCCGTCGTTAGCGAGGATGTGGTTGAGCAGCGTGGTCTTGCCGGCACCGAGGTATCCGGTAAGCATGATGATCTTCACGGGTTTGTTGGGCATGTGCCCTCCTTTGTTAGACATGGCTTACAGTTGAATCTTATGCCAAACGCCTGCTCTTATACCCACGCGCCGGCAAATAACACAAGCTACTCCCAGGCCCCCCATACATCGGGGCAATAACCGACGGTGGCCTTTTTGCCGTTGCGCACGATGGGCTCGGCTAGAACCTGCTGGTTCTCGAGCAGCTTGTCGAAGCGCTGACTGGGGGTAAGGTGCTGGATGAGCGCGAGCGTCTCCTCGTCCTTGGTTTTGGGATTGAGCAGCTTGTCGATGCCGCCGACCGCCTGCATCACGCTCGTGAGCTCGCCCTTGCTCATCTCCTTTTCCTTAAGGTCAATAAACTGCACCTTAATGCGGCGCTCCTTAAAAAAGCGCTGCGCCTTCTTGGTATCGAAGGACTTTTTGGTGCCAAAAATCTGCACGTTCATGTATTTGTTCCGCCGTTCTACCTGATGAAGTTGGTCGTTGCTCGATCTGCCTCGGGTGCGTTGATGCCGGCGGCCTGTCCTGCCTCGATACAGCGAAGGAGCCAGGCCATGTTTTTGCCGATGTTGCGCATGGTGGCAAGGCCCTCGGCGTCCCCATTGGCGTCGCCGGGCACGCGACCAAACACGTTGTTCCAGTACGTGGAGGCAACCACGGGCATCTGGTTGATGGTGAAGTACTTATTGAGCACATCGAAGGTGGTCGACGTGCCTCCGCGACGGGCGACGGCGACCGCGGCGCCGGGTTTGTGCTCAAAGGCATGCCCGCCGGCATAGAAGGCGCGATCGAGGGCCGAGAGGATGCGGCCGCTGGGGTGCGCATAGTAGACGGGCGAGCCAAAGATAAAGCCGTCTGCCTGCTCGGCGGCAGCAATCAGCTCGTTCACCACGTCATCGTCAAAGGTACAGCGACCGCCAAGCTTGCCGCACTGGCCGCAACCGATGCAATCGCGAATGGGCTTGGCGCCCAGTTGAAACACCTCGGTATCAATGCCTTCTGCATTGAGCTGCTCGGCGACCTCGGCGAGTGCACGGGCGGTGTTACCGTTTGCCTTGGGGCTGCCATTGACCAAAAGAACCTTCATCACAAACTCCCTCTGCTTTTGGTGACTTCTGCAGAGGATTATCGCACGATGGGGGAGGCGGCGCGGGCGCGGTGCTAATCCAGTTTGGTACCTGGCACCTGCACGGCTTTCCCGAGCAACGCTTTGAGCTCGTTCAAAATGGAAACGGGTTGTCGATCGACAGCGTCCAGATGAAGCGTCGCTACACGAATGGGTGGCTGATATTCAAGCGAGCCGATGAGCACGGGGGAACCCAGGAACCGCTCGATTTCGTCTGCGATCGAGTCGGTCTCTTCGGGATCAAAGTCGTCGAAAAGCGCCACGAATGTCGGCCCCGTCGAGCGGAACAGGCGACCCTTGCCGCGCGAACAATCCATGAGGCAGGCGGCGCTTTCGGCGAGCACGCGGTCGCCTGCATCGAATCCAAAGCGGGCATTGAGCTCGGCGATATCGTCGACCTTAATGGCAATAAAGCCTGCCTCGCGCGCCACGCGGCGCATCTCTCCAATAGCGTTGACCAGCGCGTGGACATCGTCCAGGCCCGTTACCGAGTCGGTCGTATCTGCCAAGCTTCGGTTGATGATAATGCCCACGTACATGTTAGGCTCGGTATCGGTGCCGTCCAAGCGGTAGCCCGTGCAGTCGCAAAGCGCGTACGCTCCGGTGGCATCCATTACGCGATACTGCATGTAGTGGAAGTGCCATGTGCCGTGTATCACCATGTCGAGCTCGGCGCGTACGTTGTCGCGGTCCTCGGGATGAACGCGGGCAAGCCACATATCGACCGAGTTAAAAGGGTGCTGGGAAGGCAGGTCAAAATCGCGCACGGCGTTGACCGACCATTGCGATTCGCCCGTATCGAGATTGAGGATAAACGGATAGCGCGTCTCGGAGCTCATAGAGATCGCTTGGAATACGCGGTCGTTGCAGGGAAGCTGATCGACGATTGGGCGTTGCGGGGCGTCATCGTCTTTCGGTTGCTGCACACGATGCATAAGCTTATAGCGATACATCTTGCGATCGGCATCCATCGTCATCTGGCGACGCGTGTCGCCAGCAAGTGGATCGACGCGCGAGCAGCCAAAGCTAAAGCTGGCGATCATGGGTGCCTTGCCACTTGAGCTCGCCTCGACCAGCCCGGCGCGTATCTGCTCCAAGCGCTGCTCGAGTTCGGTCTCGTTTGCGGAGAGCGAGATGAGCACAAACTCGTCTCCACCGATACGGAACAGCATCTCATCGTGCTCCATGGTTTCGGAGAGCGTGCGGCAGATGCTCAGAATATAGCGATTGCCTTCGGCGTGGCCAAACCTATCATTGCAATGCTTGAGATGGTCGATGTCAATATAGGCGCAGGTGAAGGGGTCGCCTTTGCGCCAGAGCTGCTCGACGTGACGGTCGAATCCGTTGCGGTTGCCCAAGTTGGTGAGCGGGTCGATATAGGCGTTGCGCTCAAGTAGCCGGTGCTCTTGTTGCAGGATGGCATGCGTCTTTTGCAGCTGCTCACCAACGGCGCGTAGCCCAGCGGGCAGCGCGGCAACATCGAGTTCGGCGGTCGAGACGCCATTCGCAAGTCGCTGAAGATAGACAATAATCGATTGCTCGCCCATGCGGTACAACTCGTTCATGATGGATAACCTCCTTGGGCGGAACAACGGTTTGTATCATATCCCCAATTCGGTTTGAATTGGGGATATAAGTTAGCTAATGGAGGCAAATTCCCCCTTCGGCGGTGGCGTTTTGCGCGCGAGCGTATCAGTTGTTATTGCCACCATCGAGCAATGCCTCAAAATCCTTCGCCGGCATGGGGCGGTAGTAGAGGAAGCCCTGAGCGTAGCGGGCGCCCATTTGTCGTAGCATGTCCGCCTGCTCATTTGTCTCGACGCCTTCAACCACGACGGGCAGATGGAGCGACTGCGCCATCTCGAGCATCGATGACACGATCTGCGCGCTGCGGCCTTGATCGCGGTCGGTGGGCACAAAGGTGCGGTCGAGCTTGATGACGTCGACGTTGACGTTCTTGAGCATCGCGAGCGTGGACTGGCCGGTGCCAAAATCGTCCATGTAGGTCGAGAAGCCACGGGTGTGCAGATCCGCGGTCAGCTTATCCACGGCCTCGGACTCTCCGGTATAGGCGGTCTCGGTGATCTCGATGTGCATGAGTTCGGGCGGCAGGTTGTACTGGGCGGCGAGCGACCCCATATGCTCGGCGACATCGCAGGCAAGAATGTCTACGCGCGACACATTGAGGGAAATCGGAACCACGCGAAGTCCTCGATTGAGGCGCTCGCGGAGCCACATGGCGACGCCCTGCCAAACATATTTGTCGAGCGTCACTACAAAGCCGCTTTCCTCGAGTGCGGGGATAAACGTTGCGGGCGAAATGAGAGACCCGTCCTTGTCAATCCAGCGGGTGAGTGCTTCGGCGCCAATAATCTCGCCGGTTTCCATATCGACCTGGGGCTGAAGATAGTACGTGATGCGACCATTTGACAGCGCGTACTGGAATTCGGCCAGCGTGCGGTTGAACACGATTTCGCGCTTGTACTCCTCGGGGCAAAAAATGGCAATGCGCTCCTTAAAGTCGTTTTTTGCGCGCCGATTGGTAAACATGGCCTTTGCCTGCGCATCGATGGTGATCTCCTCATTGGAATCGATGGGGTAAACGCCCATGGACGGCCAAAAACCTACGCCGCCATCATGCCTGGCTACTGCCTCGCGAACGCGGTTGTAGATTTGATGGACGGTGATGTGCTTAAAGGGGATGAGTACGCAAAAGTCATCTTGGCCCCAGTACCCTGCGACGCCCATGCCGGCATTCTCGATGTCCTTGAGGACCGTGCCCACATCGGCAAGCAGGCGGTCGCCTTCGGCCTGTCCATACCATTCGTTAAACAGGCGCATGTGGCCCATGTCGACCGTGGCGATGCACCAGGCGCCGTCGCGCCTTGCCTCGAGAAAAGCGTTGGCACGCCGCATAAACTCGCTGGGTCGATAGGGACCGGTGAGCATATCGATGCGTTCGGCGATTGCGCTTTTGCGTTCGACCTCGGGTATAGGGAGACTGTCGTTGGGGACAAGCCCGCCAGCTGTGCGAAGACGACGGTCAAGTTCGCACAAGACAGCAGATGTTTGGTAATCCAGGCGCTCGTAAAAGACCGGGGCGACAATACAAACGGGAGTGATGGTGTCGCCCGCGATCTGAACGGGGGCAAAAATGGTCTCTTTTAGACGGTGGGTCAGGAGTTCAAATGCCCCGTGGTCCAAATCGTTGCTGAGTACGACGAACTGGACACTTCGTGAACGGAAGACTCTGCTCCTGCCGCGGGTGATCGACAGCATACGGCCTGCGTATTCGGCAAGCACGCTGTCGACCGCCTCGGCTCCATAGAGCTCGTTGAGTTTCGTCGTGCCGCGAACGCGCACGGCGATGAGTCCTGTTTTGCAGTGGTCACGGCGACAGGCATCGATAGCGTTGACCAGCATGCGTTGCGTTCCAAGCCCCGTGGCAGCGTCGACAGTCTCGGCAAGGGAATGATTGACGAGCTCGCCGACATAGAGCGAGGGCTCGTTTTCGCCCCCATCGATGCGAAAACCGCGAGCACGGCAGAGCACGTAGTCGCCTGTGGCGTTGCGTACACGATACTGCATGACTCGATGGTGTTTGGAGCCGTTATAGACTTGGTCGATGTCGTCGGTAAAAGCCTCAAGGTCATCGGGATGGACGCGCGTTTTCCAGTAATCGCGGCAGTTGTCTATATGCTCCGAAGGAAGACCGAGGTCGCGCAAGGCACCTTGTGACCAAAGGGTGCGATGTTTGTCCAAGTTCTCGATAAAGAAATAACGACCTTCGTTGAGCATCGAAAAGGCGTCGAAAACGCGGTCGCTTATTTCGAAGTCGTCGGCGTGGACTTGCGTGATATTGCGTCGATCGAGGTGCACGGCATGACGTAGCTTGTAGTCGTACATACGATGGTCGGCATCGAGCGTCATGCGATTGGGGGCTTCGCCCAGGGCGGGGTCGGCATGTGACACTCCGTAGCTAAACGAGTGGGGCATCTCGGAATCGTTGTTTTTGAGCAGGATCGTTCGGCAGTGTTCCAGACGTTCGGCGAGGTCGTCCTCGGTCGCAATCGTAGATAGGATGGCAAACTCGTCGCCGCCTATGCGAAACGCCGCCTCGTCCACTTTCATATATAGCTTAAGATAGAGGCTTACCTGCAAGATATAGCGGTTGCCCTCGTCATGGCCAAAGACGTCGTTGCAGTGCTTGAGATTGTCGATATCGATGAACGCCATGGTAACGGGGGTGTCCTGCTCCCAGAGCTCCTTGAGGGAACGGGCAAACCCGCCACGGTTACCAAGCCCGGTAAGCTGGTCGGTAAAGGCAGTCCTGATCAGATCCTCCTGACGCTTGAGAAGGTCGCGGACGGTCTTTTCGAGCGTTTCGGTGTAATTGCTGACAGTATCCATGTCGTAAGCGGCTTTCTGAGGTCGGGCGAATTGCGTCGGGCGAGCTCGTTGTGCACACGCGTTGTTGTTCGGCGCTTTGCGTGTATCCAGGCCCCCGCCTTGCTGCGTTGTTGGGTTAATTTACCGGCTAATGTTCGCTGTTGATAACTGCTGAGTAGTATAAACAACAGTGCAGAATTATATATGGGTGTACATGCTACGGGCGGCTATTATTCGCCAAACCGCAACGCCTGGGTGCGCATGAAAAATGCGACTGGGGCGGTATATGTTGACGGGTATACTTGTCCCGGTTTTAAACGCAGGAACGGAGATGGTCGCATGACACAGCCAAATACGACGCACACGGTGGGGCTGGCACTCGAGGGAGGCGGCTACCGCGGTTTGTATACGGCGGGCGTGCTCGACGTTTGGATGGAGCACGGCTTAACTTGCGACCATATGGTGGGTGTCTCGGCGGGCGCGGCGTTTGGATACAACTTTAAATCGCGCCAGATCGGCCGTGCCATTCGCTACAACAAGGCCTATTGTGCCGACAAGCGCTATGCAAGCGTGACCAGCTGGCTGCGAACTGGCGATATGTTCAATGCCGATTTTGCCTATCACGAGGTGCCCATCGAGCGCGATCCCATCGACCTGGAGACATATCGCGCCTGCCCCATGCGGTTTACGTGCGTGTGTACCGATATCGAGACGGGCAAGGCCGTCTACCACGACCTGCCTTATGGCGATGAGCGCGATATCGAGTGGATCCGGGCGTCGTCGGCTATTCCTGTGGCGACGCGTCCCGTTGCTATTGACGGACATAAGTATCTTGATGGTGGCGTGGCCGATTCCATTCCCAGCGCTTGGTTGTTTTCACAGGGGTATGACCGCAATATCGTGGTACTCACGCAGCCGGCGGGCTTTGTGAAGCAGCCCAACAGCGTGATGCCCATGCTGCGTCGCGTGTTCCGTCACTACCCGGAGTTTGTCGCAGCGCTTGAGCACCGGCATGAGGTTTACAATACCACGCTCGATGACCTGGCACGTCGTGAGGCCGCCGGCGATATCTTTGTGGTGCGTCCGAGCGAATCGGTGAAGGTGCCGTCGCTATGCCGCGAACCGGATGAGCTCGAGCGCATCTACCAGGTCGGTCGCCGCGATGCGGAGGCGACTTTGCCGGCGTTGGAAGCATATCTGGCGGGGTAAGGGTCGCATGCGGAAAGCGCATCCCAGGTTTTGCGCTCAGAACGGGTTGCAGTTTCCCAAACGGTGGGGTTTCGGAAAGTACGTCCCGGAATATGCGTTCAGACTGGGACGCAGTTTCCCGTTGAGCCTCTATATGGAAAGCGCATCCCAGAATGGACGTCCAAACTGGGATGCGCTTTCCGTTATTGAAGATATGAGGCTGCGGAGCAACTGCTCGGCCTGAGCCTATGCCTGCTGCCAGGTTTCGACAAGCTCCTTGGCGGCGGCGTAGGGGTCGTCGGCACTGCAGACGGCGCTTACCACAAAGAAGCCATCGACGCCGGTGGCCTTGAGCTGCGGCAGGTCGGCCGTCTTGACGCCGCCGCCCACTACGATGGGCACGGGGCTTGCCGCGTGGAGTGCGGCCAGATCCTCAAAGCTCTTGGTGATGATGGAGCCATCGGCTGCGCGTCCGCAGTCGCGCTTGGTCTCGGTCTCGTGGAGCGGGCCGATGCCCAGGTAGTCGACCAGGCTCATGTCGGCGGTCTTGACGTACTCGAGCATCTCCTCGCAACGGGCCGAAAGGCCCACGATGGCATCGGGGCCCAAAAGTTTGCGGCAGACCTCGACGGGAATATCGCTCTGGCCTACATGCACGCCATCGACAGCAATACCCTGCTCGCGCGCGGCGAGTACGCAGTCCAGGCGGTCGTCGATTAACAGGGCGACCTGACCGGTCTTGCCAGCCTGTGCGATTGCCTGCGCGGCGTCGCCGGTCAGTGCGATGATCTCGCGGGCGCTTGCCACCTTGGAGCGCACCTGGATGCAGGTAAAGCCTGCGTCGAGCGCCTGGGCCACCACATCGCCCACGGGGCGTCCCAGCGTGTTTTCGGGGCCGAGTACTAGATAGGCCGAGATATCAAGGTTGTCGCGGATGCTCATCGTGCTTCCTCCTGCTTCTTGATCTGTGCTTCCATGCGCTCGAGCTTGCCGGTCATGGTGTCGGTAAATCCGGGACGAATATCGGCTTTGAGCACGACTTCGGTGCGGATGCCCTTGTTTGCCAGAACAAAGGTCGCGTCGCGCACGACCTGCATGACCTCGTCCCAGTCGCCTTCGATCTCGGTAAACATCGAGGTGGTGCGGTTGGGAAGGCCGCTCTCGCGTATGACGCGCACGACCTCGGCGACCTCGGCGGAGAGCTCATCGCCGGTGCCGCACGGGGCGATGGCCACGGCGACGAGCGTGTTCATGCCGGCATTGGTTGTGGGCTCGGACATGGCCTATGCCTCCTCGAGCTCGAGTTGGTTATCGGCAATGTCCTGGGCGGTTGCGCGGTAGAGCTCGTCGATAAAGGCGACCTTAAAGCTTGCCGGGGCATCGGCGACAGCGGCGGCGCGCGTGCCGGCAACGTTGTAGACGGCGGTGCCGCAGACGGCTGCCGTAAACGGATCGGCAGCGCAGGCGTACACGGCCAGCACGCCGCCCTGCGAGCAGCCGCAGCCGGTGATCTTGGACATGAGCGGGCTGCCGCCGTGGGACTTGGCCACGGTCGTGCCGTCGGTGATTAGGTCGACTTCGCCCGAGACCACTACGGCGCCGCCGGTGTAGCGAGCGAGCGCCACGGCAGCATCGCGGGCGGCGTCGACCGTGTCGGTGGTATCGACACCGCGCACGCGGCTCAGATCAGCCGCCTCGCCCTCAAGACCCCACAGGCCGGCGAGCGCGATGATCTCGGAGGCGTTGCCGCGTACGATGGCGGGCTTGTACTGCTTGAGCTCGTTTACCAGCTGGGTGCGCAGGCTGCCGATGCCCAGGCCCACCGGATCGAGCACCCAGGGCTTGCCGGCGTCGTGTGCCGCCTTGGCCGCGCGGGGAATCGTCTGCTCGTAGATGGGGAAGAGCGTGCCCATGTTGAGATAGATGGCGCCGCCGCCGGCAACGAGCGCCTCGCCCTCGTCGGGCAGATAGACCATGGCGGCCGAACCGCCCACGGCGAGCTGCGCGTTGGCGACAAAGTCGATCGTCACCGTGTTGGTGATGGAGCCGGCCATCGGATTGGTGGCGCGAATCTCATCCACGGCCTTGACCATATGTTGCTTAAGCTGTTCCGAATCAATCACTGCACATGCCTCCTTGGCATAGAAAAGGGGCGCTGTGCATAGACAGCGCCCCTGTAAAGGCGGCATGCTCCCTACGCCAGCATTAACTGACAGGTTCAAAGGATTGGGCCCCATGCCCTCTCAGCCTTGTGGTTTGCACCGCCGGCACTCCCGCATCGAATCTGTTGTTCCCTATACTAACGCACCTGCCAAATAGGGACAGGTTTATTTTGGCAGGTCGTTACAATAGGTAGGACCGATACGAATGGGGACCTCATGATCAAACTTGTGCTGACCGATATGGACGATACGCTGATTCCAGCTGGGCATGACGGCGCCAGCGACTACGCCATCGAGGGCATTCATGCCATGCAGGCGGCAGGTCTGCACTTTGGCCCGGTTTCGGGTCGCCAGCCGTCCGCGATGGGCTGGATGTTCAAAAATCGTTCCGAGTGCTTCTCGACCGGGGCGTTCTGTAACGGCCAGGTGATGTTTGTCGACGGCGAAGTAGTCGCCTCGCGCGCAATCGACAACGATGCTCTGACACGTTTGGCCGACTATTTGGAGCAAGAGACCAACGATACATTTCTAAAAGTCTATAGCCTGGGCGATGACTTTTGGGGCAACGATGCCTATTGCGTGACGAGTGACCCCGAGCGCGTTCGTCGCGCCATGGGGTCGGGCGGCAACGCATGGCTCAAAGGCGAAGAGGCTCCGTGCCGTCCCGTCGTCGACGACGCGCCGGTGTTCAAGGCGAATATCTGGAGTGCCCGTTCGCGTGAGGAGCTCGCGGAGCTACGCGAGCGCGTTGCCGCTGAGGTGCCGGAGCTCTCGCTTGTGTTTCCCAACAACCGAGTGCGCCTGTTCGACATTCTTCCGGCAGGTTGGGACAAGGGCTGCGCTGCGCTGGAGCTGGCGCGCGCTTTGGGCCTGACGCCCGACGAGGTGGTCGTATTTGGCGATTCCGATAACGACCTGCCCATGATCGGTGCCGTTCCCAACTCCGTTGCAGTCGCCAATGCCAACGAGGCTGTCACGGCTGCCGCGCGCTGGCATATCGGCGCTGCGGCAGACGATGCGGTTGCCGGGGCTCTGCATCAGATTGCCGCCTGCGCCGCGACGGGGGAGATACCGCCGTTTATGCGTCAGATGGATGCGACGGGTTTCGACGTCACGAACGTCTAGGGAGAAAGCTATGAAGCTTCAGCAGCTCAGATATGTCGTCAAAGTTGCCGAATGCGGCAGCATTACCGAGGCCTCGCGCCGGCTCTTTGTGTCGCAGCCTTCGATTACCGCATCGATCCGCGATCTCGAAAACGAGATGGGTGTGCATATCTTTGAGCGCACCAACAAGGGTGTCATTGTGTCCGAGGAGGGCGAGACCTTCTTGGGCTACGCGCGCCAGGTGCTCGACCAGGCCGATCTGCTCGAAGGCAAGTACAAGGGCGCGTCCGAGCAGGTGCCGCACTTTAGTGTGAGCTGCCAGCATTATTCCTTTGCCGTTAACGCGTTTGTTGACGTGATCCGCGAGTTCGATGCCGCGCGCTACGACTTCACCCTGCGCGAGGAGCAGACTCACGAGATTATCGAGGACGTCGCGCATATGAAAAGCGAACTGGGCATCCTGTACTTATCCGAGCATAACCGCGAGGTTATCGAGCGCATGCTCGCCGCCAACGAGCTCGTATTCGAGGGACTCTTCTGCGCCGCGCCGCATGTCTTTGTATGCGCCGACCATCCACTGGCGGACTGCGCCAGCGTGACGCTCGAGGACTTGGAAGACTACCCGTTCTTGTCCTATGAGCAGGGCAGTTATAACTCGTTCTACTATTCCGAGGAACTGACCTCGACCTTTGAGCGCCGCAAGAATATCCGCGTGCGTGACCGTGCGACACTGTTCAACCTGGCCATGGGCCTCAACGGCTACACGGTATGCTCGGGCGTGATCAGCCACGAGCTCAACGGCCCCGGCATTATCTCGATTCCGCTCGACGTGGACGAGTACATGGAGATTGGCATCATCACGCGCAAGAACACGACGCTCACGCGCTACGGTCGGGCCTATATCGACGCGATTCGTCAGCATATCTAGGCTGCTGTGCTCCGCACGGTTCAAGTCTCTTTATGACAGTCCAGACTGATATAGGAAGCATCTATATCAAACTGTTATAAACGTATATTTTACGATGGTCATATGAGCGCTCATACTCTGTCCCAGTAAAGCAACCAATGCAAAGGGAGATATCTATGAGCACTTCGATTCAACCGAACGCGCCGTTTCGCGCCGATATTGTCGGCAGCTTTCTTCGTCCGCAGGCTGTAAAGGACGCCCGTGCCGCCTATGTCGCGGGTAAACTCGACGCTTCCGGCCTTAAGGCCGTCGAGGACGATGCCATTCGCGATTTGGTGGCAAAGCAGAAGGCCGCCGGCCTGCAGGTCATCACCGATGGTGAGTTTCGCCGCAGCTACTGGCACCTCGATTTTATGTGGGGCCTTAACGGCATTGAACGCCGTGCCTCGCGTACGGGTTATATGTTCCACGACGAGGAGACCACAGCCGACACCGCCGTGGTAACCGGCCCCATTAGCGGCGAGAACCATCCGTTCGTCGAGCACTTTAAATTTGTCAAGGCGCTCGAGGGGGAGGGCCAGGTCGCGCGGCAAACCATTCCGGCGCCGATCCAGACGTTCTCCGAAGTCACGCTCGACCGCTGCGACGGCCAGCAGGAGAGCCTGCGCGCTGTCTATAAGACCGATGAGGAACTTGCCGACGCCATCGCAGCCGCTTATCGCACGGTGATCGCCGACCTGTACGCAGCAGGCTGCCGCAACATCCAGTTTGATGACTGCACCTGGGGCATCTACTGCGACACCGATTTTGTCGCCAAAACCGGCATGAGCCCGGTCGACCTGCAAAAGGTAAGCGAGCTGGGCGTGGCGCTCAACAATGCCGCCATCGCGGACAAGCCCGACGATCTGGTCATCAACACGCATGTGTGCCGCGGCAACTACCACTCCACCTATGCCTTCGAGGGCGGCTATGACCCCATCGCGCCGTACCTGTTCGCAAACGAGGATGTCGATGCATTTTACCTGGAGTTCGATACGCCGCGCGCCGGCGGTTTTGAGCCGCTCAAGTACGTTGCCCCGGGCAAGAAGGTCGTGCTGGGCTTGGTAACCACCAAGGCGGCAGAGCTCGAGAACGAGGATGTTATCGTCGAGCGCATCCGTGAAGCCGCAAAGTACGTGCCGCTCGAGAACCTGTATCTGTCGCCTCAGTGCGGCTTTGCCAGCTGCGAGATTGGCAACAAGCTGACCGAGGATGAGCAATGGGCAAAGATCGCGCTGGTCAAGCGCATTGCCGAGCGCGTTTGGAAATAGCGCTAGTGTTTGCAGGTGGCGGCGCGTGCGAGGCATAGTGTATCGCGTACAATGGTTCGGATCGTATCGTTCGGGCAGGTTATCCGATATGCCTGATCGCCCTTCCATTCGAAAGGACATCCATGTCCCAGTCCTCGACGCCCGCCGTCAGCGATGCCATCTACGACGCATCGTCGCTCGGCCGCCCGCGCATGTTCCTGCTCGGCCTACAGCACCTGTTTGCCATGTTTGGCGCCACCGTGCTGGTGCCCGTGCTCACCGGCCTCTCGGTATCGGCAACGCTTTTGTTTGCCGGCTTGGGCACGCTGCTGTTCCACTTCCTGTCGCGCGGTAAGGTGCCGGCATTTTTGGGCTCATCGTTTGCCTTTATTGCCGGTTATGCCGCAATCGCGCCCAACGGCGAGACCGAGCTTTTGCCCTACGCCTGCCTGGGCGTAGCTTGTGCCGGTCTGCTCTATCCGGTGCTGGCGGCGCTCTTCCGCGCGTTTGGCGCCAAGCGTGTCATGCGTTTCTTTCCGCCGGTGGTGACTGGCCCCATCGTCATTTCCATCGGCTTGATCCTGGCAAGTTCCGCTATTGCTAACTGCCAGACCAACTGGCTTGTGGCTGTCATTGGCGTTGCCGTTATCGTCATCTGCAACATCTGGGGCCGTGGCATGGTCAAGATCGTGCCGATTTTGCTGGGCGTTGTGGTGAGCTATGCCGTTGCGGCTGCGCTCGGCGAGGTTGATTTCTCGGGCGTTGCCGCCGCTCCGTGGGTCGGTCTGCCCATCGTGTGGGACAACACCGTGTTTGCACTCTTTGGGCCGCAGTTCGATAGCGGTCTTGCCACGACGGCCATCATCACCATCATGCCGCTGGCCTTCGCGACCATGATCGAGCATATCGGCGATATCTCTGCTATCGGTTCGACTTGCGAGCGCAACTACATTGCCGATCCCGGTCTGCATCGCACGCTGCTCGGCGACGGCCTTGCCACGATTCTGGCTTCGCTCTTTGGCGCTCCGGCCAACACTACGTATGGTGAGAACACCGGTGTGCTCGCCCTGACGCGCGTGTTCGACCCGCGCGTAATTCGAATTGCCGCGTGTTGCGCCACCGTGCTTTCGTTCTGCCCCAAGTTCGCGGCTGTCATTGCGGCCATGCCGGCGTGTGTGATCGGCGGTGTGTCGCTCGTGCTCTACGGCATGATCAGTGCTGTGGGCGTCCGCAACCTCATCGAGAACCAGGTCGATTTCCAGAACAACCGCAACGTGCTGGTTGCCGCGCTGGTGCTCGTGCTTTCGCTCGGCATCGCGTACAGCACCGCCGGCGCCATCGTGTTGGAGCTGGGCGGCGTGACCATTTCGCTGTCCGGCATTGCCGTGGGCTCACTGGTTGGCATCGTGCTCAACGCAATTCTGCCCGGCAATGATTTTGAGTTCGATGTCTCGGAACTCGAGGAGACTGCCGAATAGCGGTTGTGCCCAAGTCAGTTAAATAAGCCGGTCATGCGTCCGATGCGCATGGCCGGCTTTTTAGTGCGCAAGGATCCAGCGTATGCCGCGGGCCATGCGCAGATCGGTTTGGGCAAAGTGGTTGCCGGGGTTGAGTTCCATCGTTGTTGGGATGCCGCGCTCGATGAGTAGCTCTTCCATTGCGCGCGTGTCGTCGAGTACGTGTCTCATCATGCGGTTGGGCGTCTTGGTTTCTTTTTTGCCGAGTGACAGATAGACGGCTTGCGGGCTGCCGGCAAAAGGGGTCGTGTTGGCACGGTCGACAAAGTCGGGAAACCACAGCGACCCCGATGCGCTCGCCGCGCGGCCAAAGGCGTCGGTTTGCCAGAGGGACCAGAGTGCGAAGAGGCCCGCGAGCGAGTAACCAGCAATGCCGCGCCAGGTGGGCGGCTGAGGAAGCGACGACTCGACCTGGGGGATTATCTGATTCAGCAGCTCATCAAGAAAATCGGCAGCTTGGCCGCCGAAAGGCTCGGCATCGCGTACGGTCCCGTCGCATGCCCAGGGGCTCAGCTCGCGATTCCAATCGAGCCCGCCAATGGTGACGAGGGCGAATGGCGGACAGTCGAGCTCTCGGCAACACTTATAAACCTCGCTGCCGTCGCCCACGACCACAGGAAGGTAGATGACAGGCGCGCTTTCCGTATGATTCGAATAAACGGTTATCTGCTTTTGATGCGCTTCCATGACGGGCTTCTCTCAGTGTTGTGATATCGGCAGCCCCAATTGTCGCACGCCAGCGTATGCCGGTTGGGCTAGACCAAAGACAATCTCGTGCATCCCCTGCGGACGCATATGGAAAACGCCACCGCCGGAGGGGAGCTCGGCGGTGGCGTTGTTAAACGGTGCTGGAGCTCGGGGCCTTCGCGGGAGCTGCCATGTGCGCAGAGGCGTCTAAGAACGCTTACGGCTCGCCATGGTGCCTGCGGCGATAGCGGCTGTTCCCGCAAGGACGGTTGCCACGATGGCCGCACCCGAGGTGTCGCCG
>CABSKX010000008.1 GCA_902478365.1 uncultured Collinsella sp. | reverse complement strand
TCCTGCGGCCCCGCCGCTTTATGCCGATGCGTAACGAGCGCTAGCGCTCCATGTTGGGAACGATGCTGCCCTCCGTTACTGCGCGCACGGCCAAGCGCATGATGTTGTCGTAGCCGGTCTTATTGAGAATCTCCGAGATGCGGCGTTTGATGGTGCCCTCGCTCATAAACAGCTCGGCCGCGATCTCGCGGCGGCTCTTACCCTCGCAGGCAAGGCGCAAGATCGACAGCTCGACATCGTCGAGGGCCGCCGTGCCCGAGAAGATGCTCTCGGGCGGCTTGGGAAACGTGCAGTAACCCGCCAGCGTGGAGCGCATCACGGCGAATAGCTCGTCGATACCGACGTTCTTGTACACAAAGCTGTCGACGCCCGCCTCGCGCGCCTGGTCCACAAAGGTGATTTCGGGCATACCCGTCATGATAATGACGCGGCACTCGGGCAGTTGTTCTTTAATGCGCGCCGCCGCCACGATGCCGTTGGAATCATGCTCGGTGCATACGTCCATCAGTATCATGTCCGGGCGCTCCTTGAGCACAACGTCCAAGGCCTCGGAAGCATCGGCAATGGCGGAAACAACGGTCATATCGGGCTGATCGCCAACGGAGCGCGCCAGGCTCTCGCGCAAGATAGCCTGGTCTTCGACGATTAACACGCGAATCATGAACTTCTCCTTTGGGCCGTGGCGCTGGAGGCGAGCGGGATGGACACCGTAAGCGTGAAGGGCGGGGCGGTGTGGACTTCCAGGCTGCCGCCCAGATTCTGTGCGACATGCCTCATACCTGGGATACCCGTTCCCTCGCGATACGATACGGGTGCAGGCGCGCCGTCGTTAGAAACGACCATCCGCGCGACAGCGCCGTCTTCTGTCCCCTCCTGCCACAGGCGCACATGGACCTGATGGGCCTGTGCATGCTTGGTGGCATTGGTCGAGGCTTCGCGGATAATCTGCAAAAATGCTGCGGCGACACGCGCGTCGTTTGGCAGCTCGCCCTCCACATCGATCTGCACGCTCACCAGGCCAAAGGCATGGACGATATCGCCCAGTTGCTCTGCCGGTTCGCTGTCGCCCCCGCTGCGCAGATCGGCAGCGATTGAGCGCAGCAGCGGGTCGATCTGCTCGAGTGACTCGTCATCCAGGCGCCCTTCCTCCAGATAACGATGGAGAATGGACAGGCGCTGCCCGATCACGTCGTGCACGCGAGCGCGCATACGCAGATAGGCCGCATTGTCAGCAACTTTTTTGACTTCTTCGATCTGGGCTTGGAGCTCTTGGCCCGCAAGCTCAAGCAGGTGGTTGGCTTGCGCTAGGCGATCATGGGCATGCGCATACTCTGTTACATCCAGACCGATGATGCGCTCGAAGAGGCGGCCCGAAACCATAACGTCATCGTGCACGAACAAGCGAATCTCGGCGGGAGAAACCTCGACCACAACGCGCGCCTCACCAAAGCGGTCCAGATTAATCCGCACGCGGTTCTGGCTGCTTTCGGGCATTTGCATGCTGAGTTTGCGCAGGTCGTTCCATGTACCGCTCATATCGCCTAGGTCGGTGGGCATATGAAGCTCCACCAGGTTTTTTCGCATGCAGCGGTTCATGAGCAGCGGACGGCCCCTCGGGTCCAGATACAGGATGCCCACGGGAATCACGTTGATGGTTTCGATCGTCGAGAACGCGGTGATATCCTCCTGGCGGTTGCGGACATCCATCAAGAGCGCCGCAATGGAGCGGAACAGGAAAAACGCTCCCTCTGCGATAAGGACCGTGGTCCACGCCGAGCCCATGGCAAAAACCACCGGCGGTGTCACGGCGGCAACGAGCAACAGTTCGGCCAGCATGACGGGGCGACGATAGTGCACCATAAGCACCATGCCGCAGGCAAAGATCACGGCATTGAGCCACAACGCTCCGCCCATTGCCCTGGCGCAAACGTCAAGCGGCGCCACCAGATATGAGCCAGACAACGCGAACAAGATGAGCGCCGAAATAATTAGGTGAAGCACAAGGCTCGCCTCGTAGGCACAAATCACCTTACGGTTATAGGACGAGCGGCGCGATGCGATGAGCGGGACGTGGATCGTCTGCAGACACGCAGCCAGGGCAAAGACAACATCGAGCGCAACGATTTGGGGAAGAATGAGCGAAATCTGCATCGTCACTCACCCGCCCTCGGCATCAAGACGATCATGCGCAGCTGGCCGGGCTCGCCCTCAAGGCGGTATGCCACGTTGCGCCCTTGCAGAGCGCTTTCGAGCTCTTGCGCAGCGGGCGTCTGCGAAAGATCTGCATCATCGTTGGAAAAAAGCGCGGCACGCAGCTCGACACTGCATCGGTCATGGTCGCCCAAGTGATACATAAGCGCCGGATGGTCGGTGGTGTAGGCAAAAAACGCAAAGTCATACACGCAGTCGTACAGGGCGCTTACCGTACTGGCGTGCATCGGGCGCCGTATGGCGATAATCGAGGCGCAATCGATATCGATGGTGCGCAGGTCGCTTGCGAGCTCGTTGGCGATAAGCTGAATGCGGTCGCGATCAAAACCGCTCTCCCCGTGCTGCGCCAACGTGAGCGATCCCTTGCGCTTGCAATAGGCGACAAGCATCTTGGCGCGCTGCAACATGCGGTAACGCTCATGTGAAGACGCCTCGTCGGTCAACGGCGGCAGCGAGCTCAGCAGGTCGTACATCCCTTCGAGCGCGCGGGCAAGCGCCTGGTCCACGTCTTGGACCAGCAAGGTCTCGGCCTCTTGATCTGCCAGGTGCGTCTTAAGGTCGTAGTCGGCGGCGAGCAGCTCATTTTGACGCTGCAGCTCCATACGACGATGTGCCAGTTCACGGTTAAGCTCGTTGAGATCCGACACGTCTTGGGCAAGCAGGGCCGATCCGCCCAGCAGTGGAAAGGCACGGTACATCACATCGGGATCGGACGCCACGGCAAAGGCATGGGCGCGGCCGTGCGCCTGGGTCCGCAACTCCTCGCGCACGCCTACCGGCATTGGCTTTGACACTGGCGTGGCATAGACTTCCTGCAGGTCGCGCGTTAGAACTTTGAGGTCAAGCGGCAAGGTGTCGAAAATGCCGGCGATGTCGTGATATGACGGAACGACACCGCAATCGAGACAGATTTCCATCGCCACCACGCACAAGACGCAATAGACGAGCGAGAAGTTGAGCCTCCATGCCCAGGGCACACGCAACGCATATGAGATGGCAAAGAACGCACCGCCCAGCAGCACGAGCGCCGCCGTGCCCGAGAAACGTTGGATGCGAAAGGACGAGGACCGGCCCACCAGGATAAAAAAGGCCACAAAGTTAAAGGCCGTCCACACGAGGACGGCGAAATAACCCCAGCCGTACGTGTAATCGTTGCTCCAGGTGTCGCTTGTACGGTCAAAGTGGAAGACCTGCTGGTGAAAATCGTTGGTGAGCACAAATCCGATAAGCAGGATAGCCACAATCCACAGCGCAGCGCAGTAGCGGCGACCCAGGCGGTGTTGCTCCAGGCCCGCAAGGCGCAGACCACACAACTGGTAGAGCAGCGGAATGAGTGTCATGGGCACGTAGTACAGGTACCACAGCACGGTGGCATAGAACGGCGTGAACGACTTGTACTTGAGAATGACTTCGATCATCCACAGGGCGCAGATGGTGGCGACGGCAACAAGGCGGCGGCGCAGCACATAGTCCAAACAGCGCAGATAGACCGATACGCCCCAGATCGAAAATATAATTGCGGCGACAAGCAGCGGGAGAGAGCTCGAGTGGGCGAGCGCATCCACGACCTCTTCGGACACCCCGCCATAGGCTGGCACGGCGTTAGAAAGTTTGGGGTCGAAGGCGAACAGTGCCGGCAAGACTGCCAAAAGCATGAGGAACATCGCGGTGATGACACCGGCGATAGCAAAGACGCGGTGGCGGTACACCTGATGTGTTATGCCAACAAGGAATCGCGGCATGGCGAAGAGCCTGCCGCCCCTGGGATCCGCCACGGGTGCGGATCGGGCGGCCGCGTTGCCGATATGTCGCTCGCGGGTACCCATAGTGCTTTTAGTGTACCGACAGATGGGTCGAAAAAGCGGGCCGCATGTCCCAAAATCCGCAGACGGCAAGGCGCCCGGCATGCATTAACTGCTCGCCGGGCGCCTTGGTTAGGAGACTCTGAAGTTGAGCGCCTCAGTGCCCTTAGGACAGGTCCTCACCGTTCGTTTCAATGACATGCTTGTACCAGTCGAAGCTCTTCTTCTTGGAACGCTTGAGAGTGCCGTTGCCCGCATCATCGCGGTCGACATAGATAAAGCCGTAGCGCTTGGACATCTCGCCTGTGCCGGCAGACACCAGGTCGATCGGGCCCCAGGTGGTGTAGCCCAGCAGGTCAACGCCGTCCTCGGTCACCGCATCACGCATCGCGGCGATATGCTGGCGCAGGTAGTCGATACGGTAGTCGTCGTTGATGGAGCCATCCTCCTCGACAACATCCTTGGCACCCAGACCGTTCTCAACCGCAAACAGCGGCTTCTGATAACGGTCGTACAGGTCGTTGAGGGTGATGCGGAAGCCCAGCGGATCGATGGCCCAGCCCCACTGGCTCTCCTGCAGGTAGGGGTTCTTGGCGCCGGCGAAGGCGTTACCCTGGGTGCGCTCGACATCGGGGTTGTCGGCACCGGCAGAGCAGCGGGTGCTGTAGTAGCTAAAGCTGATGAAGTCGACGGTGTTGGCGGCCAGAATCTCACGGTCCTCGTCGGTCATACCCACATCGATGCCCAAGCGCTCGAGCTTCTTGACGGCATAGGCCGGGTAGTAGCCGCGGCTCTGGACGTCGACGAAGAAGTAATTGTCCTGATTGTCGAGCTGCGCCTGGCGCACATCGCCCGGACGGCAGCTATAGGGGTAGTAGCTACCTGCGGCGAGCATGCAGCCAATCTTGACCTCGGGGTCGATCTCGTGGGCGATCTTGGTTGCCCAAGCGCTGGCGACGAGCTCGTTGTGGGCGGCCAGGTACTCGACAGCCTCCTTGTTCTCGCCCTCCTCAAAGACCAGACCGGCACCCATAAACGGCAGCTGCAAGATCATATTGATCTCGTTGAAGGTAAGCCAGTACTTCACCAGACCCTTGTAGCGGGTGAAGATCGTGGTCGCGAGGTTCTTGTAGAAGTCGATGAGCTTGCGGTTGCGCCAGCCGCCGTACTCCTTGATGAGGTGAATCGGGCAGTCGAAGTGCGTGATGGTAACGAGTGGCTCGATGCCGTGCGCCTGACACTCGCGGAATACGTCCTCGTAGAAGGCCAGGCCAGCCTCGTTGGGCTCGGTCTCGTCGCCGTTGGGGAAAATGCGGGTCCAAGCCAGGCTCATGCGGAAGGTCTTAAAGCCCATCTCGGCAAAGAGGGCGATGTCCTCCTTGTAATGGTGATAGAAATCGATGCCGGTCTGCGCGGGATAGTAATAGCCGTCCTCGAAGTCGAGCATCTTGCGCTGGCCGGAGACCACCGCATAGCGCTCGGGGCCGTGCGGAGCCACGTCCACGTTGGCCAGGCCGCGGCCGTCCACGTTGTAGGCGCCCTCGCACTGGTTGGCAGCCGTTGCGCCGCCCCACAAGAAGTCTTTACGGAAAGCCATGCATCGATCCTTTCATACGCTGCTTGTCGTGGTTTCAGTATCCCTACAAATAGGACCTCGTTCAACGACAGCGGCACAGGCCGACACTTCTTTTCGTGCGCAGACGCCCGGCAGCTGCCCCGTCTGACACTTTTTGATACTCGCCCGCCAAACCACCACAAAGGGGACAGGCACCTTTGTGGTGGTTTGGGCGGTTTGTCTCGATCTGTAACAGGTAGAGACGATTTAGCCCGCTAGATGTTACAGATCGAAACGGAAGATTCTAGTCGCAGGCGATGTCGAGATTCTTGCCGACGAGGCCCACGCAGCCGCCCTCTCCGGCGGGTTATTTGACTGAATAGGAAAGAAAGGAAAAAATAGGAAAAAAAGGAAAGGAGACTTATGACTGAAACCATCTTCTCCCCCTCATTTGGAAATCGCCCGTCCTATCTGGTGGGGCGCGGGAACGTGATTTCGACATTCATCTCCGGTCTTGAGCAGGAGCCGGGCAATCGCGACCGAGCCATGCTCATGCTTGGACAGCGAGGCAGCGGCAAGACGGTTCTTCTGTGGGAACTTGCCGACCGCGCACGCAAGCTCGGCTTTGTTGTCGCCACGCCCACCGTGGCCTCCGAGGATATGCTCGAGCGCATTGTTGAGAAAATCCAGGAAGCAGGCGAGCCGTACGTCAATAAACGCCGCCTTCCCAAACTCACGAGCGGCAGTCTAAGTGTTTTTGGGTTCTCGGCAGGCCTCGAGTTCACACGAGACGTGCAGGAGACCAAGAGCTTTCAGTTCAAACTCACACAGCTCGCGCGCAAACTGACCGAGCAGGGACACGGCACCCTCATCCTCATCGACGAGCTCCAAGCAAATTCACCCGAGATCAGACAGCTCGTCACCGCCTATCAAGAGCTCGTCGGCGAGGGACTCAACGTCGCGCTCGTCATGGCGGGCCTCCCGGGAGCAGTCTCCGCGACACTCAACGACCGCGTACTGACATTTCTCAACCGCGCATGCAAAGTCACGCTCGAACCGCTTTCAGTCGGAGATGTCGATGCATATTATCAACGGGCTTTCGAAGAGCTCAACCTTGATATTCCAGGCGATCTTCGCCTCCGTGCCGCTCGTGCAACCCAAGGTTCGCCCTATATGCTGCAGCTCATCGGCTACAACATCGCCAATCGCTGCGAGGCCGGAAAACGCGTAACGCCAGAGCAAGTCGACGGAGCTATCGAAGCGTCAAAGGCCGATTTCGAAAACGATGTTTGTGAAACGACGCTCGCCGCGCTATCGGACCAAGACGTCGCGTTTCTCGACGCAATGATTGATGACGAAGACGCCGTTTCGCGCATTTCCGATGTTGCGAAGCGCATGTCAGTCACACCCGACTATGCGCAAAAGTATCGCCGTCGCCTCATCGACGCCGGCGTTATCGAACAAGCGCGCCGCGGTTACGTGCGTTTCGCTGTTCCATATATGGCTGACCATCTGCGCAGCCAGCTCTAGGCAGCCACCACAATGGGGACAGGCGCCTTTGTGGTGGTTTGGGGCGGTTTGTCTCGATCTATAACAGGTAGGCAGCCAAAACCGGGCCTGGTGTTACAGATCGAGATTTTCGGACGGCCCTCTATGGTATGTCTCAATCTGTAACAAGTAGAGACGATTTAGCCCGCTAGATGTTACAGATCGAGACGGAAGATTCTAGTCGCAGGCGATGTCGAGGTTTTTGCCGATGAGGCCTACGTAGCCGCCTTCGGCTGCCTTGGGGCTGTCAGCATGGCAGAGGACCCACTTGTCGGCCTTCCAGTAGCAGTAGCTGTCACCGGCGGCAGGCATGTCGGCTGCAGCCTCGGGGCGCGGACCATTGGTGCCGGCGGGCAGCGCCACCATCACCTGGAAGCCGCCGTCGTCGACCATGCAGGGCGTGTAGTGAAGCGTGGTGTTGAAAACCTCAACAAGCGTGCCGGCCGGCACGCGGAACGCCTTGACGCACGCGGTGTCGAGCTTGCCGTCCTCGATCTCCCAGCGATGCGCCACAAGCAGGATAAAGTCGCGGGCGCCCAGGTTGAACTCGCTCGCGCGGTGGTACTCCAGGCAGTTGAGACGCGTGTTGTGGCCGTTGCACCAGCCGAGCTGGAAGGGACGACCGCCAAACATGAGAAAGCCCAGTTTATCGGCATCCTTGACGCCCTCGAGCTCCGGCGCGGAGGCCACATACTTGCTGCCCTCGGGGATGGGCGTGGAGGCAAGTGCCTCGAGCACGGGCGACGTAAGCTCGGACGGAACGTTATCCCAAACGTTGCCATAGGACTTGAACTCGGGATCAGAGACAGAGTAGATATGCATGTTCGCTCCTGTTCGTTTGTGTGACAGTATGAACATTCTAGAACAATCTTGTTCTGTTTTGAGCACTCGGCATAAAAAAGCGCTCCGCAAAGAGCGGGAGCGCTTCTAGTACAAACGCTATTCCTGCGAGGAGCCTTATGCCTGCTGATAGTGCAGGTGCTTCTCGTCGATATCGGCCAGGTCGCGGTCGAGGTAGCGGCGCGCGAGCCAGTTTGCCATGGGGAGGTTCTGGTCCAGGTAGTTACCGCACTCCTCGGGAGCGGCTCCGGGGACATCGCCCTCAAAGCCGGCAACGAACTCGAACAGCTCGCGCACGAGCGGCAGGATCTCCTCGCTCGTCACCTCACCAAACACGACGAGGTAAAAGCCCGTGCGGCAGCCCATGGGCCCAAAATAGACGATACGGTTCGACCACTCGGCATGGTTGCGAAGGAACGTCGCGCCTAGGTGCTCGATGGTGTGGCACTCGGCCGTGTTCATGACCGGCTCCTTATTGGGCGTGGTCAGGCGCAGGTCAAAGGTGGTGACAGCGGCGCCGGTCGCCGGATCGCGGTCGATGCGGCTCACATACACGCCGGGCTCAAGCAGCAGATGGTCAACGGAAAAACTCGCGATGCGCTCCATGGCAGATCCTCTCGGTAGTCAATTTGGGACGGGGCTTTTTTGACTGGTTCGAATGGGCGCACCAATCATACCAGTCAAAAAAGCCCCGTCCCAAAAAGACAACTTAGCCAAGGACACGGGCCATACGTGTCTTGAACTCGGACAGGAAGCGCGGGGCATCCACGGTCAGCGCCACAAGCGCGCTCTTGTCCGGATCGGATAGGCGGCGCTCGTCGCAAATGGTGCGGCCGCGATACTCGCCCAGCAGATCAACACGCAGATTGCAGCCGAGCGCACCCACGAGCGTAGGGTCGATCGCCACGGCAACGGCCAGAGGATCGTGCAGCGCACAGCCACCCAGGTAGGGTGCGTTCATCTCGTACGAGCCAATGTAGTGCTCCACCATGCTCGCAAATGCGCAGCCCGCCATGGTGCCCGAGCCCGTCCAGCCGGCAATGTCGCGGCGTGTGAGCACCACGCGATGCGTCACGTCCAGACCCACCATGGTGAGCTTGCGGCCCGAACGCAGCACGGCATCGGCCGCCTCGGGATCACTTGCCATGTTGGCCTCGGCGCCCGCACTCACGTTTCCGGGCACGGTCAGGGCGCCGCCCATCACGACCACGCGACCGATAGACATCATCGCCGCCGCATCGCGCTCCAAGGCAAGTGCCAGGTTGGAGAGCGGACCGGTCGCCACGTAGATCAGATCGGGACCATAGGTGCGCGCGGCATCGATCAGATAATCGACCGCCGCGTTACCGTCGGCCGACGTCGCCCCCACCGGTTCGTACGGCGACGCGGGCACGCTCGCCCCGCCAATGCCGTTCTTGCCGTGGATGAGCGTGGTGGACGCCGGCGGTGTATAGGGCTCAGTCGCCTTAATGGGACGATCGGCGCCCAGGTACACCGGAATCTCGGGGCGACCCAGCAGATCGAGCACTGCCAGGCAGTTGTGCGCCGATTGCTCGACGCGCACGTTGCCAAAGCACGTGGTGATGCCCACGAGCTCCACCTCGGGGCTCGCGATGGCATAGGCAAGCGCCATCGCATCGTCCACGCCCATATCCAGATCAAGGATCAGCTTCTTGATTGCCATTGTTCTACTCCGCTTCTCCGTCTTGTACTAAATCGTCTAAATCAAACACGCGCTCAACTTCGGCACGCGTGGGAATCGACTGCTGAGCGCCCAGACGCGACACCGTCACTGCCGAGGCGCGAGCACCCGCAGCCATGCACTCAAAGTGCGGCAAGCCCTCTAGACGAGCCGCCGCCAACGCGCCGATAAACGTATCGCCGGCGGCCGTGGTATCGACTACCGTGCTCGAAAGCGCCGGCATGCGCAGCAGCTCACCGCCATCACCGAGCGTAACCGAGCCGGCGCCGCCCAGCGTGATGGCCGCGGCGCCGGCACCCTTGGCGAGCAAGGCATTGAGCGCCGCGAGGCAGCTCGCATCATCCGCGGGCAAGATGCCCGTCAGCACCTGGCACTCGGTCTCGTTGGGGCAGACCAGGTCGACCGCAGGCCAGGCCTCCGCAGGCAACTCGCAGGCAGGCGCTGGATTAAAGACCGTATAGAACCCCAGCTCGTGAGCGCAAAAAAGCGCCTCGGCAGTCGCTGCAAGGTCACATTCGCCCTGGGCGATAAAGACGCTTCCGGCAGCCGGGGCAATCTCGCTGGTGTCGCCGTCGAGCTCATCGGCCACCAAACGTCTCAGCGCGCAGGCAACGTCCTCGCCCGCAAGCGCATGGTTGGCGCCCGGTGACAGCACGATGCGGTTGTCGCCCTCGCAGCGAATGATAGTCGCCGTTCCCGTCTCCACGTCATCGCGACGCGCCACAAAGTCACAGTCCACGCCAGCATCTTGGAGCCCCGCCACGAGCGATGCACCGAACGCGTCGCGGCCGACCGCGCCAATCATGCACGTGCGCGCACCCATGCGCGCGGCGGCGACGGCCTGGTTAGCGCCCTTGCCACCGGCGTTGGTGATAAAACCGCTGCCGCCGACGGTCTCGCCCGCGCGCGGCATGCGCTCGCACGCCACCGAAAGGTCCATGTTCATGCTGCCGAACACCGCAACGATGCCGCGATCTGCCATGGAAACCTCCTCATCTGCGGGCCTTACGCCCACCGTCGGCCGTCGATCGTGCGCCCTCGCACCTCTATAACTTTAGTTCACTTTGATGTGAACGCGCCCTTGAGGTTGCGCCAGCAGCAAGCATTCACAGGAGCAGGCAGCTACAATGAATATGTGCTGATTATTCTCGTCATTGGATGATGTTTTATGGAACAATTCCCACCATCGAGCCCACGCGGTCCGCGCCGCGCGCCCGATAACCAGGCGCCGCACGAACGCCCACGCGCCGACCGCCGCGCCGGCGAGTCGCGACGCGGCCCGGTCCCGCATCGAACGCCCACCAACAAGGACGCCCACACTAACAGCGCCGCAAACGAACAGGCGCCCGCTCGTCCCAAGTCCCGCTACATTCCTGCGCTCGACGGTCTGCGTACGCTCGCCGTCGTTGCGGTGGTGCTCTATCACCTCAACCTCACGTGGGCTCAGGGCGGCCTGCTCGGCGTCACGATCTTCTTTGTGCTTTCGGGCTATCTGATCACGCGCTTGCTACTCAACGAAGTCGCTAAGACCGGCCGCATCGACCTTAAGAGCTTCTGGATTCGCCGCATCCGTCGCCTAGTCCCCGCCGTGGTAACGGTAGTGTTCGTGACCTGCGCGCTGTGCACCATCTTTAACCACGTGATGCTCACCAAGATGCGCCCCGACATCCTGCCGTCGCTGCTGTTCTTCAACAACTGGTGGCAGATTGCCCAAAACGTCTCGTACTTCAATGCTCTGGGCGACCCCTCGCCGCTCACGCACTTTTGGTCGCTTGCCATCGAGGAACAGTTCTACCTGATTTGGCCGCCACTGCTGTTTGCCATGGTATCCATGCATGTGAGCAAGCCCAACACGCGCCGCGTGGTTCTGGGCCTTGCCGCGGTATCTGCCCTCGCCATGATGGTGCTTTACAACCCTGCCGCCGACCCCAGCCGCGTGTACTACGGCACCGACACCCGCGTGTTCTCGCTGCTGTTGGGTGCCTGGATGGCCTTTATCCCCGATCGCGACCTGGCGCCGGTGCGTCTCGCACATCGTTTGGGGCTCAATCGCCTGGCTGGCGCCGCCAAGCACGGCAAGAACGCCGAGGGCAAGTCTGGCGAGAAGGCCGACGAATCAGCCGAGACCGCCCCGGCACAGCCGAGCGCCCTCGTGCGCTTTTGGTCCTCGCCCGCATCCATCGATGTGTTGGGCGTCGTGGGCCTGGTTGGCCTTGCCGCCATGGTCGCGCTCACCAACGGCTACACCGCGTTCCAGTATCGCGGCGGCACGCTTTTATGCTCCATCCTCACGCTCATGGTCATCGCGGCCTGCGTGCAGCCCCAGGGAATGGTTGCCCGTGCGCTGTCCGCCGAGCCGCTCGTGTGGATTGGCAAACGCTCGTACAGCATCTACCTGTGGCACTATCCGCTGCTGTTGCTCATGAACCCGGTCGCTAACATCAACGATACGCCCTGGTGGCAGTACATCTTGCAGGTACTTGTGGTGGTCGCCGTAGCCGAGTGCTCCTATCGCTTTATCGAAACGCCGTTTAGGAAGGGCGCCTTCGGCCGCACCGTCGCCGAGTTCCGCGATGGCACCACCACGCCCGCCAACTGGGCACGCGCGCACGTCCCTGCCTGCGCAGCCTGCGCTGTCGTGTTGGTCGTTGCGCTGGGCGGCCTGATTTTTGTGCCCGAGACGTCTGCGCTGAGCGGCGAGGGCGCCGAAGTTCTGAACAAGGAAGCCAAAAACACCGCGCCCACCGACCAGCAGGCGGCCGACGACACCGACAAGGACAACGACGGCTTCCCCGATGGCTCCTACGATCTGCTTATGATCGGTGACTCCGTGTCGCTGCGTGCCGTGGACACCTTTGACGGTGTGTTCCCGCACAGCCATATCGATGCCGAAAAGGGCCGCCAGTTTGATGCGGGCCGCGCGACATTTGAGGGCTATATCCAGCAGAACCTTGCCGGCAAGATCGTGGTCTTTGCTCTGGGCACCAACGGCTTGGTAACCGACGACCAGATCGACGCCATCATGGCCGATGCAGGAGATAAGCGTATTGTGGTGTTTGTGAACACGCGCAGCCCGCAGCCGTGGGTTGGCTCTACCAACCAGGCCATCGCCAACGCCGCTACGCGCTACAAGAACGTGCGCGTTATCGATTGGTACGGATACAGTGCCAATCGTAACGACCTGTTCGACGGCGACGGCACGCACCTGTCGACTACCGGCGTGACCGAGTATCTCAACCTGATCCACGATGCAGTCAAGAAAGACCTGCCCGTGCACCCCGAGGACCACGTCAACGATCCGCAACCGGCAGCCGTCAAGTCCGCCGGCGACGCACTCGTCAATGCCCTCGCCTACAAGCCACACAAGCTCGGTGACGACAAGTAACGCGCAGCCAAATCTGCTTACACCCGCAGGGGGCGTCGGCCGTGGCCGACGCCCCCTGCGGCAGTTAGGGATGCTCCCTTTGTACCAGCACCTGGAAGCACTCCTGGCGCAACCAATGAAGACCTCTACGGATGAATTCCAAGCCGCTCCGCCCCTCCAGACATCGTTTCCGTGCCTCGCGCCTGCCCCAAACAATCAAAACAAGCCCTTTTCGCCGCGACCTCAAAGGTCTGTGGGCAAAAAAGGGCAAATATGAGTACTGTTACCATTTTAGTAGCAGGCAAAACCACCCAAAATGACGTTCGGGCGACCCCTACAGCCCCCTAAAGCAGCCAACCTGACTGGTTTAAGTCGTATTGAAGCCAATTTTAATGAACATACTATAGGTTATGTTCATTATCTTTTGGATGTAAATGCTGTTCACTTAGCAACAGTACTCATATTTGGCATTTTTTGCCCACCGCCATATAACTAACGCCCTATAGCAAACGTAAAACAGGCCGCAGCCCATCGCTGCGGCCTGTTCGGAAGCAAAAGTGGGCGTTAAGCGCTGTAGCCCATCGCTTGCAGCACAAACATGACGACCGTCAGCACCGTAATCACGCCGATAGTCGCCCAAGTGAGCACATTCCATACGCGGCCGTTGCGGTTGGCGCCCATAATGTGGCGATCCGCCGCGATAACCACCTGAAATACCAGGACTACGGGCAGCAGCACGCCGTTGATGACCTGCGAGGTCATCATAATCTGGAACAAATCGACGCCAGGCATGAGCACCAACACGGCAGAAATGCCGATGATGGCCGTAATGATGCCGCGATAGACCGGAGCCTCGTCCCAGCTGCGGTCGGCGCCGCGCTCCCAACCAAAAGCCTCGCAGATGGCACTCGACGTAACGCCCGGCAGCACGCAGGCAGCCAAAAAGCTCGCTGCGACCAGGCCCGAGGCAAACAACACCGTGGACCACTGGCCCGCGATGGGCTCCAGCGCGCGGGCGGCATCGGCGGCATCGCTAATCTGAATACCCGCCGGGAACAGCACCGTACCGGTCGTGATGATAATGAAGCCCGCAATGATATCAGCAGCGATCGAACCGCTCACGGTATCGATACGCTGCAGCACGATGTCGTCCTCGCCCGCATTCTTATCGACCACGTTGTTCTGAGCCAAGAAGATCATCCACGGTGCGATGGTGGTACCGATTGTTGCGACCACGAGCGACACGTAACTGGGATCGTTCTGAATATTGGGGACGACCAAGTCGACCGCGACCTCGCCCCAGTTGGGGCCGGCCATAAACGCGGCGACGATGTAGGTCACGAACACGCAGCTTACCAGCAGCAAAATCTTCTCGATGCGCTGGAAGCTGCCCGACATGGTAAGCATCCACACCAGCAGCGCCACGAGCGGCACCGAGATGCTCGCCGGAACGCCAAACAGAGCAAGGCCACTCGCGATACCCGCGAACTCCGAGATGGTCACCGCCGTGTTGGCGATCAACAGCGCCGCCATGGCCAGCACGCTCTTGCGCACGCCAAAGCGCTCGCGAATGAGCGACGCCAGGCCCTTACCCGTGACGCATCCGCAGCGCGCCGCGGTCTCCTGCGTCACGATAAGCAGCACGGTCATGACGGGAAGCATCCAGAGCATCTTGTAGCCATAGCTGGCGCCCGCGCTGGAATACGTGGCGATGCCGCCGGCGTCATTGCCCGAAAGCGCCGCCAGAAGACCGGGGCCCATGGCGCCAAAGATAGCCGCGATGGTCAGCTTTTGCTTGGTGCTCGGCTTTTGCTTCGTATTTTGCACGCGACCACCTACCCCATGACCGACATGGTGAGCAGCACCGCAGCAGCGCAGTACGCCACACACGAGATCATGACGGCGATGACGTTCATGGCGGTACCCGACGTATTGAGGTCGTGCTCATCGCGCCAGAACAGCACCATCAGGTAAATCACGGCGCTCATGTTGCCCACCAGGCAGATGATGGCCGCGATGTTAAAGCAGCCGGTAAAGAGCTGCTCCTCAAACATAGGGGCATCGAGGAACGCGGCAGTGCGCACCAGCTGCGCGCACAGATAGGTCACGAGCGAAAGGATCAGACCCATACCCGTGCTCTGGAAGAAGAATCCCAGGTACGGTTTGGGCTCGTCGTCGTGACCGTCGTACTCCAAGAAGTAGTTCTTGACGAACGACACCATGCGCGAGGCAGCAAGCAGCACGAGCGGCATGGCGCACATGGGGAACACCACCAGATGCGCGGAGCCCAGCGCCGTCCCCAACACCGTCGCCATAATGCACGAGGCGATGCCCCACACGACGACCCAGTACTGACGATGCACGAACCAGCTGAGCACGTTCGTCGAGTCGTCCGACGCGCTATCGCCCGAGCCGACACCAGCGATCTGCAGGTCCTCCTGATGCTCCTCGGCGATAACGTCCATGGCGTCGTCGAAGGTCACGATACCCAGGATATGACGGTTCTCGTCGCAGACAGGGATGGCAACCAGGTCGTACTTGGTCATCTCGTCCGTCACGTCTTCCTGGTCCTCGTCGGGCGACACATAGACCAGGTCGCGATAGGCGAGCTGGCCCAGCGTGGCGTCGCGATCGGCCACGATCAGCGTACGCAGCGAAAGCACGCCGGTGAGCATGCCGCTCGGATCCTCGGTATAGACGTAATAGACGCTCTCAAAGTCCTCGTCGAGTTTGCGAATCGCCTCGATGGCATCGCCGACCGTCGCCGTGGCGGGCAGCGAGACAAACTCCGAGGTCATGATGCGGCCGGCGGTGTTGTCCTCATAGCCCAGCAGGTTACGAATCGCCTTCTCCTCCTTGACGCCCATCAGGCGCAGGAGCTTCTCGGCCTTCTCATAATCGAGTTCGTCGATCAGGTCGGCGGCGTCGTCCGGGTCCATCATGGCCAGCATCGACGATGCGTCCGTATCGGACAGGCCCTCGAGCATCTCGGTCATGAGCTCGTCGTCATCGAACTCCGAGATGGCCTCGGCGGCCTGTGCCGTGTCGAGCTGTGCGAACACCTGCGCACGCAGGCGCGGGTCGAGCTGCTCGATGATGTCAGCGATGTCGGCAGGATGCAGCTCGCCAAGCGTCTTGTGCGACACCGAGAGCTGGATGTTCTTAGTCGAGCGATCGAGCAGGTCCATGTAAGACCAGGCGATAATGTCCTCGCTGAGCGGTTTGCCCAGATGCTTCATAAAGCCCTCGACGACATGCTCGAGTGTGGGGCTGATCGCGCGCAGCAGACCGCGGGCGCCGACCTCGGCACCCAGCAGGCGCAGCTGATTTTCGCCCGACATGGAGAACTTGATGTCATTTACGCGCACGACCTTCATGCCCTGCGTGTCGACAATCTGCTTGTTAAGCACGTCGCGGGCAAGCAAGAGTTCGGTCGGCTGCAAGTACGAAAAACGGATTTCGGTGGCCGACGTCTTAAGGTGTACACCCGTCTCGTCGATACGGTCGACCCATTTGCGCCAGCTGATCATAAACGGCGTCTTGCCGGGACCACGGAACGCGAGCGACGTCACGTGCGGAAAAACTTCGCCGGTTGCAATGCCAAAATCGTTAACCACGCCGAGCTTTTCGCCGTCGACGTCCAAGACCGGCAATTTGAGCATCTCACTCAGATAATTCAATGGTGCTCCCCATCATTATTCCTGCGGACCGCGCGACCATGCCGGCGCGCAATCCGTGGACTTTTAGATATGTATACGCATGCGCGGGCGGCACGCCGCTCGGCGCTCACACCCCGTGCACGCGCAGAAAGCACCTGCATGGGGTCATCGACTGTATGGTCGAGGTTTGGATTTCACCTGTAACCTTTCTCTTGACCCTCATTAACCGCAGTAACTATAGCATCAGCATCGCGCTGCGGCACCGAATTTATGCGCTGCACATCGCAGGCATACCAAACGCTGACGTATCCGTGACATAGAGCCGGATGGGTGTGGTGGGACAAAGCGATTAAGACCGTCCCAAACGACCAGTCGTTTAAGCACGTCCCCAATGACTACTCTGTGGTGTCGTCGTCCTCGGGGAGTTGGGGGAACACGGCGTTTTTGGGCATGGAAACCTTGGTGAGCGAGGTGAGCTTTTTGCTCAATGCCGTGTCCGTCTTGACCAGGTCGCTGAGCGTCACGATCTTGTAGCCGTCGGCGACAAGGCCATCGATAATCTGCGGCAGCGCCTCGAGCGTCTGCTCGGCGCACTCATCGCTATCGGTGAGCAGCACAATATTGCCCGGCGTCATCGAGTCGAGCACGGTCGATACTTGCTCGTCAGCGCCGTTGAGCAGCCAGTCGCCCGAATCGATATTCCACGAAACCACGGCGGACACCAGGTCCATCGAGTCAATCCAGTTTTGCTCGTCAAACGCGGCGTAGGGGGCACGCAGCAGCATCGTCTCGACGCCGGTCGCCGACTTAATCGACTCGGTGCCCTTCGTGATCTGCTTGCGCACCGTCTCGCGATCCTCGCCCTTGAGAGAATCATCGCTGTAGCTGTTGGAACCAATCTCGCACCCGGCATCGACAATCGCTTTGGCAGTAGCGGGCGAGGCTTCCGCGGCATCGCCCGAAAGGAAGAACGTCGCCGTGACGCCCTTTTCCTTGAGCACCTGCAAGATCTGCTTGGTCGCTCCGCTCGGACCCTCGTCAAATGTCAGGGCCACGTACTTTTCGTTGCCCTTGGGCGCTACGCTTGCGCACTCGACCACGCAGTCGGTGGCGGGCACGACCTCGCCGCGGTCCTGCGTCTTGCCCGACTGCTCGCCGACCCATACCTCGGAGCGGCCCTGAACGCCCCAGGTTTTGACATACTCAATGGCACCTGTGCCCTCGACCTTAAGCTTTGGCTCGATAGTCGTGGCCTGGACCTCGTGCTTTTCGTACACGTTGCGGCCGTCCTTGACCGTCACCTTCTCGCCACCCGTAAGCTCGCGACTGTCCCATTTGCCTTGCTTCACGCGCTTGCCGTCGACCTTCACCGACAGCTTTTCGCCGCCATGGCGCTTGAGCACGCCGTCGTCGACGGCCAGCAGATCGCCGGCGTCGTACGTTTCGGTCAGGCTTTGATCGTCGATAAGATTCTGCAACGTAGAGCCCACGCGCACCGCGGTCTTTTGCCCGTTGAGTTCCACGTCCACACTGCGGTTGACGTAGCCCACGACGGCAGCGATAAACAGCACGAGCGCGCAACCCACGGCGATGAGCGCATAGGGCAGGCGGGACGGTCGGCGCGGCGAGCGCCCGTTGCCGATGCGCGCGCTGCGATCGCTAAACCCACGGCTATGGTTGAGGTACATCGCGCCGGGCTTACGGCGACGTCGACGCTGGCCGCTGGGCAGCTGCCCCAGGTCGCGGCGCGCCGTCGGACGCGCACCCGAGGGCCCGTTTAAGTTAGATCCGTTTTGGCGCATGTGCCCTCCCCCATAAACACAGCGAGCCGGAGCAACATGTCTCCGGCTCGCCTCCCATCATTTGGTACGTCGCTATTTGCTAGCTTTTGACGAGCCCCCGCTCGCCTTTTGATATTCGTCCTTAAAGGCCTTAAACATACCGCGCGTCTTGCCGAGCTGCTTGCCCAGTGCGCGGCTGCCCTTGTCCACGGCGACCGATCCCTTGTCATCGAGCACCTTGGCGCCCTTCTTGACCTTATCGCCCACCACGACACTGGCCTCGGCAGCCTTGGCGGCCGCGCCGCCCGAATACCCGAGCGTCTTGACCTCGTCCGAGACAATCATCGCGCCGTTCTCGTAGCCGCGCAGCATCGTCGGCGGCACCTGCGTGTCGCCCACCAACATGCTCGATGCGGCGCTGGCGGTCACATAGAACGTCTGTACAATGCCCGAACGCGGCTTGAATTCAACGTCCGAGCAGTAGCCCACGACATCGCCCGATTCCGTGCGCACGTCCATGCCAACCCAGATGATGCAATCGTCCAGGTTGATATCGAGGCGCTTGGCCGCGGCGGCATCGTAGGTGCCCTTGACGTCGTCGACCGCGACAGCGCCCTCATAGACGCCGATGGCATCGAGCGCCACAAACCGGTCGGGGCGCTCGATCATACCCGCGATATCGGACTGGCGAACCATAAAGCCCACCACGCGCGTACCGCCCGGGGTAAAGACGGGAAAGTGAATCTTGCCGAGCTTTTTAGGGCTGCGCGGCGTGCCGTCCTTTTTGGTGCGCTTGTCTTCGGCAGGCTTACGATAAACCTTGACGCCGACAAAATCCCCTGCGCGCATTATGCCTCGGTCGAGGGCTCCGTGGCCTCGGTGTCGGTCTCAGCGACGTTCTCGACCACGACGTCGGCGGCGGGCGTCACGTTGCCGCCCGAGATGGCGTCGTTGAGCTGCTCGCGAAGCTGGTCCATGCGTTCGCGGGCCAGGTCGACCTTGGCGCGCAGGTCATCGGTCTTGGCGTCGACCATCGGACCAAAGTCGCTGACCGCGGCACGAGCCTCCTCGGCACTGTGCTCGTAGGTGTCACGCATGTTGTCCCAGGCGTCGTTGGCGATATCGGCGGCCATGGCGCGGGTCTCGGCACCCGAGCGCGGGGCCAGAGCAACGCCGATGATAGCGCCGGCGGCAGCACCAAAGAGCGCACCGGAGACAAAGCTGAAAGTCTTTCCCATGATCATTCCTCTCCTGCGGGCACCTCGATGCCCACCGTTTGAATGCTGTCCATTATACCCGCAGCGCAACACTTGCCGTCGTGCTCATCTGCGTACGGTAAAAGCGCAGGTACATGATGGTGATAAGCGAGTGAGCCTACTCCTGCGGCATAGCCGGCATGGCGACCGTGGCGGCCGGGTTCTCGCCGGCGCCATCGACGAGCGGCAGGTTGCCCTCATGCGCCGAGCCGGACGGGGCCGTTGCCGCACCGCCAAAGACGGCCGCGGGGGCCTCGTGGTTCTCGGCGACCGCGCCCTCGGTATCGATTGGCATCTGCGGCTCGTCGTCAAAGCTCGGGACGCCTTGGGGCTCCGCAGACTCGGGCTCAACGGGCGCCTCGGCAACGGGCTCAGTGTCGGCGTCGGCAGGAGCGTCGCCCTCGGGCACATCCTCGGCCACGTCCTCGCCGCTCGCAGCGGCAACGGCCTCGTGCGGGTCCTTGCCCTCGGCCTCGGCACGCATGCCCAGCACCAGGTTGCGCAGGCCCGCGACCGTGCCTTCCACGTCGGGGGCCGGCTGGTCGGCGTGCAGGTACGCCCAGTCCATCATAAAGGTCGCCGACGACAGCGCGCCAATGGCCAATGCGTCATCGGGACACGAAAGCTCAACCTCAAAGACACGCTCGTCATGCTCGCTCACGCGCGTGCGACCGCACGAAATGCTGCCGGCAAGACCGGTCTCGTTCATGAGCTCGACCGTCACGTGCTCCAGCAGGTGGCAAAGCTCGGTCTGGCCCATGCAGTCCTGGAACTCGCGACCCGAATCGCCCAGGCACAGATGCTTGGCAATCGCGGGCACCAGGTAGTACACGCGCGCCGTGGCCTCGATATCCTCCGAGGTCATGAGCGGCATACCGGGGTTCACCAGCACGTGCGCGCAAATCTTGTCCTCGCTGACGGTGACCTTAAGGATGTTGAACAGGCCTGCCATAACTCTCCCCTACTCTTCCTTGCCCTACTCGTCGCCATCGTGCGGATCCACAGAGCCCGCACCCGACGCCGCCGGCTTCTCTGCCGAGGACTCGGAATCCTTCTTATCGGTTTCGGCCGGAGCGATCACGCGAATGAGCGAGATGCGCTGGCCACGCATCGACTGTACCTTGAACTTGTACCCCGCGACCTCAAACACCTCTCCGATGTCGGGCACCGAGTCGCAAAGCTCCAAAATCCAGCCGGCGATGGTCTCATAATCATCGCTTTCCTCGAGCGGCCAACCAAGCTCAATCGCGTCATCGCACGAAAAACGCCCATCGACGAGCCACTCACGGCGCGAAAGGCGCGTGAGGTACTTGTTGTCGGGGTCGAACTCGTCCTCGATTTCGCCGACGATCTCCTCGACGATATCTTCGATGGTGATGATGCCGGCCGTGCCGCCGTACTCGTCCACGACCACTACGATTTGGTCGTGCGAGGTCTGCATCTCGGACAGCAGCGGCAGGATGTCCTTGGTATCGGGCACAAAGGTGGCGTCGCGCAGATAATCGGCGATGGGCTGGTCACCCTTGCCGTCGAGCGCGGGCTGGATCAGGTCCTTGATGTGCGCGATGCCCGCGACGTTGTCGGGGTCCTCATGATAGACGGGGATGCGGCTGAAGCCGGTCTGGCGCATGGTGGACAGCACGTCGGCGACCGTCTCGTCATCCTCGCACATGGTGGTGTCCACGCGCGGCACCATGACCTCGCGAGCCACGGTGTCGCCCAGATCGAAGATCTCGTGGATCATGCGCTTTTCCTCGTCGAGCAGGTCGTCCTGCTCCGAGACCATGTACTTAATCTCTTCCTCCGAGACGTTCTGGCGATCATCGGCGCTCTTGATGCGCAGGATGCGGGCCAGGCCGTCGGAGCAGGCACCGGTCAGCCACACGAGCGGGCGGGCGATCTTTTGGAACACCGAAAGCGGCCCCACGACTTGCTTGGACACGCCCTCGGCATTGGCCAGACCAATGCGCTTGGGCACGAGCTCGCCGATCACGATGGACACGAAGGCGACGGCGACGGTGATGATGACCGGCGCCAGGCCGCGCGCGATGGCAGAGAGCGGCGCGATGCCAAAGCTCATGAGCCACGTGGCAAGCGGGTCGGACAGACTCGTCGAGGCGACGGCGGACGAGGCAAAGCCCACGAGCGTGATGGCGACCTGGATGGTGGCCAACAGTTGATCGGAGTCGGCGGCGAGCTGGACGGCGCGCTCGGCGCGCTTATCGCCCTCCTCGGCATCGTGCTCCAACACGGCGCGCTTAGCCGTGGTGAGAGCCATCTCGGACATGGAGAAGTAGCCGTTGATAAGCGTCAGGACAAGCGTGGTAATAAGGGAGATGGTTATGTCCATCGGGAGTTTCTCGAACCTCCAAGATTCGGGACGTTAAGGTAAAACGTTGATGGCGGATACGGCAATTGCGCCGGTCGCCCGCGCGAGCGGGGCCGTGGGCGCGGTCGCTAGATTACGAAGAGGATCACCGCCATGAACTGGAAGATGCTGCCGGCGAGCACCCACAAGTGGAAAACACTGTGCAGATAGCGCACGTTTTTGGCGATATAGAACGGCACGCCCACGGTATAGCACACGCCGCCGACGGCGAGCAGGGCAAGCGCGACGGGGTTGAGCAGCGCCACAAGTTCGGGCAGCTTAAAGACGACGAGCCAGCCCATCAGCAGGTAGACCAGGCCGCTTACCCAGTGCGGTTGACGCTCGCGCATAAAGCACTCGAGGGCGATGCCGATAATGGCGATGGCCCACACGGCAAAGAACAGCATAGGACCGCCGTCGTTTGCAAGCGTGATGAGGCAAAACGGCGTATAGCTACCGGCTATGAGCAGGTAGATGCAGCTGTGGTCGATGATGCGAAACACGCGCTTGGCGCCCGCGGGCTGAATCGCGTGGTAGAGCGTGGAGGCCAGATATTCAAGAATAATGCTGACACCATAGACAATCGCCGCGGCCATGTGGGCCGGACCTCCGCCGCGCAGGGCAGCGAATACGATCAGGAGCACCAGGCCCGCGATACCCAGCAGGCAGCCGACACCATGGGTGACGGAGTTCATGATCTCCTCACCCACCGTGTAGTGTGGAACGGCCGCAGTCTTGGGTCGCGGCTTAGAACTGTCGCTCGAATCGGACATGCCGGTTACATCCTCCAACGTAAAGAGTTCTCAACACTATATCAAAGCGTCTGGGTACGTGCGAAATTTGTACCATACGTGACCCTTTGTTTACCCATTCTTTGCCTGTTGACGCATCAACGGCGAACGTCCATAATGCGCTTGCATTAAATGTTGATGTATCAACATCTTTAAGGAGAACCGCGAATGTCTCAAAGCGCACACCCCCATCGAAAGCTTAAGATAACCGTCGTTGTTGCGTTGGCGCTCGTTGTCGCGCTGCTGGGGTTTGCCGGCAACTTTTTGTTTGACTTTGCCCTGAACCCCCAAGCGCCGTACACCATGAAGATGATGCAGGATAGCAAGAACGACAAAAAAGGTGAGCAGCCGGATACCGAGGAAACCGAGGCGCGGGCGTGGTTTAAAGAGAATCGCGAGAGCAGCAGCCTCACCGCAGATGACGGAACCGAACTTGCCGCCTGGTATTTTGCGGCGCCGGAAAGCACCCATGATTACGCTGTCTGCCTGCATGGATATACCAACGAGCCCATCGGTATGGCCCGATACGTCAAACGATTCCATGACCGCGGCATGAACGTACTCGCACCCGCCGCCCGCGCCCACGAGCGCTCCGGCGGCGACTATATCGGCATGGGCTGGCCCGAGCGCCTCGACGTCGTCGCATGGATCGAGCGAATCGTTCAGGCTGACCCCGAGGCGCGCATCCTGGTCTTTGGCGAGTCGATGGGCGCGGCAACCGCCATGAACGTCGCGGGGGAATCTCTGCCCGCAAACGTGAAATGCATTATCGAGGACTGCGGTTATACGAGTGTTTGGGACGAGTTTTCTCTGCAGCTCAAGGACGTGTTCGGCCTGCCCAGCTTTCCCTTGCTCGATGTAGCAAACTTGGTGTGCAACGTGCGCGCGGGCTATGACTTTCATAAGGCGAGCAGCGTAGAGCAACTCAAACACGCGACGGTTCCCATGTTGTTTATCCACGGCGACCAGGACACCTTTGTGCCGTACGACATGCTCGACCAAAACTACGAGGCGTGCGCCAGCAAGGTCAAGCAAAAGCTCACCATCCATGGCGCCACCCACGCCAAGAGCGCGCAAATTGACCCCGAGCTCTACTGGAGCACAGTCAACAACTTCCTCGACGAGTATTTTTAGGCAAATAGTACGGTTTACTGGTCTATCTGACCCCCTGTTTTCGGAAGTGCGGGGAAAATCGCGGGAAGCCCAACCAGACCACAGTTTTACCAACAATTTATCAGGGGTTTTGTTGCCAAAAAACGGTTTGTGGTCGGCGGTATTCGATTTTTCACCGCACTTCCGAAAAGCCGCCCGCGGGCGCTGTGCTCACGGGCGGCTTTTGCTAACGTTGCGCTACAAATGCGCTTGTTTTGTCCAATAGCTAGGCGCTACTTGACCTCGATGAGCTCGTACTCGCTCGTGCCTAGGCCGATTTTTTCGGCGTGCGCGATGCACGCGCGCCAGTCGGTGTCGGGATGCGTGATGCAGAAGGGGTCGCGCGCCTGCTCGCCCTCCAGGTGCTCGTGATTGTGCTCCATCTTGGCCGCGCTATCGGTGAGCTCGGTGTTGGGCAGCGGCTCGGATGCCATGACGGCATCGGCGCAGGCCTGGTCGATGGCGACCGGGTCGAAGCTCGCGAACATGCCGATGTCGTTGACGATAGGCGTGTCGTTTTCGGGATGGCAATCGCAGTTGGGGCTGATATCCATGGCAAGCGAGATATGGAAGTTCGGGCGGCCGTCGACGACGGCCTTGGTGTACTCGGCGATCTTGCAGTTGAGCACGTCGGCCGCGGCTTCATAGCCGGGCTTGATGGCGTCCTGGTTGCACACGCCGATGCAGCGGCCGCAGCCCACGCAGCGATCGTGGTCGATGGCAGCCACGTGCACCGTGCGAGTAGCGCCGTTGGCAAGCTCGCGCTCGCGGGTGTCGTCGAACGAGATAGCGTTGTGCGCGCAGATTTTCTCGCAGGCATGGCAGCCAACGCAGTGCTCGGTCGCGACGTTCGGCTTGCCGGCGGCATGCTGCTCCATCTTGCCGGCACGGCTGCCGCCGCCCATGCCCAGGTTCTTCATGGCGCCGCCAAAGCCGGCCTGCTCATGGCCTTTAAAGTGGGTGAGGCTGATCACAATATCGGCGTCCATGAGTGCCTGGCCGATCTTGGCCTCGTGCACGTACTCGCCGCCCTCGACCGGGACGAGCGCCTCGTCGGTACCCTTGAGGCCGTCGGCGATGATGATCTGGCAGCCCGTGGCATACGGGGTAAAGCCGTTCTGGTAGGCGGTATCGATGTGCTCGAGCGCGTTTTTGCGGCTACCGACATAGAGCGTGTTGCAGTCGGTGAGGAAGGGCTTGCCGCCCAGCTCCTTGACGACATCCGCGACGGCGCGGGCGTAGTTGGGGCGCAAAAAGCTCAGGTTGCCCAGCTCGCCAAAGTGAATCTTGATAGCAACGAACTTGTTCTCAAAGTCGATCTGCTCAATTCCGGCGTGACGGATGAGGCGCTTGAGCTTGTCGAGCTGGCTCTCGCGAGCATGCGTGCGCAGGTTGGTGAAGTACACCTTAGCGGGTGCTGCGGGTGCAGTTGCGGTCATAGATCTATCCCCTCGGTCTATATGGCGTTACAGACATAAGAGGATGGTACCAGTTAAAGCAGAGTTAAAGTCAAGCGCGACACCTTGTCATTGGGGACGTTCTTAACGACTACTCTTGGACTTTGAGGGCTTCGGCCAGACTGACGCGCTTGATGGAGCGCGTGTGCAGCAGCGCCACGACCAGGTAGGTCGCAAAGCCAACGCCGACGCAAGCAACCATGGACCAAGCGGGCACGTAGATCTCGATATTGCCGTTGTAGGCGAGCAGCATCGAGCGGAAGATGGCCGTGAGCGAGCCGATAATGACCGGCAGGCTCAGCACAAGCGACGCCGCCACGCACAGCGTAATCGAGCGGATGTACAGATGCGAGATCTCGCTATCGCGATAGCCAAAGACTTTCATGTAGCTAATCGAACGGGCGCTGTGGTCGATCACGGCCTTGGTCAGCAGGTACATAAACAGCAGGAAGATGAACACCGCAAGCCCAACCATCATTCCGATCATTTTGCTCATCATGCCGATGAACTGGTCGCCCACGGCGCGCATGTCGTCGGGCGTGGTGTCGCCGGCAAAGTAACGAGCATCGAGGTCGAGCTTCTCGTCGCTCACATAGCCGTTAAAGTAGGCGGCGTCGTTGTCGAACAGCTCGTTAAAGTCGTCGATACTCATATAGATATTCATGTCCGACTTGGAGCCCCAGGCACAGTCCTTGCCCGCGTACTCAAGGGAATAATGCTCCCCCTCGTACTTGTCGATGAGCGTGACCTTCTGGCCCTCGCTCCAGCCAAACTTGTCGAGCAGGCCGCCGCCAAAGACGACGCGCCCATCGCCAACGTTGAGGTCTTTCCAATAGCGCGAATCGGGCGAGATGCCGTAGACGGAAATCGTCTCCTCGCCATTGCCATCGCCGCGGTCGTATTGCAGCTGGTAAACAGCGTATTTCTCGGCCTGTGCGATTGCGCCCGCGCCGTTGTCGATCGTGTTGACCGGGTGGATATCGTCGTTGTCAGTGTCGATCTTAGAGGCCTTGTCGATCAGGTCGATAGCCTCGTCGCGGTTGCAGCCGAGGGCATCGGCAAGGTCATCGAGGCGCGCATAAAGCGCATCCTTCTTGTCCTGGACCTTGGCAAGCGCATCCTGCGCTGCGGTCAGGCTCCCGGCAGACGGAGATGCGGTCGCGGCATCGGCTGCCGCCTGCGCCGCATCGGCCGCGTCATCGAGCTCGTCATCGGCATCCTGGGCGGCGGAAAGCAGCGCGCCGTCAACCGACTGCAAGCGCTCGAGTGCAGACCATTGCTCGCGCTCCTCGGCGGTGCCCTCGAGCTCCAGCGGCGCCTTGAGCGTGTACTGGTGCTCGGCGACCAGGCTCGTCTCGAGGTTGTCCGCGTAGTGCGTCATCGTGGGCAGAATCGCCAGGCCAAAGAGCAGCAGCAGCGACGCAAATGCAATGCCCACGAAGAGCGTGGCGAAGTTGCCCAGGTTGCGCAGGAAGATACGCAAGCGGAAGCGGGAAACAAAACCCATGCGTTCCGACAGCTGCAGACCGCGCTTGGTACCCGACTTGCCGCTCGCCTCGTGGCGAAGGAACTGCAACGGCGTCTTGCCCATCTTGCGAAGCAGGCCCACCAGTGTGATGAGGATGAGCGCGGCAGCGGGAACCACGGCGCACTTCACAAAGATCTCCCAGCTCCAGTACACCTGGAAGGGCGGCAGGCTGTACGAGCCGTAATAGAGGCTACGCATAGGCTCGGTAAAGAACGCAATGCCGAGCGCGGTGCCCAGCAGCGCCGCGACCACGCCTACGATGGCGGGAAGCGCCAGGTAGTGCAGCACAATCTCGCGTCGACGATAGCCGCTGGCGATCAGCGTGCCGATGATGGCGCTCTCCTCCTCGATGGTGGCGTCGGTAAGGACCACAAAGACGAACGCCATGATCACGATGATGATGTCGAGCAGCGTCATCCACATCATAGAGTCGCCGTCCACGTCATCGCGCGCATAGCCAATGCCCTGATTGGAATCGACGTCGATCAGATCGTCCACGCGCGCATCGGCGTCGGTCAGTGCCTCGACCATATCTTGCTCGGCGTCGATGCGGTCCGCGGTGGGGAGGTCGCGATCGGTAAAGGTGAAGGAGTAGGTGTAGGCGGGTGCGCCGCCGGCATCTTCGAGCGCGGCAAAGCCGCCATCGGTGACCTCGGCCACGCCGTACGTGATGGTGTTCACCGTAAAGTCCGAATTGTTGAGGAACAGCGCCTGGCTATCGGGCTGGGTCATGATGCCGCAGATGATGTAGGTGCGGCCCTCAAGCTCAACCTTATCGCCCACGGACAGGTTGTTATTGGTGGCGAAGACACGGTCGATGGCTACCTCATCGTCCGTCTTGGGCTCCTTGCCCTCACAGTAGGACGCGATATCGACCTTGGTGCGGTGCGCATAGGTGCGCAGCGTGCGCTTGGTGCCGTCGTCGCCGGCGGTCTTTTTGATGATGGCGTCGATGGAGAAATTCTTGTAGAGCGTAACGCCGCCGACGTCGCCGGCTGCATCCTCGGCCGCCTTGAGCTGGTCTTTGGTGGCCTCGAAGGAGGTGGTCACGCGGCCGTCCTCAATCGTGTACGCATCGCGCATGTCGTCGATAAGGCAGCCGATGGAATGCGCTGCGAGCAAAAAGCCCGAGGTGAGAGCGATGCTTCCGCACATAAGCAAAAAGATGCCCAGGTACTTGCCGATATTGCGGCGCAGCTCGCGCGGGAGACGTTTTGCGAGAGGTGTCATGGCGCCGCCTACCAATCGAGCTCGGCGGCTGCAACGGGCGACTCGTTGAGCTCATCCTCGACGATGTGCCCGTCGCGCAGGCGCAGCACGCGATTGGCCATGCGCGCGATGGCGGCATTGTGGGTGACAATGATGATGGTGCAGCCGTAGGTGCGGTTGACATCCTCCATGAGCTGCAAGATTTCCTTGGACGTCTTATAGTCGAGCGCGCCCGTGGGCTCGTCGCACAGCAGCAGGCCCGGGTTTTTGACGAGCGCACGGCCGATGGCGCAGCGCTGCTGCTGGCCGCCCGAGACCTGACGCGGGAACTTGTTGCGATGTTCGTAGAGGCCCAGCGAGCGCAGGAGATCGTCGACATTGAGCGGGTTTTTGGACAGGTGTGCCGTAACCTCGATGTTCTCCTTGATGGTGAGATCGGGCACCAGGTTGTAGAACTGGAAGACAAATCCCAGCTCACGGCGGCGATACTCGCCCAGGTCGGCAGGCTTGAGCACCGTGAGGTCGCAGCTGTCCACCATGATGGAGCCGCCGTCGGCATCCTCCAGGCCGCCGATCAGGTTGAGAAAGGTCGACTTGCCCGAGCCCGAGGGTCCCAGCATGACGCAGATCTCGCCGCGATTGATGGACGTGTCGATGCCATCGAGTACCGTCAGGCGCGCATCACCGTCGCCGTAGTGCTTTTTGAGATCCTTGACCTGGACATAGGCTTCCTGCGTTGCCATGGTATCCCCCATTGTTAGCCTATTGCTACTTTATGAGCGTAATAGTAAACCATGGCGAACTATTTTGGAGCGAGGCTCGGGATTTATTTCAGACTGGTCATTGGGGACGCTCTAAATGACTAGGTGGCTAGGCGCGGGATTTGGCGCGTGCGAGGGCCAGACCTACGGCGGCAATGGCGGCGGCGAAGAGCACCGTGACGCCCAGATCGCAGGCGATGTCGCTCAGCACGGCAGACGTCAGATCCGAGGCAAGTGCCTTGCTGATCGCATCGTTCACCCAATATGTCGGCACAAAGTGCGCCACGGTCTGCACGGCCGAGCCCATGAGCGACAGCGGCATCCAAGCGCCGCCCAAAAACGTCATGAGCATGCCGAGCAGGTTGCCCACACCGTTGAGCAGCTCCTCACGCGCACCCAGGCTCGAAAGGGCAAAGCCAACGGCCAGCGGCGTGCACGCCAGGGCAAACGTCGCTGCCAGCGCCAGGCACACACGGCCCACGCCGACCTCGGCGACCGCGCCGGCAAAGCCCACAACGCCCATCATGCTCGACACAAACCAGATGCAGACGGTGAGCACGGCGGCGGCCGCAAACACAGCAAGCGAGCGCTGGCGCTCGGAGACCGGGCCGGCCTCCATGCGGCGCACACGCTCGGGCTCGTTCATGCCCGAGAACACCAGTCCCACCGACACGATGACCGACGAGATGATCGCGTACGCGCCAAAGTTGAAATACGACTCGAGCGTGGCGGCAGCCGTCGAGTCGACCTTGACCTGCTCGATCTGGACCTCCGCGCGCTTTGCAGCGGCATGCTCGGCGGCCTTGGCAACATCGCCGTTAGAAGCAGCGGGCTCAAGCGCCGCCGCAGCGCCCGCGAGCGAGATCCAGCGCGAGGCCTCGGCAGACGAAAGCGCCGCCGCCATGGTGCCGGAACCGTAGGTCACGTCGAGCTTGGGCAGGGCCTCCCTCGCGCGGGCAGCCGCGACCAGGTCGTCCTCGAACCCCTCCGGGATAAAGAACACGCAGTCGGCGCTGCCCTTGGCACTATTGCTCTTGGAGAGCGCGTCCGCGAGGTCGTAGGTGTCGTCGCCGACGCCCGTGACCAGCTCAAAGCGCGAACCCAGATGTTTGGTAAGCGCACGCGAAAGATCGCTGTCGTCGCGATCGATCACGATCACGTTGGTGTCGTAGGGCTTGTACTCGGTGAGCTGCGACGAGTTCCAGCTCACCGATGCCGCGATGAATACGCCCATGAGCGAAATGAACACCGTATAGATGAGCAGGTAGAACGGGTGCGCCTGCGCCATGCGAAGCGCGGTCTTAAAGGTGCTCATAGCGGCTCCTTCCAAAGATCAGCGTAGCGGCAGCGACAAACACCAGGGCCATCAGGACGAGCGCGCCGGCGCGGACGGCGAAGGGTCCCAGGTCCTCAAAGAAATACAGGCGATTGAACATGTCGCAGATGAGCTTGACGGGGTTGAGCCAGCACTCGGCCGGGCAGGCGCGGGCGACGTCGTCGGCAAGCGCCATCGCCGGTTCGCCGTAGAGTCCGGCGAACAAAGCGCACGTGGTGGCAAAGCCCGTGAGGATGCCCGACTTGGACGCCTTGCCACCCTTAACGGGAAGCGTGCCCACAAAGAGCCCCAGGCCCGTGGCGGCAAGCGCGGATGCAGCACCGCCCACGAGGCACAGCCCCTCGCGCCCGCCAAAGTCGATGCCAACGACCAGGCGCACGTAGCCAATCGCGATCGTCATCGAAGCTAAGGAGACCAGCCACGAACCCACAAAGATACCGGCCAGCGACGCCGTCTTGGAAAGACCGCCCACACAGCGACGCGCACCAAGGCCCGACAGATTGGGCTGCAGATCGACGACGCTCAAGGCGGCAAACTCGGCAGACATCATCGCGACCAGGCCAAAGAGCGCGTAGTAGTAGATGACCGTACCATCGGGCGTGGTGCGTGTCAGACTTACGCGGCGGGTGCCACCCTCGAGCGACAGGGCGCGCGCAACCGCCTCCGGGTCGGCGAGCGCCGCCGGGTTGTCTTGGGCAATCTGGGACATGAGCTCGGCATTTTGTGTATACGAGCTTGCCACCGTCTCAAGGATGCTGCGGTCAGTGAGCACCGACGACGCACGCGAGTTGTCATAACTCGAAAGCAACGTGAGTTTGGGCGTGCCCGCGGCATCCACCGTGTAAATGCCCGCGACCTCGCCGGCCTTGAGTGCTTTGCGCGCGGCAGCCAAGTCTTCGTACTCGCTCACATCGAGCAGTTGGTCGTCGCCTTCCTTGGCAAGCGACGTCGCCACGTCCTTAAAGGACGAAGCGTCCCAGGCCTCATCCGCCACGACGGCAACCGGCACCGGGTCGACCGTGCCGTCGGAGCTGAGGTTCGCAAACATAAACATAAACATCGTGGAAAGCGCGATGGGAAAGAGAGCGCCCCAAACCCACGTGCTCGGCCGGCGCAGCAGCGTCTTGACCGTAATGATAATGGTGTTGAACATGGCCGCCCCCTAGTCGCGCAGCTCGCGGCCGGTGATCTCGAGGAACACGTCGTTGAGGGTCGGCGGCTCGCTCCACACGCGGCCGAGCGCAACGTCGGCGGCGCGCAATGTGTCGAGGATGTCGACCAGGTTGTGCGGACTCGCCTCGCAGGTGCAGACGAGTTCGCCGCCGGACAGATCGATGCTGAGCACGTGCTCGAGGGCGCGCAACCGCTCGACCGTGGCGGGCTCGACGGCGCCTACCTCAACGGTCACGCGCTCGCCCATCTGAATCATGCGCTTGAGCTCGTCGTTGGTGCCCTGCGCCAGCACGCGACCGCCGTCCATGATCATGATGCGGCTGCAGATCTGCTCGACTTCCTCCATGTAATGGCTGGTATACACCACCGTGGCCCCTTCGTCGCGCAGGCGGCAGATGCCCTCCAGGATGGCGTTGCGGCTCTGCGGGTCGACCGCCACCGTGGGCTCGTCAAAAAAGATAAGCTCGGGCTTGTGCGCGATACCGCAGGCGATGTTGAGGCGACGCGCCAGGCCACCCGAGAGCTTGCCGGGGCGGAACTTGGTAAAGTCGCCCAGCCCGACAAAGTCGATCGCCTCGTCCACCAGCGCGCGGCGGCGCTTGCGGTCGTTGATGTACAGGCTACAGAAATAGTCGATGTTCTCGCGCACCGTAAGCTCATCGAATACCGCCACCTGCTGCGGCACCACGCCGATGCGGCGCTTGAGGTCGTAGCGGGCGGGCGTCATGGGCTCGCCGAACAGCTCGATGGTGCCTTTGTCGTAGGCGAGCAGCTGCAGAATACAGTTGATGGACGTGGTCTTGCCCGAGCCGTTGGGTCCGAGCAGACCAAAGATCTCGCCGGGGGCGATGCTCAGGTTAAAGTGGTCGAGCGCAATAAGGTCGTCATAGCGCTTGACGATGTTTTCGACGTGGACGATGTCTGTCATGAGGCGGCCCTTCTGTTGATTGCGGCCCGGTACGATTGCATCATCGCAGGAGCGGGCGGCGCGCACCAGTGAGCTTTGTCACGAGTGCGAGGGAGCGGAGGCGAAACCCCCGCTTGCGCGAGCGATCGTCCCCGCTTTGCCGCGTGGGAGGAATGTCACAGTTGCGCAGGCGGTCCCTCCACCACGCGCGGCTTCGCGTACAATACCCGTATGAACAGGCTTTTCGACAAATCGATTGTGCTGGCGTGCTGTATCGCAGCCGCTCTGGGCCTTGCTGTGGATGTTTGCTTGGTCGCGGCGTTTTGCCTTGGCGTTATTGCCACCTCGCTGGCCGAGGTCGCACAGGGGAAACGCGCTCGGCGCGCGAGCGAGGCCGCGAGTTACGCTTACATCATCGCGGCTGTCTTCGTGCCGCCGTTTGTGCCGTTTGCGCCTCTCGCCCTCTATGACATCGCGCGACGCGTGCGCCGCGAGCACGCCTGGGTCGCGTTGGGCATTGGCTCCGTCTTTGCCTTTGCGCTCGTCGCGGACCTTCGCGCCGATGCGCTTACCGCACGAACGCTCCTGTTGACCGCCATCCTTTCGGTTGCCGCCACCTTGCTATCGCTACGCACCGCCCAGTTGGAGCGCGAGCAGCGGCGCATGCGCCGCACCCGCGACGAGCTGCAGGAACGAGCCCTCGCGCTCGAGGCGCGCAACCGCGATCTTGCCGATCGCCAGGACTACGAAGTCGAGCTCGCGACGCTCGCCGAACGCGCCCGCATCGCGCGCGAGATCCACGATAACGTCGGGCACCAGCTCACGCGCGCCTCACTGCAGGCCGAAGCCCTACGCGTGGTCCACGCCGACGAGCCTGGCGTCGCCGCCGATTTCGCCGACGTTAAACGCACGGTTGACGAGGCGCTCCAGCTTGTGCGCGCCAGCGTCCACGCGCTCAACGACAACGCCGTCGACCTTTCCGTGCAGCTCGAACGCATTGTCGAAGGCACACGCTCGGACGGCGGCCCGCAGATTGAGCTTGAAGTTATGGCCGAACATGCGCCCGCAAACGTCGCCAACTGCTTTGCAGCGGTCCTGCGCGAAGCGCTCTCCAATACCATACGCCACGCTTGCGCCCAGACCGTCACCGTACGGTGCATGGAGCATCCGTCGTTTTACCAGCTCATTGTTACCGACGATGGCGTGGGTGAGGTCCAAGCAAGCGGCCGCGGCACCGCGGAGGGCATGGGGCTCGCCTCCATGCGCGAGCGCATCGAGGCGCTTGGCGGCACCTTCACCGCCGGCCCGCGTGCCGGCGCCGGCGGCTGGCGTGTGTTTGCCACCGTTCCCAAACAGCAAGGAGATGAGGGCCGATGAGGCTCATCGTTGTCGACGACGACCGCTTGGTGGTCGATTCGCTCAAGATTATCTTGGGCGCCCAGCCGCAGATCGAAGTGGTGGGCACCGGTGCCAACGGCAACGATGCGGTGGCGCTCTACGCCGAGCACGCACCCGATATTGCGCTGCTCGACATCCAGATGCCGGGACGCGACGGCCTTTCGGCCGCGCGCGAGATCCTTGAGCACGACCCTGCGGCGCGCGTGGTGTTTCTGACGACGTTCTCGGATGACGAGTACATTGTGTCGGCGCTCAAGCTGGGCGCCCGCGGCTACCTGATCAAGACCGATGTCGCTGCCATTCCGCCGGCGTTGGCGCAGGTCATGGACGGCAAACGCGTGCTCGAGGGCAAGGCGATCGAAGATATCAACTTTGATGGGGCGGACGTCGAGGCCGGCGCGACCCGCCGGCCCGCCGCCTTTGCCGGCCTGACCGACCGCGAGTTCGAAGTCGCCGAGCTCATCGCCCGCGGCCTCGACAACAAAGAGATCGCCGCCACCGCCTATATGGGCGAAGGCACCGTACGCAACCACATCAGTTCGATCCTGGCCAAAATGGGCCTGCGCAACCGCACGCAGATCGCCATCGCCTACCTGCGAGGGTAGTTGCCCAGCAGCCGACCGCCCCGGCATAGCAAAATGGCTGCTACCGATTTAATACCATTTCAAAATTATGCCGGATTACGGGGCTAAACTCAGGGCCCCCATCCACACCCATTGCTTCCGCCAAATGATGGCTTGTCTACCTGCGGTTTTATTTTCACGAATATCGGTATGGTTGGGAACTCATGGCTCAGCCCCGTAAACCGGCAGAGTTTTGTTCGATCGGCCCTACACGAGTGCTCCCGCAAGCCTCGCGGGACCAAAATGATCCGTTTTCCTCCGTCCCCAAGAGATCGGCCGGAACCGCTTGCCACGAAACCGGCCCATCTACTACGTTTGACCCGATACCCCCGACCATACCCGCTTTTCATGAAAAATCGCAGGCGTTCTACCTGCGGTTATGTTTTGGCGTTTTTTTAGTATGGTTGGGGGTAAGGGGTTAGACGTAGTAGATGGGCCGATTTCGTGGCGAGCTCTCCTCCCCAACGCACAAAAGCGCCGCCACGGAGGAGGGAGATGCCTCCGTGGCGGCTGGGGCTGGGGGTGGGGCTATGTTCTGGCTCCCCGCCGGCCGCCCGGGGCCTTTTGGCCCCGGGCGCTATCGACGTGCCTAGCGCTTACGGATACCCCAGACCAGGGCTCCGACGCCGGCCATGGCGATGACAAATGCCATAAGCAGAGCGGCAGCCTGCTGGTCGCCTGTGGTGGGCAGGAAACCCTTGACCGTCTTGACGATGTTCGTCACGGTCTTGGGCGTGCCGGGATCGGGTGCCGGCGTAGGAGTCTCGGGCTTCTTGTACGCGTTGTTGAACACGATACCCTCGACGCTTTTGTCGCCCTTGGTATAGGTAACGCTCGCCTTGAGGTTACCCTCACCGTCGTCGACCACGTTGACGGTCGCGGTAAAGACGGACTTGTCGTAGGTCATACCGGCCTCGTCGCCCTTGACCTCGCTGACGGTGTAGACGTACGTACCAGGCTCGTCGTACTCGAACTTGTCGAAGTTGATCTTGCCGTCGGCATCGTTGGTAACCGTAGACTCGATGTCCTCGCCAACGAGCTTAAAGCTAAACTCGTCCTTCTTGAGTTCACGTCCCTCGAGCACCTTGATGGCCCCGATGGAAACCTGCGTGGGCATGGCGTGATACTTGTTGGTAAAGCCAGCCGACTCGGTGGTTCCCTCGAGCTTGTGCGTCGCGGTCAGCGTGCCGTCGCCGTTGTCGGAGACGGTGGTCACGACGGTGTAGGTCGCGCCGTCATAGGTGACGCCCTTGTGCAGGCCGAGCGCGTTGGGGCAAGCCTCGCGCAGCATGTACGTGTGCGTGCCGGGCGCCTCGTAGCGGATCGGGCTCAGCGTAACGTTACCGTCGACGTCATTGGTGCCGCTCGCGACAACCACGCCGTCCTCGAGCAGCTCAAACGTGAACTCGCCAGCTGCAAGGTCGCGTCCGGTCAGACGCTTGACCGTCTTGACCTGATCGGTCACGGAAGAATCGGTAGGTGCCACGCCGTAGGTGTTGGTGAACGTGAAGGCAGCACCGTCGTCGCCCTCGCGCACGACACGCAGATGTCCGGTACCGTCGTCAGTCACGGTGTAGGAAACCTTGCGCATGGCGTTGGCGTCGTTGGTCACACCAGGGGCACTACCGGACTCGGTCACCGTGTAGGTAAAGGTGTGCGAGCGCGGAGCGGTGGGGGCTGCGGGCTCGGACTCGTCGTTGGACTCGTCGGTGTCGGCAGCGTCGGCGTCAACCTCGGCCTCGCCGGCGTTGGCCTCGGCTTCGTCAGCTTCGTCTGCCTCGGCCTTATCGGTCGCATCGTCCGTCACGCCCAGAGCGCGGTTGAGGTCCTCGAGCGTAAAGTGGATCTTGCCAAAGCCCACGTTGCCAGCCGCGTCGTTGGTTGCGGTCGTGCGCTCGGGCATCGGGGCACCAGCCTCGTCGGCGGTCACGGTAAAGGTGAACTTGCCCGTGATGTCAACCGGGGTCAGGCCCTCGGCAGCTTGGAGCTTCTTAGTGCCGGTGAGCGCGGCATCGACGGCTTCGGCGCCGTAGACGTTCTCGAACAAGGGCTCGACGCCGCCGTAGTCGACCGTTGCCGTCAGGGTACCGTCACCGTTGTCGACGACGATAACCTTAAAGCCAAAGCTCCACGTTGTAGCGGAAACGCCATTCGGCAGCCCGAATAAATCTTCGTAGGCCGTGTAGTTAATGGTCCAGGCAAGCTTACCGTCCTTATCGGTACGATGGGCAAGCCCAGCAGCCTCAAGATTAGCAAGCATCTTAGTGTCGTAGTGCAGCGTATCAAAGCTCACGTGCCCGCCGATATTGGGCTTGAGGTTTTCGTATGCCACAAGCTCACCCTGATAGGCGATGCCGAACCAGAACTCGCCGTCGGCCATCGGGCGGCCGGTCAGAGTCTTGGTGGCAACGACCTGAGCGGCGGTGCCGCCAGGCGTGTTGGTCGTAGCGCTGTAACTGTTGTGGAACGGCACCAGGGCCTTCTCGACCTTGTTCTCGCCACTCTTGTGGACCGTCTCATGCGTGCCCTCGGGACCGCCGGAAACGGTCGTCGTAGCAGTGAGCGTGCCGGCGGTGTCGTCGGCGATGGCGATCGTCACCGTGCGCACGGCGTCGTCGTAGGTGTAACCGGGCTGGCCGTCGTTCTTCTCGGCCACGGTGTACGTAAAGGTCTTGCCGGCGTCAGCCTGCGTAAATATAACCTCATGACCAGCCAGAATGTCGATCAGTCCGACCGTTGCCTCTGCCGCTGCGGGGGACTTGAAGCTATTAGCCCCGGGCAGCAGACCGAGCGCGCGAGCCGAAGCGTCGTCAGCAGGTGTCACGGTAAAGGTGAACTGACCCTCGGTCATGGGGCGGCCATCCAGATACTTGCTGAGCCACAGACCGCCGGCAGCGGTGTAGTTAAGCTCAGTGCGGTACGTGTTGGTAAAGCGTCCGTTTTCCTTCTTGGTGACGTTGGCGGTCAGGCTGCCATCGCCGTTCTCGGTCACGGTCACTTCGGCGGTTGCGACATGCGCGTCATACGTCATGCCGACCGTGCTGCCCGCGTTCTCGCGAATCTCGTACTTATAGGTTCCGGCGGCAGCGTAGTGAATCTTGCCGAACTTGATGGCGGCAATGCCGTCCTTCGCGTCCTTCTTGCTCACGGTTACGGTTGCGGGATCGGGCAGTGGGGCGTCTTCGGGGGCGGTGATGGTAAAGCTGAACTCGTCCCCATCCGTCCAGTCGCGGCCGCTGATGACCTTGCTCAGGTCAAAGTCGAGCTCCGCATCGAGCGGGGCCACGCTATAGGTGTTCTTGAAAGTCGCAGCCGTGGCGTCCTTCAGGACATGCTCGGCCTTGAGGGTGCCGTCGCCGTTGTCCGTGATGGTGGTCTCGATGGTGTACTTGGCGTCACTGTAGGTGATGCCCTTGCTGGTGGTTCCGCCCTTGATCTCGCGCAGCGTGTAGGCGTGCTTGCCGGGCTTGTCGTATGCGACCTTGCCCATCGTGATCGCGCCGTCGGCAGCGTTAGTGCCGGTAGCGACAACCTTATCGCCCTCGACGAGCTCGAAGGAGAACTCGCCGGCAGCAAGCTCGCGTCCGGTCAGGACCTTATTCGCGGTGATCTGGTCGGTGACGCTGAACTCGTCAGGATTCGGCTTGTAGCTGTTGTTGAACTTCGCCTCGTCGGCTCCATTCAGGACATGCTTCGCCTCGAGCGTGCCGTCGCCCTTGTCGGTGATGGTCGTCTCAATGGTGTAGGTCTTGCCGTCGTAGGTGATGCCGTTGTTGGCGTCGCCCGGGACCTCGCACAGCGTGTAGGTATGCTTGCCGGCAGCGGTGTACTCGATGGGGCTCATCTTGATCTTGCCGCGGTCGTCATTCTTGCCGGTGGCGACAACATCGTTGCCCTCGACGAGCTCGAAGGAGAACTCGCCTTCCTTGAGATCGCGCCCGGTCAGGACCTTGGTCGCCGTGATCTGATCAGTAACACTGAAGCTCTTGGGGGTTACGGTGTAGGCGTTCTCGAAGGTCGCCTTGTCAACATTCTGCAGCTTGTGCTCCACGCTGAGGGTGCCATCGTTGTTATCCTTGACGGTGGTCACAATAGTGTACTCAGCGGTGCTGTAAGTAATGCCGTTTTCGGTGGTGCCGGCCTTGGTCTCGCGCAGTATGTAGGTGTGCTCGCCAGCCGCAGTGTAGGTGACGGGATCCATTACGATCTTGCCGTCGGCATTGTTGGTACCGGTGGCGACCACGTTATTGCCCTCGACGAGCTCGAAACGGAAATCGCCAGCCTTGAGGTCGCGCCCGTCCAGGACCTTGTCCGCGGTGATCAGGTCGGTGACGCTGGAGCTCTTGGGGGTCACGTTGTAGGAGTTCTTGAACTCGGCAACCTTGACGTCCTTCAGAACATGCGTGGCGCTGAGCGTACCGTCGCCGTTGTCCGTGATGGTGGTCTCGATGGTGTACTTGGCGTCACTGTAGGTGATGCCCTTGCTGGTGGTTCCGCCCTTGACCTCGCGCAGCGTATAGGCGTGCGTTCCGGCCTTGGTGTACTCGATGGGGCTCATCGTGATCTTGCCATCGGCGGCGTTCTTGCCGGTGGCAACGACCTTGACGTCCTTGCCCTCGCCCTCGACGAGCTCGAAGGAGAACTCGCCCTCAGCCATGTCGCGGCCGGTCAGGACCTTGGTCGCGGTAATCCGATCCTCGACAGGCTTCACGTTATAGGCATTGGTGAACGTAAATGCCACATCGCCGTCTGGCTTGTGGGATACGCTCAAATTACCCTTGCCGTCATCGGTCACGGTGTAGGAAACCTTGCGCGTGGCGTTGGCGTCGTTGGTCACGCCAGCGACCTCGCCGGACTCAGTCACGGTGTAGGTAAAGGTGTGCTCGCGCTTCTCGGGCTTCTCGCCCAGAGCCTTGTTAAGGTCGTCGAGCGCAAAGGTAATCTTGCCAAAGTCGACCTTGCCCTTGGCATCATTGGTCGCGCTCGCGTTCGTGGGCATGGGTGCGCCCTCTTCACCGGTCACGGTAAAGGTGAACTTGCCGGCAATGTCAGCCGGGGTCAGGCCATCAGGAACCTGCAGATTCTTCTTGCCCACAAGCGATACCTCGACAGGCGCGGCAGTGTAGGCGTTCACAAACTCGTTGCCGGCATCGCCGTAGACAGCCGTCGCCGTCAGGGTACCATCGCCGTTGTCGACAACGGTCACATATGCGTCAATTGCCGCCGTGGTAGTGCTCACGCCCGCAGGCAGCTCGCCGGTCTGCTCGGCAGCAATGTAGCGAATGGTCCACGTGGGCTTGTCTGAGCTAGCGTCAAACGACGCCTTGTCTTCCTCGACCAGCTTGGCAAGCGACTCGGTCGTGTACGTCAGCGGACCGAACTCAACCTTGCCACCCTTGTTGGTTGCATCCAGCAGAACCTCGTCGTGCCCCGCATAGCTCAGCGCAAACTTAAATTCGTCATCGGCCATCAGGCGCCCCGTGAGCGTCTTGGTAGCCTCAAGAGTCAGCGGGGTTTCCGTCTTGGCGCTATAGATGTTCGTGAACTTAGTCTCACCCGAGGTCTTTTCAACGTCGGCCTTAAGCTCACCCTTGGCGTTAACCGTCACAGCCACCTTGAACGTGGCAACGTTCTTGCTGTAGGTAATGCCACCGGCGTCGCCCTTGACCTCGCGGACCTCATAGGTGTACTCGCCCGGCTCGGCATAAGTAATCTTGCCAAAGTTAATGGCTGCCTTGCCCTTGTCGAGATCGGCATTGGTCACAGTTACGGTCGCGGGGTCGGGCATCGGGGCATTGTTGTCGGACGTCGCGGAGAGCTCAAACTCAAACGCATCCGTATCCGCCCACTTGCGGCCCTCGAGCACCTTGGTCAGACCAAAGTCAGTCTTGGTATCCACCGTTGTCGGCTTGGTTGCAAGGCTAAAGATAATCTTGCCGTTGTTGCCCAGGTGCGAATGCACGTGCGTGGAAGTCGCAACGGAGGAAAGGTCATTCCACCTGGGGTTAAGCACGTCGCGCGCGGTCTCGGTCTTGTTACCATTCACCTCCACATCGTCCTTGGTGGTATGCAGCTGGTCGATATAGGCCAAGCGCGCGGTTCCCTTATTAAAGGACCAATAGCCGTCATATTTGACCAGAGCGCCGTCGTAGCTGGCGATCTCGCGCCCCTCAAACTCCACAACGGCATAGTCGTCCTTCGGCTTGCCGTTTGCGCCCATCGCCACAAACTCGTCCTTGTAGTAATAGACGTCGTTGCCCTGCGGCTTTACCGTCGCGCGCTGGGTGCATTCCTTGTCCGTGTAGATAGGCGTGATTTTTTGGAAGTAATAGTAGCTGTTGGTATCGGCGGGCTCAAACTCGGCGACAACATCGCCCAGCTCGCCGCCCGACCACTTGTTGGCCAGGAAGTAGACCGTCTGGTTGTCGGCGTCCTTGTGGTCATCGATATACTTCTTGAGCACCTTATCGGGCGTAAACAGGTTGTTGCGTGCTTCGTCCTTGACGCTCGAGGTGTATTTAATCTGAATAGGCTTGATGTCATTGAGCGACGTGCGCTCAAAGATCCCGTTTTCCATGTCCACGTGATAGCGGATCAGCGGAATCAGCGATGCGGGGATCTTAACCGTCACGATATCGCCCTGCTGCGCATTGGCAGAGCGCTCGACGGTGATGACCAGGTCCTTGGCCACGCCCGAAAACTCGTACGTGTCCGTATTGCCCTTGGTTGTCTTGGTCACTTCATCAAAGGGGACGCCATTAATCTGAGCGCTGACAAACGTATCGACCTGCATAAAGTCGCCCAGCTCATCACTGAAGGTGATGTAGCCGGACTTGCTCTCGTCGTAACCATCCTCGATCTGAGTGGGAGAGCCCTTGCCCGAGGTGATAGAGCTCGAGATATCATCAAACACCTTCTTGAGCTCATCGGCATTCGACGCAGCCTTGTAGAAATCGGAATTCTCGGTGCGCTTACCAAGCTCATTGGTTGTGTAGGACGTGGCGTTTGGATAGTTGCTCGACACGGCGTGCATGAACTTGTTTTCGTCGCTCGTCCAGTAGTTCGTAGGCTCGTCAGCGGGATTCGCATCATCAAAGATGCCGATGGTGTAGACCGTAGCGCCTTTCCCCTTCATTTTCTTGGCGGCGACTATGGCATTATTGGCAACCGTAGGGTTAAAGTTCCTGACGTCTGTGGGCGTGCCGTCCGTAAAGAACACAACTACCTTCTGGGCATCCTCGCGGCCCGACATGTCGCGAGCAAGTTCAAGGCCGTAATCAGCCCGCGTGGCACCGGCAGGTTCGATGTAGCCGACCGTATTCTTAAGTTCCGTCGCAGCGCTATCAACACACGGCGTCAGGCTCTTCATGGTCTGCGAGTAGTTGTGCGTGTATCCCTGACGATCGCGATACGTATCGTTGCCGATCTCGTTTTTCTTTGCACCCGAAAACTTAACGATGGCAACCTGATGCCGCTTATTCGTATCTTTAATGCTCTTGTTTTGCTCGGCGATGGTGTCGATAAAGGAACTGGCAGCTGCCTTGAGTGCGTCGATGCGTTTGGTCGAATCGCTGTCACCCATGTCATTATCCATCGACCCGGAGGCATCAAGCACCATCACGATATCGAGCGGTTTAGTGACCAGCGACGTTGTGTCAGAAGTCGAAGACATCGTGGAGAGCGTCGTCACAAAGTCGGACTTTTCGTCCTGCGCTGGCTCGACCGTCTTGTCCGTCCAGATTCGGCCTACATAACGTGTCGTCAGGTCCTGCTCGCCGCCCGACGCCCAGTACTGCCAGCGGCCGGTGGTGTCAGGGTCGACTATCTTTCCGCTCACCGTCGGTCCGTCCATTCCGGTGCTGGACCTGGCGTTGGCCTCGGGCAGCATGGCAAATGCTGCAGCCGGCAACACCAGCACCACGGCCAGTATCACCGCCAAGAGACCCCTCGTGTACTTACTCATCGCGTCTCCCTTCTCGCGGTCTCAGACCTTGCAACAGCCTAAAGTTACGAAATGAGACACAATTTGGGCAGGTGACACATGTTCCAGATTCGGTTTTGGGCGTGAGACAAATGTCTCACCAAAGTTGAGACACGAGGGTTTTCGCAGGAAAACGAGTGCGACTCAAGATTGACGGGGCAAAAGAGCCCGTTTTCCTCCGTCCCCGGGGGATCAATTGGTGGTGCTCGCCACAAAACCGGCCCATCTACTACGTTTGACCCGATACCCCCGACCATACCCGCATTTCATGAAAAACCGCAGGCTTTCTACCTGCGGTTTTCATTTCGCATTACTTGCCGTGGTCGAGGACTGCCGCCTAAACGTAGTAGATGGGCCCATTTCGTGGCAGACGGGTCACGCGGCAGCCCTCGTAAGGCAAAAATGATCCGTTCCCTCCGTCCACGGGAGTTCAAGGGCTGTTACGGATATGGTGCCATTTCAAAACTATGCCGATTTACTACGATAAAAACGAGGTCACCAATCACGCGTGACTTTTTCGCAAAAATGCAAGCCGTCTACCTGCGGTTTTGGTTTTGCCGAATGCGGTGTGGTTGGGGGTAGGCGAATTATCGTAGTAAACCGGCATAGTTTTGTTCACGGCGGCTCCGCTGCGCGTTTAAGCGCGGGGCCGGTGGGGCAATTTTGCCCCACCGGCCCCTATTCCAGCGCTACAACAGCCCCATTCCAGAGCTACTCCAGCTTGGTTTCTACCGTGGGAGTCTTATCCGCCGCAACTGGAGTACGGGCGGTGTCCATAGTCAGGCAGTGCTTGGGGCAGCTCTCGATGCACTCGCCACACACCACACAAGCATACGGGTCAATCGACCACGTTCCGCCCTTGCGATCGACCGCGAGCGCGCCCGCCGGGCAGCGGCGCGCGCACATGCCGCAGCAGATGCACACGTCCATGTCGTTGACGATATGCCCGCGCAAGCGCTCGGGTGCCGTCAGCTTCTCCTGCGGATAGCGCACCGTGACCGGTTGCTTGACCATAGAGCCCAAGGCCGTCTTGGCAAATGTCAGTAAACTCATGCCGCGCCTACCTTTCCGTGCAGCTAATGCAGGGGTCGATGGTCAGGATAATCATGGGCACGTTGGCAAGGAGCACGCCCTGCAGCGCATGTGTCAGACCCGCCAGGTTCTGCGACGTCGGCGTGCGCACGCGGAAGCGGTCCAGGTTCTTGGTGCCGTTACCGCGCACATAGTAATACGCCTCGCCGCGCGGCTGCTCAATCACAACCTCGCCGCGTGCGCCGTCGGCCGGCGTAAGCTTGGTGCGCCCGCCGATCCCGTCGTGCGGAATCTTGCCCACAAGCTCCTTAATGATGTCCATGGCCTGCGTGACCTCGGCACAGCGCACCTGGCAGCGGGCATAGCAATCGCCATCGGTAGCAACGATGGGCTCAAACGCAGCCAGATCCGCATAGGCACCGTCGTCAAACATGCGCACGTCGTAATCCACGCCCGATGCGCGCCCAAACGGACCGACCATCGAAAGCTCCAGCGCGTCTTTCTTGCTAATCACGCCCACGCCATGCAGGCGCTCGCCGCAGCTGTTGTCGTCCAAAAACGTATGCACCAGGGCCTCGTAGCCAGGACGCATGGCATCGAGCGTCTGGACAATGCCCGCCAGCTCGGAGTCCTCGATATCGTGCTTAAGGCCGCCGATCTCGTTAATCGACAGAATCACGCGCCCGCCGCAAGTGCTCTCAAAAATCTTGAGTATCTGCTCGCGCAGGGTCCATGACCGATAGAACAGCGCCTCGAAGCCAAAGGCGTCGGCGAGCAGGCCCAGCCACAGCAGATGCGAGTGGATGCGCGAAAGCTCGTGCAGAATGGTGCGGATATACTGCACGCGGCCAGGCACCTCGATGTCGAGCATACGCTCGCAGGCGCTGGCATAGCCGCAGCTATGGCCCACGGCGCAGATGCCGCAGATGCGCTCGGCGATGTAGCCAAACTGATGCATGTCGCGCTTTTCGGTGAGCTTCTCGAGTCCGCGGTGCACAAAACCGATCTGCGGAATTGCCTCGATGACGCGGTCGTCCTCGATCACCAGGTCCAGATGAAGCGGCTCGGGCAGCACCGGGTGCTGCGGGCCAAACGGAATGACGGAGCGATGAGCCATGGACCTTACGCCTCCTTTTTCTGCTTGTCGCGGGCGGCCTTGGCGGCAAGCGCCGCGCGGACCTTGGCCGCTTTCTCGGGATCCATGGCGGCGAGCTTTGCCTCCATCTCGGCAGCCTTGAGCGCGGCCTTTGCAGCGACCTCATCGTGCTGAGCATCGGAGCCGGCAGCCGCAGCGGGCTGGGCGGCAGCAGCGCTCGCAGCATCGCCGGCACCCGCGGCGCCCTCCCCCGCAGCGGCCGCGGCAGCGACGGCCTTCTCGGCCGCGGCCTTGCGCGCCTTGGCCTCGGCGGCAGCACGGACCTTCATGGCTTTCTCACGCGCGGCCTTCACCTCGGGCGTGATAACGCTCATGGGCTCGGCAGTCGAGACCTGGTAGAAATAGCCCTTAAAGTCGATCTGCATGTCGGTGATGGCAAGCCCGAACAGGTCGTGCGCTTCGTTCTCAAACGGGAACACCGCGGGGTAATACGAGCTGATGGACGGAATCTCCTGGTACTGATTAATTCCCTCAACCACCAGGTTCTCGATCGCATAGCTGCCGTCCTGCGCAATCTGCTCCTGAGCAGCACGGACGTTGATAAACGTATAGACCAGGCGATACGATCCGTCGTCCACACAGCGCTCGGCGTGCATTTGCACAAAGCGCGCGCCGACGCCCTTGAGCGCCTGCACATGCGGCAGGAGCTCGTCGAGCCCGACGGTGGTATAGATAGCCTTTTGCATTACTCGGCCTCCTTTGCAGCGACGGGCGTCTCAGCAGGTGCGTCACCAGCGGCAGGCGCTGCGGGTTTCTCGGCAGGCGCGTCACCGGCACCGTCAGCCCCGGCCCCAGCTGCAGCCACGAACCCGTCCTCGCCCAACTCGACGCCGCCATCCCAGGTAGCAGCGCCGCCCACGGTGAGCGGATCGCCGCCGGCGCGCATCACGGCCTCCTTCTGATCAAGGATGCCGCACGCCTCCACGATGGCATCGATCACGGTCTCGGGGCGAATGGCGCACCCGGGCGCGTACACATCCACGGGAATCGCGCGGTCCACGCCGCCGATCACGTTGTAGGCATCGCGGAACACGCCGCCCGAACACGCGCAGATGCCGCAGGCCACCACGCACTTGGGCTCGAGCATCTGGTTGTAGATCTGGCGCACGACGGGCAGGTTCTGGGCATTGACCGACCCCGTCACCAAAAAGATATCCGCATGCTTGGGGTTGCCGGTGTTGACCACGCCAAAGCGCTCCGCATCGAACAGCGGCGTGAGCGAGGCCAGCACCTCGATATCGCATCCGTTGCAGCTCGAACCGTCGTAATGAATAACCCACGGCGAGCGCGACATTTTATGATCCATGGATGCCGCCTCCTAAATAAACACGTCGACGAGGATGGGCATAAGGTTGAGCAGGCCAAACACCAGCGCCACACCCCATCCGAGCTTAAAGCAGCTGCGCCAGGTGCTGCGTGCGAAGGTGTTATCGATCAGTACCTCGACAAAATACGTCGCGACCATCACGACCAGGGCGACCACCCAGCTCACCGGGTTGTCCCAAACAAAGAACATGCCCACCCACATCAAAAACAGCACGGTCTCGCACCAGTGCATAAGGGTCATCTTGGCCAGCGTGCCGCCGCTCATCTCGGTGGCGACGCCCTGGACGATCTCCTGATGCGCGTGATGCGAGTACGAAAGATCGAACGGCGACTTGCGCAGCTTGATGGTGAGCACCGCGAGCAGCGCGAGGAAAATGGGCGCGCTGTACACGACGATGGGGGCCGACTGCCCCGTCACGGCGATGGAATCAAAGCTGTCGGTGGCAAGGTACAGGCCCACGCTCATCAGCAGAACGGCGGGCTCGTAACTCATAACCTGCAGCAACTCACGATCGGCGCCGACCTGGGCAAACGGGCTTTGCGTCGAGGCGGACGCCAGCACCACAAAGATCGCGGCGAGCGTCACCATAAAGGCGCACAGCAGCGTGTTGGAACCCGACACAAAGATGCCGCCGCCCACGACGGTAAAGATGAGCGCACACGCCATGTAGGTATCATCCATGGTGTTTACGCTGGCGGGGGCCTTGCGCAGCAGCTTGGCAACGTCGTAGAACGGTTGCAGCAGGCGCGGACCCACGCGGCCCTGCATGCGGGCGGACAGCTTGCGATCGATGCCGTCGATCAGGCCGCCCACAAGCGGCGCCAGCAAGGCAAACGCCACGGTGCCAATAAAAATGCCCACGACGCCCGAGCCTTCAAAATACTTGCCGCGCAGCACCGAGGGCGCGCTCATGGCAAGCCGCTCGGGCCCAATCCACGCGCAACACAGCAGCGCAAACAAGATAATGCTGCAGCACACGACGCTACCCGCGGGGCCAATGCGCTTCTCGCCAAGGGCGTCCTCCGAGTACCAATTGCGCTTTTCGGCCTTCACCTCGTGCCCCATCGAGCCGCGGAAATGGCGATATTTGTCGGTTCCCACACCCGAAAGATATACGTTTACATGCGGTTTGTTGCTCACGCGGAATGAAGTCAGCAGCACCACGGCGATAAACGCCACGATAACCACCATCAGATACATGGCGTCCTTGCCAATAACGTACGGCACGCGGCCAAACACCATGGCCAAGTAGGGCGACACCAGACCGCTCGAGATAACCGGGAACGCCACGCAGCACAGGATCAGCAGCGCGGCGATGGTGTTGAGGGCCATCCATTCGGTCTTATGAACATTGACCTCAACGTTTTGAGCCGTGGGGTCGACGCCCGAAAGCTTGGCAAGCCACTTGCCCCAGAAGAAGAACGTCGCGGCCGAGCCAAAGGCGAGCACCATGATCATGAGCACGTTGCCGGTCTGGGCAAACGCCACCAGGGCGCCCCACTTGGACACGAGCATGCCAAACGGCGCCACGAACATGCCCATGATGCCCAGCATCATCAGACGAGTCAGGTGCGGCATGCGGCTGAACATACCGTCCATGTCCTCGATATTGCGGCTGCCGATATGATGCTCGGCCGTACCCACGCACAGGAACAGCAGCGACTTGGCCACCGTGTGGAACAGGATCAGGAAGATGGCGGCCCACACGGACTCGGGCGCGCCGACACCCAAGCAGGCGCTGATGAGGCCCAAGTTGGAAATGGTGGAGTACGCGAGCACGCGCTTGGCGTTGCTCTGCGAGATAGCCATGAGGGCAGCGAGCAAAAACGTGATGGCACCCACACTTGTGACCATAAAGCCGGTCACGGGATAGATGGCATAGAGCGGGCTCAGCTTGACCATCAGGAACACGCCGGCCTTGACCATGGTTGACGAGTGCAGCAGGGCGCTCGTGGGCGTGGGGGCAACCATGGCACCCAGCAGCCACGTGTGGAACGGCATCTGTGCGGCCTTGGTGAGTGCGGCGAGCGACAGCAGGATGACTGGCATCACCAGCAGCGCGGACTGCGCGGTTCCGGCGCCGGAAAGCTCGATCATGCCCGAGATGGTCAGCGGCATGCCGTTGACGTGCAGGTACATGAGTCCGACCAAAAACGCGATGCCGCCCAGCATGTTGAGGATGATCTGGGTGAAGGCGTTCTTGACGGCCTCGGGCGTGCGCGTGTAGCCAATCATGAGGAACGAGCACACGGTGGTGATTTCCCAGCCGCAGAACAGCCACTCAAGGTTGTCGCTCGTCACGATGACGAACATGGCCGAGAGGAACAGGAACATGAGCGCCAGGAACTGCGGGCGACGGTCGGGCGCAGTCTGCCCGCGCAGCGCGGCCTCGTGCTCGTCGTGGGCCTGGAAGTCCTTCATGTAACCCAGGGCATACACGCAGATTAGGCTGCCGACGATGCCGACGGCGAGGACCATGATCACGCTCATGTAGTCCAGGTAGAGCGGCGTCGCCGTGACAGCTTCGGCCGCAGGCAGCGTCATGGCAGCAAAGGCAAGCGAGCCCACCAGCTGGACTATGCCAAGCACCGTGGTGAGCGCGTTCCTATATTTGAACGCGTTGTACAGGATGACGGCGCACAGAATGACATCGATGACAGAGCTGATGATCGAGAGCACATGCGAGGTGCCGGGGGCAACCTCAAAGCTCTGCGGACCCGTGCCAAAAAAGATGACGGCGACTACAACTGTCACCGCCATAATAATGCCGGAACCTATGAGCCCCACCGCATCGCGGGCGCGGTCACCGCGAGCGAGCAGCATGCCCAGCGCCGGTACCAGCGGAAACAGGGTAAGGAAATACAGTAGCGTCATACCATCACTCCCCCATGCAAAAACGCTGCAATTGTTTAACGTTATAGCTCAATTGAGGAGTAGCGGCGGCAGGTTTTCGGTCAACTGGGGAGTTTTAGGCGTACGGGGCAAGGGTACGTCCGCTTTGGAGCAGTGGCGCGGTAAGAAAAATGCGCCCCTGTGGGCGCACCCTCTTGCTACTCTGCCTACTTAACGCGCGGCTTGCGACCGCGCGGCTTATCGATAAGCGCATCGGCACCGCCATCGCGATACTGACGGCACCAAGCCTTGACCGAAGACTCGCTGGGAATCTTGTGCTTAATCATGGCCTCGCGAACCGTCAGGCCGTTTTCCAGGCGATCCTTAACCACGGCGAGCTTGACGTCGTACGAATACGTGCGGTGATGCGAGCCCGCGTTGAGCACGGCGTCGGCACCGCCCACGGCGTATGCGCGGGCCCACTGACGAGCCGTGGCCTGGGGAATGCCAAGCTTTGCGGCGAGGGCGCGGTGACCGACCCCCTCTTGGAGGACCTCGACGGCGCGCTGCCTAACCTCGGGCGCATGCGTGCGAGTCCTAGTTGCTTCCGACATACCTGCCACTTCTTAGCCTTAACCGTTAATCTGCTTTCTTACGTGCATGTTAGATAGTAGCATTTTGCTGTTCCCGCGTAACAGTTAATTGAAAATCGCAACGGCGGCATCTGGGTATTTGCCATTACTTTACAACAGTTCTTTAGGTTTTATTTACGCAGCTAGATGGCTCGCGGCTCATTGACGGTATTTTACCAACCAGATTGGTATCTTTTTGTTTGGCTGATATGGTTTGTGCAATTATTAACCCCTCTTCAGCCCGCATCTAACATGTCAGCTTTCCACTTACTTTCCAGCTTTCCAGCTAACTTTCTAGCTTTCCACCTTAGGTGGTAAGTTAAGTGGAAAGTTGGAAAGTTGATGAGTAGCTGGGGCAGCAACAGACGGTAGTGTCGCGAATGTTGGTGTAGAGCTCGGTTCTCGAGGGTAGCCGCAGGCTG
>CABSKX010000007.1 GCA_902478365.1 uncultured Collinsella sp. | reverse complement strand
ACCAAATGCTGTCTGCAATTCTTGTTTTCTGGGGATTGGTATAGATGGATAGAAGATTAGAGCAATTATGCCGGCGGCAATAACACCAGCGATTGCCGTGCGCGCGCTCGGTTTTTGTTCAGAAAATTTATCTTCAAGATATATAGAAATTCGATTGATAGCTAGGCATGCGAGGAAAATGGAAATTAATCCGAGCATTGCGCTTACTCGGTGGTAGTCGTTGTACCAGAATCCCGTTAGGAATGGTTTGACTGGCAGATTTGATCCCGCGTCGATTGTGTAGAAGATGACAAGTAATCCATATGTTGCGACTAGGCAGAATTTACGGTCCTTCAATTCTATATAGACGCCGATAAAAGTTAATAAGGGAATGAGTATCTGAATGGGGTGAGTTGTTGTTCCAAGAAACAGTGCACCCAATAATGCCTGTGGAACAGATGTAAAGGCTGGCCAATAGCAATCGACAATTCCGTGCATGAACGGTATGCGGGTAAAGCTGATCCAGATTAAGAGTATGGCTGCAAAGGGAATCGCATAGCAGACTATGTTTGGCAAGTTGCGGTACTTAGCATTAATGAAATACTTGAAACTGCTGATGAGATGGGGCGCAAGGATAAAACCCCATGCAAATACGGTATTTGGGTGAGCAAGCGCCAGCGAAATCAGACCAAGGAATAGCAGGAGGGCTCCTTTGAGCGTGTCCACTAGTTTTATTTGATTGAACTTATTTAATAAGCTGAGAAATAGTGCAATTTCACCTGGCAACAAGCAGAAGCCTAATAAATTTGGATATAAGGGTCCATAAGATATTAAATCCCAAGGGTAAATAGGTACTCCTAGGCAAACGATTGCGCAGAGCACAAATGAAGACGATTTTTTAATGCCGAATTCTTGCAAGCAGAGGAATAGTGTTAAAGGAAGGATTAGGCCAACGCAAAGGATGTTAACGGCATTTGCTGCCTGTGTTACCGGGATGTCGAGCAATGAGACCAGCATGGCTGCTAATAGATGCCAGGCGGAGGGGTAAAAAGAATTTGCAAGTGGTTCAGGAGCTGTTAGCGCGTTTTTATAGAGTTGACTGTTGAATGAGGAATAGTTTCCTGTTTCCACAAATGCTCTAACTTTTCTGAGATGTGTCTGGTTATCCCAAGCTTGAAAATAGCAATCTGGTCCATCCAGAACTGTTAAGAATACGTAGGCTGCAATGATTGCGGCAATGGTGAAAAATAGCACTAAGCAGCAAAGCTCTTTCTTCTTAATTGTGATGCTGTTTTGAGCTGTATGCCTATTAAGTGCTGCTGAGCTAACTAGGAAGCCTAGCGCAACGCACCCCAATTCAATCATGAGGGACGAGTATTGAGTCCAAATGCCTAATCTGGGATTTACAATGGCAAATATAGATAAGAGTGCTATTGATGTTGCGGGGGCAAGGCAAATGGCTTTCGAGACATCTTTAGTTAAAGACGCATTCAGAAGAGTGCCCGGAAGCATCAGGCTAATAAAAATTATTAATATGGATATTGCAAGTGAAAACATGGCTACCTATCTTGGATGCGATTAAAAACTCCTGTCATGCCCGGTTGGGCTCCGGTTGTTAGGGAACGATGTTCTTAACAACCGGGATTTTCTTTAGTAGTAGCACTATGCCAACACAGGCAATATAGAAGACCAGCGCCCCTACCGTTCTGAGCATGACGGAGGTCATGGGAACGTTTAACCAATGCGGCGAGAGTATGAAATGATCGAGAATCGGCTTGTGAATCAGATATACGCCAAAGCTGCAGGAAGATATAACTGAGATGACGCGCGTCTTTTTTGCATCGATCACGCTAAAGTCCAAGTGTTTGAATAGGGTGAAGACTGCGATTCCTTGGAGAACGGCTGGGAAGGCTAGGTAATTAAAATAGAGCCTGTCTACCGTCTCAATGGACTCACTGCTTAACGCCGTGTAAATAAACCGGAAAATTGTTGCCAATACACCAAGCACATAGATAACTGTTCTTTGTTTTTTTGTGAGCTCTGTGGTTGAGAGCAGGTAGCCTAGCGCTGTGAAGAGCAGATTGCCGGAAAGGGCCAATACGGTAATGCTTCCCGGCCAATTGATCCCCAGCATTGGAAGGGCGTATGGGAACACGGATTGGAGCACGAAAGAAACTCCAACGCCGTAGGTAAGTGCCCTCTTGTTGTCGGCAAGTAGGGAAAGTAACGGCATTGATAAATAGATCGAAAACAAGGGGAAGAAGAACCAGTAAACCTGCTCAATTTGATTATTAAGCATCATATCGATGAAGTTTCGGGGCCCTAGATGTGCACCTCCGGCTCGAACCGAAATAAGTAAATACCAGATGAGGCTCCATGCAATGAAGGGTATGACGGTGCGCTTCGCTCGTTTTGTCAAAAAAGTCTTAGTGTCATAGCGGTCTCGGTAGCGCATGAGAGTGGCGCCAGTAAGCATGAAAAAAATGGGGACGGCCCAATAAAAGAGCACTTCTATTAAAAGGGCAAATAACCAGTTCTTACCCGGCTGCCATGTGTGCACCATCTGATTGCAATGAAGTAACACCACAGAGATGCATGCGGCTATGTTGAGGCAATCATAATAAACTACTCTGTTTTTCACTTCAGCGGTCCGTCCGTACTCATATTTCTCCATCAAAGTCGGTGATTACTTATCGAACAATGGACGAAAAGGCTCTCTTGAGTGCCGAGCCGATTCCTTCCTCTTTCAGGTAGTAGGAGAAAACGGTAAGCTTGCCCTGCTCGCGGGCAGCTTCAAGCTCGGACTTGTCGTCAGCGCCCGCACGCAGCTTATCCAGATAAAGCTTCGGATCGGCAACGATCTCTTTGAGCCTTTTTAGCTCATCGGGCCAAAATAGCTGTTCGTCAATTTCATTATTACTAAATGCTCGGCTATATTCAGCGGCATACCTCTCCAAGAAGGGAAGCTGAAAATCGTTGGCGAGTCGGCTAAAAGCAAACTCGCAGTTGTGAGTCTTCTTGTACTCAAAAATACCGATGAACTTCTCACACAGCTGCGGATTGCCTCTCAACCAATTCTCAATCCACTGGTACTCGTCGAGCATGACAAATACCTTGTTGGATTGATTTATCGAAGATGCGGCGTTGTCTTGGCGATAACAATAGAATGCCTTGTCTAAAACGGCAATCTTGGTAGCCCAGCAATAGGTTTGGAACCAAAATCCGTTGTCTTGAAACCCTGCACCTGGGCTTTCGTTGAATTTGATATCGTGCTCCATGAGCCAAGTACGCTTGTAGATGCCTGTCCAGTTTTCCATGCGAATGTTGAACAGATCGACGTTTGTTTGCGGATTGAGCACCTTGTTGTAATAGGAGCTCTTGTTGCAGATGGCCTCCTTTTCAAGATGGCCTTCTCCGCTTGCGTCTGTGGTTAGGCGGTAATAGTCGGATCGGACAAAATCGAGATCGTCTACAACTGCACGGTTATAGAGCTTTTCGAACATTTCCGGCTTAAGGTAGTCGTCGGGCTCAAGAATGCCTACATATTCACCTGCTGCATTGTTGATGCCCACATTCATAGCGTGACCATAGCCGCCGTTTGGTTTATCGATCACTTTGATGCGACTGTCGTTTGCTGCGTAGCGCTGAATAGTTTGGAGTGAGGTGTCCTTGGAGCCATCGTTGACGCAAACAACTTCAATGTCTGTAAGAGTTTGTGCGAGAACGCTGTCGAGTGCCTGCTTGAGATAAGGCTCGGCGTTATAAATGGGCATAACGACCGAAACCTTTGGTGCTGCGTTAGTCATGTCTTAATCTCCTTGTGCAACCGAGGATGAACTCTTGTTTGCTGTTTTGCCCGTAAGGGCGAAGTCGGCGCCGCGTTTGAGCTGTGAATCAGGTTGCGTTACCGCTTGTTTTAGAATCTTGCGTTTGAACCAACAGAGACTTTTGAATATAGTGCGGAACAGGCCGTCATACTGGATTCCTTCAAGGAATTTTATCAAACGAGGAATGACACGGTGGCGCTTATATTGCCTCATGCTCTCAGCCGTAAGGCCGTTTCTTCCTGTTGCCTCTTCGAGAAGTGCACAATATCTGTCGTAAATTGTGGGCTCCAGACCGAAGAACGCAGGGGAGTGGAGCCCGATTTCAAGCTCCTGAAATTCGTCGTTGGCAAGTGCTTTCAGTTGGATTCGGCGTCCATCTTCATCGTCCATGGTTTCGATATTCCACACCAGGTATCCAATGGCCCAATTGAGAAAGCCCCAAGATGTTTTCTCATAAAGATCAGGTCGCTTTTTAAGCTCTCTTTTCAATAGACAGGTACTTTCGTAAAAGGCAAGCGGTTCTTTTGCGCGCGAACCCGAGACTGATCCCGAACGATTGACCCTATGGCTGATGAGCGGGGTGTCAACTACGGAAATCTTGGAGGCGAGCGCTAGAGAAAGAAAGACGAAGTAGAGATCTTCGCTGTTGGTCAAATGTGGGTACCGGATGGCGTTGTTCTCAATAAACGAGCGGCGATACAACTTGTCCCAAGGCCAACCGATAAAGGCGGTAAAGATAAAATCTCGCATATCGTCAGCGTTGAACGCTGGCTTATTTGGAATCTGGGCAATGTTGATGGTCCACCATGAATCTACCGGTGAACCAGTGGAATCGTCAAATTGTGATGACCGGCAGACGACGACATCACTGTCATATGTTTTCGCGCTTTCGTACAACTCCTCTAGAAGCGTAGGCTCGTAGACATCATCTGCGTCGAGCATGATGACGTAATTTCCTGTCGCCTTATCAAGGCCGGTGTTGCGCGCTGTACCCGGCCCCGAATTATCTTGAGAGAAGACTCGAAATCTCTCGTCGGTCCGAGAGAAATCTTCGAGGATTTGGAGGCTGCTGTCGCTTGAGCCGTCGTTTACGCACAGGACTTCAAAGTCGCGATACGTTTGCTCCTGAATACTTCGCAGTGTGGTATTCAGGTAGTTCTCCCCGTTGTACACTGGAAGGACTATTGAGATCTCGGGTTGTGTATGAGTGATGCTCAAGTAAATCAATCGCTTTCATTTATTGCTGTACTGGTAACGCTTTCTACCGTTTGATAGCGTGCTTAACCTTGCTCAAGGGTTTGAGCAAGGCGTTTCCTAGCTTATATGAATGTGACTCATATACATCATAAAGCTGTTTTTCGCTTGCGTTAAGGCGCTGTCGTTCCATATCCAACGTTTGCTCAAGATTGGCGCGATCGCAGACCACGGCATCCCGCTCTTTGAGCATGGCGACTGCGTTTGATATGAGCTTTGCCCTGTTGCTGTTCAGTAGTTCCTTAAGATTGCGCTCATAGGGGTCAAAGAGTGAATCCGCGCTTTGGGGCATAGCGTTAATGAGGGGCTCTATCTCGCTGAGATATGCGTTCGCTTCTCCATCAGGCAGGCTTTCGATTGTCCAGATTGAGTAGTTTAGAATCCAGCGATAATAGGAATTGAGACACGCTTTGCCTTTTTTGGTTTCACCAAGCAAGTCGCCGATAGAGCTAATCGCATTCACAGCATTGTCCCAACTTTTCGCACGGGAGCCTTCTAAGGAGTCCTTATTGTTTGTTCGGTGGTGAAACAAAACTGAGTCTAGGCACACAATGGTGTCTGCCAAGGCGAGGGCGCAAAAAACAAAGAGGGCATCGTTGGTGGTCCTGAGTGGCTGAAACGCAAGACCCGTTTTCTCGATAAAGTCCTTGCGGAAGAGCTTATCCCAGGGCCATCCGATAAAGCTTTGGAAGAGTCTGTCGCAATATTCTTCATGCAGTATGGGTCGGTTGAAGTCCATACCGTTGAGAGCGTCGTCTATTGTCCAAGTGTCGTTTGTCACATTATCAAAGCCCTCTGACTTTGCAATTGCGATGTCTGCCCCGCTCTGTTCAAGAGCGCTAACAAGAGTCTCAAGAGCATTCTTTTCGATGTAATCGTCAGCATCAAGAAAATAAAGATAACTGCCAGTGGCCCTGGCCATTCCGTTATTGCGAGCGACTCCCGCAAATTGATTTGTCTGCTCAACAAGCGTGAGACGCGAGTCCTTGTGAGCGTACTCCTTGACTATCTCGCGTGTGTTATCGGTTGATCCGTCGTCTACTACGATAATCTCGATGTCGGCTAGCGTTTGTGCGAGGACGCTTTCCAGTGTTTCGGTTATGTAGTTCATGGCGTTGTAGCTGGGGATGATAACGGAGACGATGGGCATGTTCTTATCCTTTGCTCGAGGGGTGCTGGAGCGGCAGACTTTGGTATTAAGCTAGCACGGTATATTTTAATTGAGTTGGCTTCGCTTGACTGTAGGCATCATGCGCTTTCCTACGCTTGAATTTGATATGGGTTAGTTTCCCAGATTTGTCTCTTTGGTTTTGTTGGCTCGCGAGAAGGCTATACTTTCCTCTGTTATGAATTCAGAGACAAGGAGAAACTCCGTGGCTGACAGCACAAAGAGTCAGGTAGCGGTGGCTAAGCCGGCCTCTCACGCTAAAAATGATATCGAGAAAGACAAGTTTATTCTTAAACAGCTTGTCACTAAAGATTTTAAGATCAAGTACCGTCGTAGCGTTCTTGGCATTGCGTGGTCTGTTCTTAACCCGCTTCTTATGATGATCGTGATGTCCATTGTGTTCTCGACCATCTTTGGTCAGAGTCGCAACGGGTCAATAACTCCCGATATGTACCCGCTGTACCTGATTGTGGGAAATATTACATTTTCTGTTATGTCCGAGTCGACAAATCAAGCGCTTATGTCAATCATTTGGGCATCTTCTTTGCTCAAAAAGGTTAAAGTTCATCGCTGGGTGTTCCCAGTGCAGAAAGTGCTGTTCTCGCTTGTTAATTTTGCCTTTTCTTTGGTCGCCGTTGCCCTGGTGATGCTCTGGTTCCACATTGTTCCAACTTGGCACTTGGTATTGCTGCCCGTTTGTCTGGTTTTGCTTATGTGCTTTTGCATGGGCTTGGGCCTGATGCTATCCGCGCTGGCGGTCTTTTTCCGCGATGTCATGCACCTATGGTCGGTTGTTATTACCGCTTGGATGTACCTGACTCCCATTTTTTGGACGACTGACTATATTTCGCAGATGGCACATTGGATTCAGGTTTTGGTTGTTGTAAACCCTATGTACAACTATCTGCAGTTTATGCGCGATATTTTCTTGTTCGGGGCAATGCCGTCTGCGACTACATTGGGTCTATGTGTTGTTTGGGCTGTTGTTGCTCTTGTCGTCGGTTACGCTGTCTTCCATAAGACCGAGCATAAGTTCATCCTCTATATTTAAGGAATGCTGTTTATGACTGAATCTGCAATTGATTACAGCAAGCAGCCTCTTGCTGTTGAGGTTAAAGATGTCACCATGATCTTTAACATGGCATCCGAGTCCCTAACGAACCTCAAAGAGTATTTTATTAAGCTCGCAAAGCATGAGCTGTTCTTTGAGGAGTTTCGTGCTCTTAAGCATATCTCGTTTGAAATACATCGCGGCGAGGTCGTTGGTCTGGTCGGAACCAATGGTTCCGGCAAGTCCACGATGCTCAAGATTATCGCCGGCGTTCTCGAACCCAGCGAGGGCGAGGTAAAGGTCCACGGTAATATTGCGCCGCTAATCGAGCTTGGCGCCGGCTTTGACCCCGAGCTTACTGCTCGTGAGAATATCTACCTTAACGGTGCTCTGCTTGGATATACCAAGGAGTTTATCGATGCCAGTTTTGACGAGATCATTGAGTTCGCCGAGCTCAAAGACTTCGTTGATATGCCTTTGAAGAACTTTTCTTCGGGTATGGTTGCACGTATCGCCTTTGCTATCGCCACGATTACCGAGCCCGATATCTTAATCGTCGATGAGACGCTTTCTGTTGGCGATGTCTTTTTCCAACAGAAGTGCGAGCGCCGTATTCAGCATTTTATTGAGAACGGTGACGTGACTGTTTTGTTTGTTTCTCATTCCATGGAGCAGGTTGAGCGCATTTGTCAGCGAGCCGTATGGATCGAGAAAGGCGACCTGCGTATGGATGGTCCCGTGGATGAGGTCTGCAAGGCGTACCACGACCAGTTTAAGTAGGTTATAATTTACTAGCCGCGTGGACTTGTGCCCGCTTGGACTCGCGGTTTTATGCTCCATTAGCTCAGTTGGATAGAGCAGGGGACTTCTAATCCCAAGGTCGACGGTTCGAATCCGCCATGGAGCACCTTGAATAACTGAAGGGGCCGCATCGAATGGTGCGGCCCCTTATTTAGTCTCTGTTCCATAGATCTCTTGTGTACACCTTTTGCCGCACGCTATCAAGGATAGGGTCGTAGCGATTGGCGATAATGACATCGCTTAGATCTCTGAACAGGTCTATGTCATTAACAACGGTGCAGCCAAGTAGGTTTGTTTCACTACTGGTGGGCTCATAAATTATGACTTTGATGCTCTTTGCCTTGAGCAGTTCAATGACATCGAGAGTCGAGCTTTGCCTAAAGTTGTCGGACCCGCTTTTCATTGTAAGTCGGAATGCTCCAACGATCTTTGGTTGCATTGCTAGCACTTGATCGGCAATGAATTGTTTACGTGTATTGTTGGAATCGACGATAGCGCGAATTAGATTTTGAGGAACATCTTGAAAATTTGCAAGGAGTTGCTTGGAATCCTTTGGCAGGCAGTAGCCGCCATAGCCGAAGCTGGGGTTGTTGTAATGGGTTCCAATGCGCGGATCAAGGCAAACGCCCTTAATGATTTCGCACGCATTTAGGTCCTTGCTTTTGGCATAGGTGTCGAGCTCGTTGAAGTATGAAACCCTGAGCGCTAGATACGTGTTGGCGAATAGCTTGATAGCTTCTGCCTCGGTTGATCCAGTTATTAGAATTTCTGTCCCGGCGTCCTCGGAGCCCTCGTCCAAAAGGTTGACGAAGGTCTGGGCGGCTTCGCGGTCGGCCTCCTCGTTGATTCCGGCAACGATTCGGCTGGGATGTAAATTGTCTTCAAGTGCGTGGCCTTCGCGCAAAAACTCGGGGGAGAAGATGATCTGGAGCTCGGAATATTTGGCACTGATTTCCTTGGTGTAGCCAACAGGGATGGTGGACTTAATTACTACGGCGGCGTGCGGGTTGATTTTTTTGACCAGATCCAGGACGCTCTCGATGCTCGAGGTGTCGAAGTAGTGCGTGGCATCGTCATAGTTGGTTGGCGTAGCTATGACGATGTAATCAGCTATTTCATATGCTTTCTTTACATCGGTGGTAGCACGTAACGAAGTCGGGCGATCTGCCAGATATGCCTCGATGAATGCATCCTTGATGGGGGAGATGCCGTTGTTGATGTCCGCTACCCTGTTTTCATTAATGTCGATAGCAATGACATCGTTATGTTTGGAAAGCAGGCATGCGAGTGAAAGGCCTACGTAGCCTAGACCTGCGACGGTAATATTCATGGGTGCCTCCCGGCAAAATTAACGCTCTTAGGCTGGTAGAGGCTGCCATACATAAGACATCGCGGCGTCGAGGTTGAAGCTACTTGTACCGGATGTCGATGGCGACCCCTTCGGTCTTAAAGAGGCTGATTCTCATTAAACTAAATATAGCGGATATTCATTCGGCTGGTCGTGCCATTAATTATCCGCGCTCTCCTCATACACTCTCAGCTCCCACTGCTTACGTTCCACTTTCGCCACGGAATCCAAGATGAAGCCTGTGGCGAGTGACAATCCGCACAGGAACATAAATGCGGCTGCGAGAATCGCGGTAGGGAAGCGAGGCACCAAACCGGTGGCAAGGTATTCTGCGATGAGGGGGACTCCTAGGATAAGACCGACGGCCGCAAAGATGAGCGCGACAAGTGAGAAGAACTTAAGCGGACGGTAGTCCTTAAAGAGGGTGCCAATCATGGCAATTACTCGAATGCCATCGCTTACGGTATTGAGCTTGGACTCAGAACCGGCTGGGCGGTCGCGATACTCGATGGGGACATCTTTAATGCGCCAACGATGGTCGACGGCGTGGATGGATAGCTCCGTCTCGATCTGGAAGCCTTCAGAGAGCACCGGGAACGTCTTGACGAAGGGCTTGCTCATAGCGCGATAGCCGGTCATGACATCGTCGAAGCTGTAGCCATAGATCCACTTAATCATGTTGCGTACTAGGTTGTTGCCAAAGCCGTGGAAGGCGCGCTTATTCTCCTCGGCGTATGTACCGTTGGAAAGCCGATCGCCTACGGTCATATCCGCTTCGCCGGCAAGGATGGGGTCGCACAGTGCGCGCGCCGACTCAGCCGGATAGGTGTCGTCTCCATCGACCATGAGGTAACAATCGGCCTCAATGTCGCGGAACATTTGGCGACAAACATTGCCCTTGCCCTGGCGAGGCTCTAACTTTACGGTTGCCCCGTGTTCGCGTGCGATTTGAGCAGTGCCGTCAGTCGAGTTATTGTCGTAGACGTAGACAGTGCCCTCAGGCAGCTCGCGGTGAAAATCATCCACTACTTTGGCGATGGTTAACGCTTCGTTGTAGCAAGGAATGATTACGGCGATTTTGGTTGAGTTCACGTTCTTCTCCATTGTTCCATTTGCGACCGTAAGAAGTATAGTCGCTGGCAATTTGGATTGGTTTTAAAGGACTGGAATTCAGACGGGGCACATGTTAAATCATGCTATTGTATGAACGGGCTGTAAGACATGGGGATGACTTACAGCCTTTTTGTTTTCGCGTGTCGCCCTTCGCTATTTCGTTTTAGGCGTTCGGCTAAAACGTACTATTTTGATAACAATACGGGTCGGTAATATTTTGGGGCCGATGGAACCGCGGCATTACCTCAATCCGTCTGGTGCGATGCGAAGAGGATGGCTCTATAGCAATGGAACCCGGCATTGGCTCGATGAAAATAGTGGGGCCATGGCAACGGGGCAATACACTTGCGGTTCAAACTAATATATATTCGACGCCTTTGGTTCTATGGCGTCTAGCCGATGGTCTCTCATTGATGAAATTGGTTTTACGATGACCCCAGTGGCACCCTGCACGTTGGCTGGTTATAGCTTGGAAATACATGGTATTACTTTGACAACGTTTCATGTGAGATGAAGACCGGATTAATAGATGTTGGCGATATGCGCTACTTTGCGCTGGATTCTGGCGCTATGGCAACATCGGATTGGGTGTTTTTTGAGGCAGGGTGTGCATTGGCCTCTGCTTCTGGCGTTTTGTATGAGACTTTTTCAGTCCTCCGACGGTGCGCCGCTGTTGGCGCATACCGACTCCTTACCCGGCCCGGTTCATGTTGGCGATTCGGTATTCTTTGCCGATGAGGAGTGTCGGTGGTGATCTCTCTCCAATTGCCGTCGAGCAGAACCATTCCCCCTGGAGTGGAGGACCCGGTAGGGGGAGCTATCTAAACGCTTGTCGATGGTTTGGATATGCAATCGATTCGCATGTGATTATCGCTTCGTTTAACTCTATTGAGGAGCTTCTTCGAAGCGGGCTGGCCAGAAAGGGAGACTTATTCTTTTTTTATCTATATAATCTCTATGTTAATGATTGTCATATCGGTTTTTTCTGGGGCAACACGTCAGGTGAGAATTTATTTTGGCTTAGTGATGGCTTCGGGAATCGCATCTCAGAGCTGACTGCGCCTGGCTATTCAAAGGTCTATTTGATTCGATAAGAAGAGTGGAATGATGAGAAATCGGTTTTTGAGTTTTATCAGTGCGGCTTGCTTGGCATCAATTTGTTTCGCTTCTCTTTTGTGTCCTACGACCGCCCTTTCATTTCCTGAAGATTGCACGGCTGAGGATGCCGTTGTCTCCCCGACTCAATCGGGCCAGGGGGCGGTTGAGTCTTTGGATAACGATCGGTTGCCTTCGGATTCAGTTAGTTTCAAGGCTTCTATTGATTCGTTGACATATGAATATACAGGTGGTGCCATTACTCCCGAGGTATCGGTTTTGGCTGCGAACGGGACCGAGTTGGTGAATGGACTTGATTTCGAAGTTACTTATTCGAATAATATTGCACCCGGTAGTGCCGTAATAGGTGTTAATGGGTTGGGGGATTATGCGGGCATATCCACCCAACTTTCGTTTCAAATCGTCCGTTCTGCTGATAATAACGTCGCTCTTCCTGGCGCCTGGGTGTATCAAAATGGTAAATGGTGGTGGCGATATGAGGCCGGCGGATGGCCGTCTAACTGTTATCTAACAATTGGAGGAGCGGAGTATTACTTTGATTCCGAAGGCTATGCTGCTGTCGGTTGGAGATATCTGAGTGATGGCTGGCATTATTTTTCTGGATCCTGCGCACATTTGAAGGGTTGGGTTTTACTGACGGCCATTGGTTCTATTTAGACCAGACATCAGGATTGATGAAGACTGGCTGGATTTTGATTGATGATAGCTGGTATTACTTGGACGGTGCGGGCGCCATGCGGACTGGCTGGCTGCTTCTCGGTAACACTTGGTACTGGCTTGAGCCGTCTGGATTAATGGCTACGGGCTTTAAGTCTGTCGGCGGTGTGCTGTATTATTTCTCCAAATCTGGCTTCATGAACACGGGTTGGTTTATTAATGATCAGACGTGGTATTACGCCAATGCGTCTGGTGCGATTCGTACCGGTTGGTTTTACTGCAACTCCAGCTGGTATTGGCTTGATCCGAATAATAATGGTGCCATGCTTGAAGGATTTCAGACTGTAAATGGCACTCGTTATTATTTGGATCCGGAAAGAGGCGGCGCATTAAGGTGCAACGCTTGGATTATTTCGCAAGACGAGAATGCCTATTATGCGTGTGGCAGCGGTGCAATTGTACTTTCTGGCGTCAGGGACGGCGAAGGCGCAATTAGGCTCAAGGGTGCTGAGGATAAGGCTATTACTGGCTGGTATTGGTCTTCGTCTGCTCGGACGTGGTTTTACACAGATTCAGATGGTGTGCTACAGCATGGCTGGCAATTCATAGGTGGGAGATGGTATCACCTCGACGATGAATCTGGAGCCATGAATACTGGCTGGTTCCTCGACAATGACGGAACTTGGTATTACCTCTTGTCGTCCGGACAAATGGTGACTGGCTGGAACAGAATCGGAGATACCGAGTATTTCTTTAATGCTTCCGGCGCCTGGGTGGAACCCGAGCGCACCGGGCGCACCTCGCTGCAGTCTCAGATTGTTAGTCGTTGCTACAGCGTTCCTTCTCCTGGAGCGGGACTGTGCTCGGAGTGGGTTAGCCATGTGTTTTACCCCGTGCTCGGATCTTATCCTAACGGGGACGCATGCGACATGTTTTGGAATTGGTGCCACAGTCGTGACCTATCACAGCTTAAGGTTGGAATGATCGTTGCTGTTCCCACGCATACGCATAATAGTGCGGGGGCCCGCTGGGGGCATATTGCTATTTACATCGGTAACGGTATGGTTATGGAGAATATAGGCTACATCAGGACGACATCACTTGCCTGGTGGTTGAACTACTACCACACAACCGCTACGCCTCAGTGGGGTTGGGTTTTGAATACGCCATTAGAATAGAATGCGGCTTGGATGTTATGGTTTATCGCACTTTAGCCGCCCGTGATGCACTTAGTTTTCCATTGTGTTTGATATTTGATTGACCGCTGCTTTGCCTTTAATTAAAAGGTACGCCCGAACTGGTTTGTGAGCGTAATGATTCACTTTCCGGTTCGGGTTTTTCGCCCGTAGTGGTAGAAGCGCTTCATATGCCTGCTTTAGAAGATGTTCTTAAAACAGTTTTAAAAGTTGCCCGGGGGCTACATTGACAGCGTACAATACGCATGTTTGACTATGGCAAAAGTGGAATTTAAGGGAAGGGGCGCGCCATGGAGGTGCTGGTTGTTGGCAATACCGCGTATGTTGACGACGACTTTTGTGCCAAGGCGTTCCCCGGTGACCATGTTCAGGTTGTAGCTGCCGACGATGTGCAGCGCGAGTCATCGCTCCACGGCTCGTGGAAAGAGCTGCTGCGCCACCTGGATCAGGCCTATGAGTTTGACCGTGTGGTCTACCTCTCTACTTATCTCACCCCGCATACCGAGACTTTTGGCGATATTGAGTTGCTGCGCTCGGTGTTTCGTGCCTGTATGGGCCGCCGTGTGCAGCTGCTGTTTGTGGCGGGGCCTGCGGGCGCGGAACGCACCGGCGGTGCGGCGAGCAATGTCGATTCGCTTGATGCCACAGATGCTGCCGCCCAAACGGGTAAGGGCATTATCGCCCGCGCGGCCAATGATCTGTGCCGTTACTATGCCTCGCAAGATGGCATTCAGGTCAAGATTCTGTGCACGCCCTATCTCTATACAGCATCCGCGGCGCTCAGCGACCCCTTCTTGGTGCCGCTGTTCGAGGCGTGCTCGACCGGGTCGGTCGCGCTCCAAGGTGCCGCGGACGCGCCGTTTCCCCTGTTGTGCGCTGAGGAGCTGGCGGTGCTGGTACACCGTGTCTTTGACAGTTGGGATGCGACCTTTGAGACGCTCGATGTTGCAGATGCTTTCCATCGCACAACGGGCGACTTGGGCGGCGCGCTCCAGGGCCTGTTCCCCGGGCTGTCCGTTGCCTATGGAGAGTCGACCGGCTATGCGCTGCCCGCAGGCGATGCCGCTCGCAAACGCTATGGCTGGTTTCAGCGTTACGACTGCTGCGCGACCTTTCGACCATCCACGCCCGCTGGGCTAACACCCGCACCAAAAAGGCCAATCCCTTACGTGCGGCCATCGATCGCATCCAGCTGCGCGCGCTGCCCATTAAATGCCTGGAGACGGGCTTCGCATGGGTGCTGTTCGAGGTGCTGGAGCATCTGTTCTCCCAATCTGCCCAGCTCAACGTGCTCGACTATCGACTGCTCTATGTGGTCCTGATTGGCACGCTCTACGGGCTCGACTTTGGCCTGGTCGCCGCGCTGCTGGCGTCGATTGGTCTGGCCGTGAGTTATTTTGCCCTGTACGGCTATACCTTTCAGGGCTTGTTCTATGAGCCTTCCAACTGGCTGCCGTTTATTGCGTACTTTGTGGTGGGCGCCGTGTGCGGCTATGTACAGCTGCGCAACAGCGAGGCCGTTAAGGCGGAGCGTGACGAGAACGAGCTTGTGCGAAACCGTAACACGTTCCTAACGCGGCTCTATCATGACGCGATTGAGGACAAGCGTGCCTATAAGCGACAGATTGTGGGTCGCCACGACAGCTTTGGCAAGATCTTTGCCGTGACGCAGGAGCTCGACGTACTCAACCCGCGTGATATATACCGCAAGTGCTGCGAGCTGCTGGGTGAGATTCTCGAGAACGATTCGGTGACAATCTACCATGTTTCGGGCGGGGCATTTGCGCGCCTGGTAGCGGCGAGCCCGGCGATTTCCAACAATGTGCCGCGCTCGCTCTCGCTCGATGACCTTGCGCCCGTGCTCCAAGGTGCGATTTCGGGTTTGTGGGTGAACCGCGCGCTGACGTCGGGGCTTCCGATGTTTGGCTATGCGATCGAGCGCGATGGCGCCCCCGCCGTGTTGATCTTTGTGCGTCACGTGGCCGAAAGCCAAATGACCCTGTACTACCAAAACCTGTTCCGCATCCTGTGCGGCTTGGTGGAAAGTGCGTTGGGACGCGCCTTCGATTACGAGGCCGTGGCGCAGGATAAGCGCTGCGTTGCCGGCACGTGCGTGCTCAACCACGATGCCTTTGGCCAGGAACTCGCCGCTGAGCAGGCGCTTGCGGACAACAAGATGGGGAGCTTCTTACTCCTGCGCGTGGTGCCGGGCATGGAGCCTGTTGGCGAGCTGGTTGGCGCCATTGGATCGGCGATTCGTGAGAGCGATGCTGCGGGCTTGGTCGACGGAGACACGCTTTACCTACTCATGCGTCAGGCGACCGAGGCCGACATGCCCGTAATTTGTGCGCGCTTGGCCGCCAAGCGCATTACGGTGGAACCCGTCGGCAGCGAGGATGTTGTGGCCCTGCTGCAGCGCATCGTGCCCGCTAGCAACGGTGAGGGGGAGGCCGCTTGATCTCGCTTGTCGTTGCTACCGTACTGCTATTACTTCATGCGCTGGTGTGTCTGGTGCTGTGGACGCTTATGAAACTGGGCTTGCTGCCGGTTCGAGGGCACATGCTTGCCGTGATGGTGCTCGTACCGCTGTGGGGCCCGTTGCTCGTGGTACTGCTCTCGGTGCGTAGCGCGGTGTTCGGTAACGACCTTAAGGACGCCACGCTGGAGACGCTGCGCATTAACGATGACATGCATCGCAGTATGCTCGTGCAGGGACGCGAGGGCGATGACGGCGTGGTGCCGCTCGAGGAAGCGCTGATCGTCAACGACCCGGGCGACCGCCGCCGTCTGATGCTCTCCATGCTTACCGAGGATCCGGATGCGTATCTGGCACAGTTGCAGGCAGCAAAACTCAACGACGATGTTGAGGTCGCGCACTATGCCGCGACGGCGGTGGCGCAGATTTCCAAGGAGTCCGACCTTAAGCTGCAGCAGTTGGAGCGCGCGTTTAAGACCGATCCCAGCTCGCATAACCTGGATGCGTATTGCGACTTTTTGGGCGCCTATCTGGACTCGGGTTTGGCAGAGGGCCGCGTGGCACAGATTCAGCGTCAGCAGTATGCACGCTTGCTCGCGCGTCGTTGCGAACGCGAGGACGGGCCTGCGCTGCGCATTCGCTATGCCACGGCGCTGGCCGATGCCGGCGAGATTGATAAGGCAGAGGACGTCGCTAGCCAGTTGGTGATCGATGCGTCAGACGAACAGGACGTGTGGATGCTCTGCTTGCGCTTGGCTGTGATTCGTCGCGATGGGCAGGCGGTACGGCGTGTAATCGACGCGATCGACAAGCAGCATGTGTATTTGAATGCCGAAAATCGCGAGAGGCTGGCATTTTGGCGTGAAGGGGAGGAGGCCCGATGAGCGTGGTGCAACATATCCGCGAGCGTGCGGGCCATTTTCGCTGGACAGGGCTGCTCGTGGTATGGGCTGTCTTTATCGCCATGGCCGCCGTGCTGTTGATCGAGCGTGCCGGCGTGCAGTACAGCGCCGGGCAGCATAAGCTGGGTATGCTCGCCGCCAACGATGCGGTGCCGGCAAGCTCGGCGATGTTTGGCCAAAAGCCCACGTGCTTGGTTATTACCGACTCGGGCCAAGATGGCGTCGAGGACGTCAAAGAGCAGTTTGACCAGATTCTGCTCGACATGAAAATTGCCCACCGCGATGTGGATATTGCCACCGATGGTGCTGATGCGATTCCTTCCCTCACATCCTTCGACCGCGTGATTTTACTGATGCCTTCGATCGATGGGCTCGGTACGCACTTGAGCGACATTATGAGCTGGGTGAGCGCCGGCGGTTCGCTGATGCTCGCCATGACGCCGGACAATTCGAGCTATCTGCAGGCAATCGGTCCCAAGCTGGGCATCGATTCTGCCGGCCATGAATATGCGACGGCAGAGAGCATCGTGCCGAGCGAGGACTTTATGATCGGCGGTGGGCAGCGCTACGAGCTCTCGGATCCCTTCGATTCGTCGCTTTCGGTTTCGCTGCGTGAGACGGCCCATGTGTGGGCTAAAACCGGCGACACGGGTACTCCGCTTATTTGGTCGAGCGATTGCGGCAACGGCCGTACTGTGGTGTGCAATATCGGTATCTACAACAAGGTCATGCGCGGTTTCTATGCCGCGGCCGTGAGCCTTTTGGGCGATGCCACGGCCTATCCGGTCATCAATAGCGCGGTGTTTTACCTGGACGATTTCCCGAGCCCCGTTCCCTCGGGCGACGGCACGTACATTAAACGCGACTACGGCCTTTCTATCGCCGATTTTTATGCCAAGGTGTGGTGGCCCGACCTGCAAAAACTCGCGCAGCAATATGGCATTCGCTATACCGGCGTGATGATCGAAAACTACGAGGACGTAGTCAACCAAACCGAGCCCGCGCGCCAGGCCGATGCCACGCAGTTCCGCTATTTTGGCGGCATGCTGCTGCAGATGGGCGGAGAGCTGGGCTTTCATGGCTACAACCATCAGCCGCTGGCGCTCTGGGATTCCGACTATGGCACGCTGTACGACTACAAGACGTGGAAGAACAAGGAGGCGCTCGTCGCATCGCTCAACGAGCTCATTGCCTTCCAAGACGACGTCCTGCCCAACGCGCACGGCTCGGTCTACGTGCCGCCGTCGAATATCCTTTCGGCCCGCGCCCGCAAGATTATCGGCGAGGACGTGCCGCGCATTAAGACCATTGCCAGTACGTACTTTGAGGACGGAACCGACCTGCCGTACGTGCAGGAATTTGGCGTGGCGAGCGATGGCATCGTGGAGCAGCCGCGCATCGTTTCGGGCGGCATGGTCGATGACGCTTATATGCGTCTGGCCGCGGTGTCCGAGCTCAACATGCACTACGTGAGCACGCACTTTATGCATCCCGATGACCTGCTGGATCCCGATCGCGGCGCCAAGGAGGGCTGGGAAGTCTATAAGGGCGGCCTGGTCAACTATCTGGACTGGCTTTCTACGTCCGCTCCCGACCTGCGCTACCAGACGGGTTCGGAATGCTCGGGTGCCATCCAGCGTTTTTCGTCCGTGACGGTGAGTGTGGATACGAGCGACGATGCCTGGACGCTCAACCTTGGCAACTTCCACGATGAGGCTTGGCTTATGTTCCGCGTCAATAACGGCGAGCCGGGTACGGTGTCCGGTGGCGAGATTAAACACCTGACGGGCGACTTGTACCTAGTCAAAGCGACGGATAAGACCGTGACGATTGAGCGCAAGGAGGGCGGCGACCGATGAGAATCTGCTTGGTGCTCGAGGGCTGCTATCCCTACGTGCACGGCGGTGTGTCCACCTGGATGCACGGCTACATCACGGCGATGCCCGAGCATGAGTTTGTGCTGTGGGTGATTGGCGCTCACGCCGAAGACCGCGGCAAGTTTGTCTACGAGCTGCCCGGCAACGTCGTCGAGGTGCACGAGGTGTTTCTGGACGATGCCCTGCGTCTTTCGGGCGAGCAGGAGGAAGTCGATTTTGACGACCGCGAGCGCGAGGCGTTGAGCCGTCTGGTTTCGCTCTCCAATCCGGACTGGGACGTGCTGTTCGACATTTTCCAGCGCCGTCGCGTACATCCGCTCTCATTTTTGCAGAGCCGCACGTTTATGGACATCTTCCGCGACGTGTGCCTGACCGAGTACCCGTATACGCCTTTCGCCGACGCCTTCCACACCATGCGTTCGATGTTGCTGCCCGTGCTCTATCTGCTGGGCAGCGAGGTTCCGGTGGCCGATGTGTACCACGCCATCTCGACCGGCTACGGCGGTCTGCTCGCAAGTTTGGGCTCCAGCATGAATAACGCGCCGGCATTGCTGACCGAGCACGGCATCTACACGCGCGAACGCGAGGAGGAGATCATTCGCGCCGACTGGGTGGTGCCCTCCTTTAAGGACCGTTGGATCCGCTTTTTCTACCTGCTTTCGGAGGAAATCTACCGTCGCGCTTTTCGTGTGACGAGTTTGTTCCACAACGCGCGCAAAACGCAGATCGACATGGGTTGCGATGCAGAAAAATGCCTGGTTATCCCCAACGGCATTCAGTTCGATCGCTTTAAGGACATTCCCTTAAAGCCCGATGACGGCTGGGTGGACATTGGCGCGGTGGTGCGTCTGGCGCCCATCAAGGACGTCAAAACCATGATCTATGCCTTCTTTGAGTTGCACGAGCGCCTGCCGCACGTGCGCCTGCATATTATGGGTGGCGTGGACGACGAGGAATATGGCGCCGAGTGCCATGCGCTAGTGGAGACATTGGGCGTGCGTGACTTGATCTTTACCGGCCGCGTCAACGTGGTCGAGTACATGGAAAAGCTCGACTTTACCATTTTGACGAGCATCTCGGAGGGCCAGCCGTTGAGCGTGTTGGAATCGCTGGGCGCGCGTCGCCCCTGCGTGACGACCGAGGTCGGCTGCTGCCGCGAGCTGCTCGAGGGCGCCCCCGGCGACGACTTTGGCGTTGCCGGATATGTGAGCCCGCCCATGTATCGCAAGGGTCTGGCCGATGCCATGGAGCGCATGTGCGCGAGCCGTGCCCGCCGTCTGGAAATGGGGGAGCGCGGCCAGCGTCGCGTGGCGACCTACTACCTACACGAGCAGATGCTCGCCAACTATCGTGCGCTGTACGACGAGACGGCTCGCGCGTTCAATTTGCCCAAGAAGGAGGTGTAGCCGGTGGCCGGAATCGGTTTTGAGCTCAAGCGCCTGTTTAAGCGCAAGGGTCTGTTTGCCACGATGCGCGCCTATGGCTACGCCGGCATCGTGTGCACGGGCCCCATGCTGCTGGGCGTACTGTTGCAGGTGGGCATTTTGGTGCTGTGCGGTCTGTGGGACGTGGGCCGCGCCAACCAGGATCTGCTGGTGTGCATGGTGACCTATACGCTTCTGGCGTCGCTTACGCTCACGAGCTTTTTCTCCATGCCTGTCACGCGCTTTTTGGCGGACATGCTGTTTGCCGAGCGCGAAGAAGAGGTCTTGCCCTCGTTTTGGGGCTCCAACGCCATCATGCTCGTTGCGGGCACGGTGCTCTACGGCGTATTTTTGCTGTTTTCGGGCGCCACGCTGCTGCAGGGGCTGCTGTGCCTGTGGCTGTTCAACATTATGATCGTCAACTGGAACGGCATGGGCTACCTCATGGCCATTAAGGATTACCGCGGCATCCTGTGCAGCTTTGCTGCGGCCATTGGCGTGGCGTGCTTGTGCGCCCTAGTGGCGCTGGCGCTGGGGCTGCCGCCCGTCGAGGGCCTGCTGGCCTCGATCGCCCTGGGCTACGGTGTGATGCTCGCCTGGGACGTGGTGCTGCTGTACCGGTATTTTCCTCAGAGCGATCGCAGCCCCTGGCTCTTTTTGCGCTGGCTCGACCAATTTATGCCGCTGGCGCTCACGGGCCTATTTACCAACCTGGGACTCTTTGCGCATCTGGTGATTATTTGGGCGGGGCCCATTGGCGTACAAGTCAAGGGCTTGTTTTATGGCGCGCCCTACCATGATGTGCCGGCGCTCATCGCGTTTTTGAGCATTCTGGTCACGACCGTCAACTTTGTGGTGTCGGTCGAGGTCAACTTCTATCCGCGCTACCGCGACTACTACAGCCTGTTTAACGACGGCGGCGTGGTGGGCGACATCGTGGTGGCCGAGGAGGAAATGCTTGCCACGCTCAACCGGGAGCTGCGGTTTTGCGCGCTCAAGCAGCTGTTTGTGACGGCAGCAGTCATCTCGCTCGAGACCACGGTGCTCTCGGCCCTGCCACTGGGCTTCAACAACCTGATGCACGGGTATTTTCGCACGCTGTGCGTGGGCTATGGCCTGTATGCTGTGGGCAACACGATTCTGCTGATCTTGCTGTACTTTACCGACTACAGGGGCGCCGTGCTTGCCTCCGGGCTGTTCGCGGGCGTGGCGGGGCTGGCGACCATCGTTTCGCTGTTCTTTCCGCAGCAGTTTTATGGCTTTGGCTTTTTGCTCGGCGCGGCGGTGTTTTTTGTTGTGGCGCTCGTGCGGCTCGATACCTATACCGCCAACTTGCCGTATCGTATTCTGAGCCAGCAGCCCATTGTGGCGACCGACAAAACGGGTCGTTTTACACAGCTGGGTCGCTTGCTCGACCGTGCCGAGCAGCGCTATGAGGAGCTGCGTCAAGAGGGCGAGCCGCATGGTGCGTTTGAGCGCACGGTGGTCCGTGTGTATCGCAATCGTTGGGGAGGTCCTGATGACCGATAGGATGATGTCTCGCCGTCGCCTTTTTGAGGCGGCTGCCGGTGCGCTGTTGCTTTCGGGCTGTTCGTCTCAGGACGAATCCTCGACAAAAAAGACTAAGAAGCAGGGCAAGATTAAAAAGGCCGATGCAGCTAGCGAGACCAAGCATCTTCGCGACAAGGATGAGCTGTATGAGGTCTACGACGACTCGGGTATCGTATGCATGTACCTGACGGTCTCTCGCGGCAACAGCTCCGAGAATACCGATCATAGCTGGGCCGAGATCAATACCTACTCGTTCTACGACTATGCCGACATGGGCGTGACGCGCTATCAGGTTATGGGCCTGCTGCAGCCTGGCGATGATAAGGGCCCCGTTGCCGGTGAGGTCGGTTATGGTGAAGAGGCTCCCAACGCCACGGTGCAAGTGCGCGGTCAGACGTCGAGTACCTATACGCAAAAGAACTACAAGGTGGAGCTCAAAAAGGGCAAGGGCACGTGGCGTCAGCAGCGCGCGATTGCGCTTAACAAGCATATGGGCGAGGGCATGCGCTTTCGTAACAAGATGGCCTACGATCTGATTCGTGGCATTCCCCAGATGATGGGCCTGCGCACGCAGTTTGTGCACTTATGGGTGTGCGACCAGACCGAAAAATCTAACGACACCTTTGAGGACTACGGACTGTTTACGCAGGTCGAGCAGCTCAACAAGACGGCACTTAAGGCCCACGGTCTGGATAAGAGCGGGTATCTGTATAAGGTGAACAGCTTCGATTTCCATCGCTTCGAAGACACCATTAAGCTCGCCGATGACCCCGACTATAACCAGACGGCGTTTGAGGGCATGCTCGAGATTAAGGGCGACTCGGACCACACCAAGCTCATCGAGATGCTCGATGCGCTCAACGACGATACGCAAAAGATCGACGATGTGCTCGACACCTACTTCGATACCGAGAACCTGGTCTATTGGATGGCGTTTCAGATCTTGACGGGCAATTGCGACACGCAGAACCGTAACTGCTATCTGTACAGCCCGCTTAACTCCAAGGTCTGGTACATCCTGGATTGGGATAACGACGGCATGCTGCGCAAGCTCGAGTTGAGCCTGACGGGATTCTCGGATTATGCGAGCTGGGAGCGCGGCGTGAGCAACTACTGGGGCAACGTGCTGTTTAACCGCGCGTTGCGCAGCAAGTCGTTCCGCAGCGAACTCGATAGCGCCGTCAAGGACCTGCACTCGTATTTGACCGAAGAGCGTCTGAGCAAGATGGTCGAGCATTATCGCGAGGTCACGGAGCCGCTCGTCTTTGCTGCGCCCGACCTGGAGAATCTGCCCGTGACGAAGGACGAATACGAGCAGATTGCCGCGGCGATTCCTTCCGAGATCGAGGAGAACTATAAGAGCTTTCGCGAGAGCTATAAAAAGCCCATGCCGTTCTACATTGGCGTGCCGCAGATCGATAACGGTAAGCTGCGCATCAACTGGGATGCTTCCTACGACTTTAAGGCGCGCGACATTCGCTATACCGTGGAGCTTGCGCGCGACTATGCCATAAGCGACGTGGTCTTTAAGGCCGAGGACGTGCTGCTGCCGGAGGTGACGTGCGATGCGCCCGATGCCGGCCAGTACTTTGCGCGCGTGCGCGCCACCAACTCCGACGGCTATACGCAAGATGCGTTTGACTACTACGTGACCGATGACGGCAAGCAGTACGGCATGAAGTGCTTCTACGTGCAAGACGGCGGTAAGGTCGTGGAGGACACGTATGAGGAGGGCTAGCGCGCTGCTTGAGCGCCTGGCGGCCCCGCCTGCGCGTGCTACGCAGGAGCGCTACCGCCACGAACTCAAATATCTCATTAACGAGGGCGAGCGCGCCGCGCTTGCCTGTCGCATGTCGCCGGTCTTTAAGCTGGACAAGCATGCACGGGCGGGCGGTTACACCATCCGCAGCCTGTATTTTGACGACTACTGCAACTCGGCCTACGAGGAAAAAGACGCCGGTATCCTGATGCGCAAAAAGTATCGCGTGCGCATCTATAACGGCAGCGACAAGGTGATTAAGCTCGAGCGTAAAAAGAAGTACGGCAGCTGGATCTACAAGGAGGATGCGCCGCTCACCCGCGACGAGTTTGAGCAGGTCCTCGCCGGCGACTATGACTTTTTGCTGCGCAGCCCGCATCAGCTCTGCCGTGAGTTCTATATCGAGTGCATCTGCAACATGATGCGCCCGCGCGCCATCGTGGACTACGAGCGCGAGCCGTGGGTGATGGACGAGGGCACCGTGCGCGTTACGTTTGACATGAACGTGCGCGCCGCGGTGGGAAGCTTCGATATCTTTGATGCGACCTTGCCCGCGCTGCCGGTCTTGGAGCCCGGCAAACTAGTGATGGAGGTCAAGTTTACCGAGTTTTGCCCGCAGCTGGTGCGCGATTTGGTGCCGCCGGGTGCGGCCGAGCTCACGGCGGTTTCCAAGTACTGCCTGTGTTACGAAAAGACCGCCTACCTGCGCGGTTTTAATTACTGGGAATCGGATTTTGAGAACCGAGGGGATATTTAGACCATGAGCACCAGGGACTTTTTTAAGAACTCCGTCTTGGAGGCGTTTGGCCAGGTCGACCCTGCCAAGATCGGCCTGTCGCTGCTCGTGGCGCTCGCCATGGGCATCCTGATCTATTACGTGTACAAGCGCTTCTTTACCGGCGTGGTGTATTCGCGCAGCTTTGCCGTGACGCTCGTGGGCATGTGCGTGCTCACCTGCATGGTCACGCTCGCGATCTCGACGAACGTGGTCATCTCGCTCGGTATGGTCGGTGCTCTGTCCATCGTTCGCTACCGTACGGCGGTCAAGGACCCGCTCGACCTGCTGTATCTGTTTTGGGCCATTACCACGGGCATTACGGCGGGCGCCGGCATGTATGCGCTCGTGGGGCTCACGGCAGTGGTGATCGTGGCGATGATCGCTGGCTTTGCGAGCCACCAGGACAAGGCGCGCGTGTACATGATGGTCATCCACTACACGGGCCAGACCACCGGCGATGATATCGTGCGTGCATTTGGACGCACCAAGTTCACCGTCAAGTCTAAGACCATGCGCGGCGACAAGGTCGAGATGGCCGTCGAGGTGTTCTCGGACGGCGTTGACATGCCCTATGCCGACGCCATTCGCGCGCTTGACGGCGTGGAAGACTTGACGTTAATCCAGTACAACGGCGAATACCACGGGTAACTATGTTCCGGCGTTTTAACAAACGCCGGACCGCTCGACGCTGCGCACGCATCTGCCGGGCGATCTGCCGCTCAAACCGTCGCTCGCGTACATGAAGTACGCGTCGCTCCTCTTTCGCGGCACCTCGCCACGGCAGCTGCGCGCTCGCTGACGTTTGCTTGACCTGGGCGGGCCGATTTGGTCCGCAGGCCGTCTTCACGGGTATCATGGTGAAAGCGATTTCAATGACAGGGGTGCTCGTGGTAAAGATGAAAGATGTGGCCGAGCTGGCAGGCGTTTCGAGCGCCGCCGTCTCGCGCTACCTCAACGGTGGATATATCTCGGCGGATAAGGCCGAGCGCATTAAGCAAGCGATTGAGCTGACCGGATACGTGCGGTCCAGCCAGGCTCGCGCGCTGCGCACCGGCTCCACCAAGCTCATCGGCGTCATCGTGCCTAAAATCAACTCGGAATCCGTGAGCCGCATTACCGCCGGCATTGGCCAGGTGCTCGGTCGCCGAGGCTACCAGATGCTGCTCGCGAATACTGACAACGTGGCCAAGCGTGAGCTCGAGTATCTCGACCTGTTCCAGAACCATCCGGTCGATGGCATTGTGCTGGTGGCGACCGTGGTTACCGACGAGCACCGTCGGGCGATTGAGTCGTGCCGTGTGCCCATTGTGCTGATCGGCCAAAACGTCGAGGGCGCGGCGTGCGTCTATCACGACGATTACGAGGCTGCCTTTGAGCTGGGCCAGGCGCTCGCTGGTCGGGTAGATGGCAAGATTGCCTATATCGGTGTTACCGAGGAAGACCGTGCCGCCGGTTACGACCGTCGTCGTGGTTTTGAGGCCGGCCTGCGCGCCGCGGGTAACCCGCTCGATGCCGCCTTGATTCGCCTGGGCTCGTTTACGCTCGATTCCGGCTATAGCGCTGCGCGTGAACTGCTTTCTGTCGCTCCCGATGTTTCGTTTATCGCATGTGCGACCGACACCATGGCGGCGGGCGCGCTGCGTGCCATCGATGAGGTTCGCGGCATGGGCGAGGGTATACACCGCGTGAGCGGTTTTGGCGACAACGCGTTTTTGCGCGCGCTGACGGGCGGCATTCCCACCGTGCATTATGGCTACCTGACCAGTGGCGTCGAGGCGACCAATATGTTGCTCAACACGCTCGATGGCGTGGAGGGGGAGTGCGGTCTCAAGACGCTCAAGCTCGGCCATCAGCTTATGAATGTCTAGGCTCTGGGCACGTCTGTCTGCCTCTGAGGCCCCTGTATTTGCCGTAAAACTACCATTCGCCGGCTTATTCCTACCGTTCACCCTATTATGAAAACGATTACAGATATATGAAACTGAAAACGATTACAGTGTAAGTGTCAAAGATGGCCGGGTGCACATGCACCCGTTGGAGGAAAGGGAAGTCATGGACTACCGCAAATCAGCCCAAGAGGTGCTCGACAACATCGGTGGCGCCGACAACGTCGTCTCTGCCGCGCATTGCGCCACGCGTTTGCGCCTGGTGATTGCCGATAATGCCAAGGTTGACAAGGAGGCCCTCGAGAATATCGACGGCGCTAAGGGCGTCTTTGAAGCCCAGGGCCAGCTCCAGATTATTTTTGGCACTGGCACCGTCAATAAGGTCTACGAGGAGTTCATCGCGCTCAGTGGCGTCGAGGCTGCCACCAAGGCCGAGGTCAAGGAGGCCGCGGCGCAGCAGCAGAACATCTTTATGCGCGCCATTAAGGTGCTCGGCGACGTCTTTGTCCCCATCATCCCTGCCATCGTGGCCTCGGGTCTGCTGCTGGGCATTATGAGCTCCCTCAACTTTATGGCCTCCAACGGCTTTATCGCGCTCGACACCAATAACTTTATCTACAAGATTGCCGACCTGGTCTCGGGCACGTCCTTTGGCATTCTGCAGATCCTGATCGGTTACTCCGCCGCTAAGGCCTTTGGCGCCAACCCGTATCTGGGCGCCGTTGTCGGTGGTGCGTTCATCAACTCCTCGCTACAGAGCGCCTACACGGTTGCCTCCGAGGGCGTGCAGACCATGGTCAACGTCATCCCCGGTGTGTACAGCTTTGAGTGGGTCGGTTATCAAGGCCACGTTATCCCCATCGTCATCGCCTGCGCTATTCTGGCCTTCCTCGAGAAGCGCCTGCACAAGATCGTTCCCGAGATGTTCGACCTCTTTGTGACCCCGCTCGTCTCGGTGTTCGTGACCGTGCTCGTGACCCTCGTTGCCGTCGGCCCCATCTTCGTGTGGGCCGAGAACGCCATTCTCGGTCTGATTCAGGCCCTGCTCACCCTGCCCTTTGGCATCGGTTCCTTTATCGTCGGCCTGTTCTATGCCCCCACGGTCGTTACCGGTATCCACCAGATGTACACCGCCATCGATCTGGGCCAGCTCGCTCAGTACGGTGTGACCTATTGGCTGCCCATCGCCAGCGCTGCCAACATCGCCCAGGGTGGTGCCGCGCTCGCCGTTGCCTTTAAGACCCGCGATGCCAAGATCAAGGGTCTGGCGCTTCCTTCGGCCCTGTCCGCCTTCATGGGCATTACCGAGCCTGCCATCTTTGGTGTGAACCTGCGCTTCTTTAAGCCCTTCATCGCCGGCTGCATCGGCGGCGGTTGCGGTGCCCTGGTCTGCGCGCTCACTTCGCTGGCTGCCTCCGGCACGGGTGTTACGGGTATCTTCGGTATCCTGCTGTGCCTGGCCCAGCCTGTGCAGTACGCGATTATGTTTGCGATCGCCGCGCTGGTTTCCTTTGCCGTCTCGTTCGTCCTGTACAAGGACGAGCCCAAGGCTTCCGAGCAGGCCTAAGAGCTTTTGATTGAGGGGATGCCCGCGGGCTGTATGCTCGCGGGCGTTTCCCGTATCTGGTACCGATCTCTGGTGCCTTGTTACTTTCGATCCGTTAGGACTTTGATATGTCTAATGCACTTGGTCGCGACCTTGCAAAGTTGGTTGCCGCTGTTGACGCTGCCGCCTCTGAGTGCGGTCATGGCGCGTATGGCCAGCACTTCCACATTATGCCGCCGGCGGGTTGGCTCAACGACCCCAACGGTCTTTGCCAGGCGGGCGGCGTGTTCCACGCTTATTTTCAATATGCTCCGTTTGATGTTGAGGGCGGCGTTAAGGCCTGGGGTCATGCCACGAGCCGCGACCTTATGAAATGGGAATATGTTGGCGCGCCGCTGCTTCCCGACGAGCCGTTCGACTGCCATGGCGTGTATTCGGGCTCGGCATTGGTCGAGGACGGTCGCATTCGCGTGCTCTATACCGGCAACGTTAAGCTCCCCGATGCGGACGGCGTCTTTGACTATGTCAACTCCGGCCGTCGCGCCGACACCGTGTATGTCGAGAGTGTCGATGGACAGACGTTCAGCCAAAAGCGCGTGGTGCTGGCGTCTGAGGATTATCCCGAGGATTTGACCTGCCACGTGCGTGACCCCAAGGTGTGGCGCGATGATGATGGGCGTTACCACATGGTGCTGGGCGCGCGTCGTCGCGTGGACGGGCCGCGTGTCGAGAGCCGTTTTTGCGCCATGCATGGCGAGGGCGCCGGTCGTGATGTGGGCGAGATCTTGGTGTACGGCTCGGCCGATATGCTGAGCTGGGAGCTCGAGAGCCGTGTGTCTACGCCCGAGCGTTTTGGGTTTATGTGGGAATGCCCGGGATACCTTGAGCTCGAGGTGGATGGCTGTGTTCCGGCGAAGTGGCTGTCCTTCTCGCCCCAGGGGCTGGAGGGCGGTCGTTGGGACCGCGGCAACGTATACGCTGCTGGCTATATGCCTGTAACGGGTGACATTACCGGTGGTGACGGTGCCTATGAGCTGGGCGAGTTCCGCCTGTGGGACGCCGGTTTTGACTTCTATGCTCCGCAGGAGTTCACGGCCGAGGACGGTCGTCACATTCTGATCGGCTGGATGGGCATGCCCGATGAGCCGACCTATGGCAACGACCCCACTGTGGCGTGTGGCTGGCAGCACTGCATGACGGTGCCGCGAGAGCTTACGGCCGGTGCTGGCGGCGTGGTGCTGCAGCAGCCGGCGCGCGAGATCGAGCACCATTATGCCTCGGTGCGTGTGGGGGAGGGCTCGTTGGAGGTTGCCGGCGATACCTGCTTTGACGTTGTTGCCGACGGTGTCAACGGCGCGTTCACCTCGACCGTTGATGGCGAGCTTAAGCTGGCGTTTATGCCCGCCGAGGGCGAACTGCCCTCGCGCTTTGAGATGCGATTTACCGATGAGAGTCGCGCTTCTGCCGGCTGCGGTCGTACCGTGCGCTGGGAGCCCGTCGACGAGGTTCGCAACGTTCGCATTGTTGGCGATGTCTCGTCGGTCGAGGTGTTTGTGAACGAAGGTGCGCTCGTGTTTTCGACGCGCATCTATCCCGAGACCTATGGCGTGTCCGTTGATGCTCCGGGTGCGAGTGTGACCTACCACGCGCTCAACATCTAGGCGATTCGTCGCATGTCGGCGCTATACTGCAGCCGTTGCCCACGATGCGGGAAACATCCGCATCGTGGGTTTTTGTTTATGAAGGGGTGGTGCCTTGTGGATGTACAGCAGCTAGAAGAGGCCTGGGCTGTAAGGGCTGGCGCGCGTGATGCGCGTCTTGTTGAGGCCCCTCACGTGCCGGCGGCGTTGTCGCTGTTGGGTATTGTGCGTCCCGGTGACCGCCTGGTGGCTTTTGCGGACGACTTTGCCGATGCGTTTGCTCGTGGCTTTGATGGCCGCGATGTTGTGCTGGTGGGGGATTCGTGCGCCGAGGTATTTGTTGCCGCGTCCGAGGGCTTTGATGCCTCGCTTGATGCCGAGGGGCCGCACCTGTGGTGGTTCGTCAATTCTATCGGCGGGTTTGGTCTGCGTGTGCCCGATCTGCGCGCGTTAGGCCGCGCAGCGCGTGAGGCTCATGCGCTGCTCGTGGTGGATAACACCGTGGCCGGCCTCTTTGGGTGCGATCCGCTGCGTTTGGGTGCCGTCCTGTCGCTTGAGGCACTCGACCGTGTGTGCGCCGGTAAGGCTCCTCGCAAGCTCGTTGCCGTATCGGTCGCACGCTCGCAGCTCAAGCGCCATCGTGTGGATGCTGCTGCCGAGTGCGCGCATGCCCTGCTTGAGGGGTCCGGAATGGCCGCGCTCGACTTGTCCTCCGTTGAAGCTGAGGTTCTAGAGTACGGGCTCGACACGCTCGACACCCGCATGCAGGCGCACTTCGATCGCGCCCGTGCGCTGGCTGAATATTTGGCCGCGAACGAGATGGCGCGCGACGTGCGCTACCCCGGATTGAGCTCGCATCCCGACCATGCGGTTGCAACGGGAATCCTCGAGCACGGCTTTGGCCCGGCAGTTGAATTTGACCTTATCGAATGCAGCGCGGGCGAGCTGTTCGATGCTTTGCCGGGGGAGTTCCGCACATCGCCCGCCGGCGGTGCAGCAACGCGCCTTTCGGCCCCACGCGGCAAGCGGGGGAGCACCATCCGTCTCTTCGCCGGCACCGACGACCCCTTGATCGTGGCCGCCACCCTAGACAACGCCCTCCGCAACTAGCTAAATCATCCTCGACTCCATAAGTTGCGGTGAAATAGGGATTGATTTACGGCTTTAACCGCATAAACAGTCCCTATTTCACCGCAACTTATGAGAGGGGGTTGTGTAGCCATAAAGCCCCGTCCCAAATTAGCTACTGTGGTTGATGCTGGCGATGAGAGCGTCGGCTTTGGCAGCTATGACCTGGTTTATGTCGGTCTGCAGCTCCTCGTAAACCGCTATGGCACGCTCGCCGGCCGGCGTGAGTGTGGATCCGCGCGCGCCGTCGCGCTCGATGAGCTTGCAGCCCAGCTGTCCTTCGGCCTCGTTTACGATGCGCCAGGCCTTGGAATACGCCATGCCCATGCTCTTGGCGGCTCGGTTGAGCGAGTGCTCGCGGGCTATGCCCTGCAGCAGCAAGACGCAGCCGTGACCAAACACGCCCGGCAAATCCTTGTCGCACGCTTGAATGACCAACTTTGCCGTCGTCTTGTACTCCATGTGCTCCACGTCTCCCCGCTAAAGTGTTTGCTGGGCAAACGCAAAGCCTGCGTCAAACCCTCGTGTGCTCTTCTTAAATCATGCATTGTAGCAGTCAAAGTGCGTTAAGATACTTCCCCAGTATTGGGCGCCCGAGGTTGGGCTGGGTCCTACGAGGCCTGCAGCCGACCGGTCGCATGGAAAAAGGAGAAACATGGCTACGTTCTTTCCCGGTGAGTCCCACACGTTTTCGGAGTATCTGCTGGTTCCTGGTTACTCGTCCTCGCAGTGCATCCCCAACAACGTCTCTCTCAAGACGCCGCTAACCCGCTTCAAGCGCGGTGAGAAGCCGGCAATCACCCTGAACATCCCCATGGTTTCCGCCATCATGCAGTCCGTCTCGGGCGTCGACATGGGTGTCGCGCTCGCTACCGAGGGCGGCCTGTCCTTCATCTACGGTTCCCAGAGCGCCGAGTCCGAGGCCGCCATGGTCAAGGCCGTCAAGGATCACAAGGCCGGCTTCGTTCAGTCCGATTCCACGCTGACCCCCGACATGACCATGGAGCAGGTCATCGAGCTCAAGGATAAGACCGGTCACTCCACCATGCCGGTCACCGACGACGGCACCCCCAAGGGCAAGCTCCTGGGCATCGTCACCAGCCGTGACTATCGCCCCAGCCGCGATGACCACCAGACGAAGGTCTCCGAGTTCATGACCCCGCGTGAGCAGCTCATCGTGGGCGACAAGAACATTAGCCTCAAGGTTGCCAACGACGTCATCTGGGACAACAAGCTCAACGCCCTTCCCATCGTCGACGACAACGATCACCTGATGGGCATCGTCTTCCGTAAGGACTACGACAGCCACAAGACCAACCCCAACGAGCTGCTCGACGGTGATAAGCGCTACATGGTCGGTGCCGGCATTAACACCCGCGACTATGCCGAGCGCGTGCCGCTGCTCATCGAGGCCGGTGCCGACGTCCTGTGCATCGACTCTTCCGAGGGCTTCAGCGAGTGGCAGAAGCGCACCATCGAGTGGATCCGCGCCAACTACGGCGAGGACGTCAAGGTCGGTGCCGGCAACGTCGTCGACGCCGAGGGCTTTCGCTTTTTGGCAGACTGCGGTGCCGACTTCATCAAGGTCGGTATCGGCGGCGGTTCCATCTGCATCACCCGTGAGACCAAGGGCATCGGCCGTGGCCAGGCCACCGCGCTGATCGACGTCTGCCGTGCTCGCGACGAGTACTACGAGGAGACTGGCGTCTACGTGCCCGTGTGCTCCGACGGCGGTATCGTCTACGACTACCACATGACGCTCGCCCTTGCCATGGGTGCCGACTTTATGATGCTGGGCCGCTACTTCGCCCGCTTCGACGAGAGCCCGACCGAGCGCGTCAACGTCAATGGCCAGTACATGAAGGAGTACTGGGGCGAGGGTTCCGCGCGTGCCCGCAACTGGCAGCGCTACGACCTGGGCGGCGCCGCGAAGCTCAGCTTCGTCGAGGGCGTCGACTCCTACGTCCCGTACGCCGGCTCCCTCAAGGACGGCGTGGGCGGCACGCTTTACAAGGTCAAGTCCACGATGTGCAACTGCGGCGCCCTCTCGATTCCCGAGCTCCAGGAAAAGGCACGCCTGACCCTGGTCAGCTCGACCTCCATCGTCGAAGGCGGCGCCCACGACGTTGTAGTTAAAGATTCGCAGCAGTCCGTATCTTATCGATAAGGTAAGAGCCTCACATAAAGGTTGAGTTTCAACCACGTTATTTAGATAAAGCGAGATGCATGCAAGTCGCAGGCATCTCGCTTGTCGTATTTGCTATCATCAGTCAAGTTAACCTTAGGGTCGGTCGGCTTGGCTTTGTTCGCTACAAGTTCCGCACGCAAAGAAGAGCACTTAATGTGCTCTTCGTCTTGCGCAGGACTGTCCGCAGTAGCGAACAAAGCCAAGCCGACCGACCCCAGCTAAGATTAAAGGAGCTGATATGTGCGATTGCACAGATCATAAGGACGAGATCCCTGCTTACGACGCGCAGGCCATTGAGTCCAGGTGGATGAAGGCCTGGGAGGACTCCAACCTCTTTGCCGTCGACACCGACGACAGTAAGCCCAAGAAGTACGTGCTCGAGATGTTCCCGTATCCGTCGGGCGACCTGCACATGGGTCACGCGCGCAACTACACCATCGGCGATGCCATGGCCCGTCAGGCCCGCATGCGCGGCTACGACGTGCTGCATCCCATCGGCTTCGATGCCTTTGGCCTGCCCGCCGAGAACGCCGCCATCAAGCACAACACGCAGGCTGCCGCCTGGACGTATAAGAACATGGATCAGGCGCTTTCCACGATGAAGCGCATGGGCTTCTCCTACGATCTGGATCGCATGGTCAAGACCTGCAGCCCCGACTATTACCGCTGGGGCCAGTGGATCTTTGAGAAGCTGTGGGAAAAGGGCCTGGTCTACCGCAAGAAGAACCCGGTCAACTGGTGCCCCACCTGCAAGACCGTTTTGGCCAACGAGCAGGTCACCGAGGGTAAGTGCTGGCGTTGCGGCACCGAGCCCGAGAAGCGCGACCTTGAGCAGTGGTACTTCAAGATCACCGAGTACTCCCAGGAGCTGCTCGACGACCTGGAGAAGCTCCCCGGCTGGCCCGAGCGCGTCAAGCAGATGCAGGCCAACTGGATCGGCCGCTCCGAGGGCGCCGAGGTCGACTTTACTCTGTGCGACAAGGATGGCGAGCCTATCGAGGGCGACGAGGGTAAGATCACCGTCTTCACCACGCGTGCCGACACGCTCTTTGGTGTCTCCTTCTTTGTCCTGGCTCCCGAGTACGCGCGCCTGCACGAGCTCGTCGAGGGCACGGAGTACGAGGAGGCCGTCACCAAGATCGTCGAGGACTCCAAACACATCTCTGCCATCGAGCGTGCCCAGGGCACCCTCGAGAAGCACGGCGCCTTTACCGGCCGCTATGTGGTGAACCCCGTCAACGGCGAGAAGGTCCCCGTGTGGGTTGCCGATTATGTCGTGGCCGACTACGGCACCGGCGCCGTCATGGCCGTTCCCTGCGGCGACCAGCGCGACTTTGAGTTCGCCCGCAAGTATGACCTGCCTATTGTGCCAATCATCCTGGACGATGACGACCGCGCTGCCTTCGAGGCCAGCGGCGAGACCATCGATACCTTCCATGCCGAGACCGTCGACTGGGATTGCGCCCACGCTGCCGAGGGCACGCTCGTCCAGTCCGGCAAGTACACCGGCATGCGCGGCGGCAAGCACTCCGAGGGCGAGGCTGCCATCGTGTCCGACCTCGAGGCCATGGGCTGCGGCCGTCGCAAGGTCGAGTTCCGCCTGCGCGACTGGCTCATCAGCCGCCAGCGCTACTGGGGCAACCCCATCCCGGCCATCCACTGCGAGCACTGCGGCATCGTGCCCGTGCCCGAGGACCAGCTGCCGGTGACGCTGCCCGAGAACCTGGACCTGGGTGCCGGCGAGACCCTCGCCGAGTGCAAGGAGTTCTACGAGACCACCTGCCCGGTGTGCGGTCGCCCGGCTAAGCGCGAGACCGATACCATGGACACCTTCACCTGCTCTAGCTGGTATTACCTGCGCTATACCGACCCGCACAACACCGAGTTGCCCTTCTCCCGCGAGGCGGCAGACCGTTGGATGCCCGTCGATAACTATATCGGTGGCATTGAGCACGCCATTTTGCACCTGCTCTACAGCCGCTTCTTTACCAAGGCGCTGCGCGACCTGGGCCTGCTGAGCGTTGACGAGCCCTTCACCAACCTGCTGTGCCAGGGCATGGTCAAGGACGAGAACGGCGACACCATGTCCAAGTCCAAGGGCAATGTCGTGCCCCCGAGCTCGGTCATCGAGCCCTACGGCGCCGACACCATGCGTCTGGCGATCCTGTTTATCGCCCCGCCCGAGAAGGACTTCGACTGGGATCCCAAGGCCGTCGAGGGCGCTAACCGCTTCATTAAGCGCGCCTGGCGTATCGTGTGGCAGCTCGTCCAGTCCGGCGACGCCAACGTGGCCTTTGACAAGTCCGCGCTCGACGAGGTCGCGATGAAGCTCTATCGCGAGCGTCACCGCACCATCGCCAAGTGCACCGAGGACTTCGACCGCGGCCAGTTCAACACCGCGATCTCGGCCGTCATGGAGCTCGTCAACGCGACGAGCGCCTACCTCAACGCCACCGAGGACGCTGCCCGCGACAAGGCCCTGTGTTACGGCGTGGCCAAGGATATCGTGAGCGTCCTTGCCCCCATCTGCCCGTTCTGGGCCGACGAGCTGTGGCACGAGGCGCTCGGCTGCGAGGGCAATGCCTACACCGCCGCCTGGCCCGAGTTCGACCTGGCCGAGTCCATCGAGGACACGGTGCAGATCGTCGTACAGGTGCTCGGCAAGGTCCGTGGCCGCATCGACGTCGCCCGCGACGCCTCCAACGAGGAGATGCAGGCTGCCGCCGAGGCTGCTGTCGCCAAGTGGACTGAGGGCAAGACGATCGTCAAGGCCATCTGCGTGCCTGGCAAGCTGGTTAACCTGGTGGTCAAGTAAGCGCTGCGCGCATAGTTGACATGAAAAAGCGAGGGGTGTTTCCGCGGGGAGTCGCCCCTCGCTTTGGTTATGGATACTTGCGACAACACCCAATTATCCATTTCTTGTGGAGAACCTGTGCTCACGCTGACCTGCTGGTTTGTGTTGTGGTTGCACGTTTGCGCAGGTATTGGTATAGTTTGCTTGCAAATGAAGTTCTAATTGAAAGAAGTGGGGTTTCGGCCCCGCTTCTTTTTTGTATGGATGGAGGTGCCGCAATGGTCAAGACCAAGACCGAGCAGGCGATCATCGACGCGCTCGAGGCCGTTGCTCCCCAGCACGATGTCGACATCGTAGACGTTGAGCTCGTGGGTGCCACCAAGGCTCCCTGCGTGCGTGTGCGTATCGAGGGTGCCGAGGGTCAGAGCCTGTCGCTCAATGACGTCACGGCCAACACCAAATGGGTCGGCGATGTGATTGAGGAGCTCGACCCCATTTCTTCGAGCTATACGCTCGAGGTGTCGAGCCCGGGTATGGCGCGCCCGCTGCGCCGTCCGCGTGACTTTGCCCGCTTTGTGGGCGAGAACTGCGAGCTCACCTCCACCGCTACCGAGGGTCGTCGCAAGTACACCGGCAAGATTGCCGCCGCCACCGAGACGAACGTGACCCTCGAGCTCGAGGACGGCGAGTCCGTCACCCTCGATTTCTCTGATGTTAAAAAGTGCAAGTTGAAGCCCACCTATGACTTCAAGTCCGCGAAGGAAGGAAAGTAAGATGGCAGCATCCGACATGATGTCCGCCCTGATGGAGCTTTGCCAGGAGAAGCACATCGACCAGCTCTACCTGATCGACCGCTTGGAGCAGTCGCTCGCCAAGAGCTATGCCGAGATCCTACATCTTGAGTGGGGCGCCAAGGTGACCATCGACCGCACCACCGGCAAGATCTACGTCTACCGTCTGGAGCCGATTGACGATTCCATGGACGAGGAGGGCAACTTCACCGAGTTCGAGGAGATCGACGTCACTCCCAAGAACACGAGCCGCATCGCCGCCCAGCACGCCAAGGCCGAGATCAACGCCATAGTTCGCAACTCCGCCCGCGAGCAGATCTACGAGGAGTTCTCCGGCCGCATCGGTGACCTCATTAGCGGTACCGTGCTGCAGTCCACACCCGACTTCACGATCGTCAAGATTCGCGAGGGCGTCGAGGCCGAGCTTCCGCACTTCGACCAGCGCCGTTACGAGAACGAGCGCAACGAGCGTCCGATGGGCGAGCGCTACCTGCACAACCAGCACATCAAGGCCGTGATCATCGACGTTCGCGACCCCAACTCCAATCTGCAGCCGGTTCGTGGCGAGCACAGCCGTCCGCCGATTGTCATCTCCCGTACTCACCCCGAGCTCATGCGTCGTCTGTTTGAGCAGGAGGTGCCCGAGATCTATGAGGGCACCGTCCAGATTAAGTCGATTGCCCGCGAGCCCGGCCAGCGCTCCAAGGTCGCCGTCCACTCGCTCGACGATCGCCTGGATCCGGTTGGCGCCTGCGTCGGCCCCAAGGGCAGCCGTGTTCGCGCCGTCGTGGGCGAGCTCCGTGGCGAGCGCGTCGACGTCATCCTGTGGGATGCCGATCCGGCCGTCTACGTCGCAAACGCCCTGTCGCCCGCCAAGGTCACCCGCGTCCTTATCGACGAGGAGAAGGCCTACGCCGGCGTTATCGTGCCCGACGACCAGCTGTCCCTCGCCATCGGCAAGGAGGGTCAGAACGCCCGCCTCGCCGCGCGCCTGACCGGCTGGCACATCGACATTAAGTCCGAGACCCTTGCCGCCGACATCCTCAAGAACGTTCCCGTTCACGAGGAGCCCGCCGCCGACCTGATCGGTGACGAGGAGGACGAGGACGTCCGTCGCTGCGAGTTCGTGTCCGAGGACGGCATCCAGTGCCGCAACCAGGCCCGTCCCGGCTCCCGTTTCTGCGGTGTCCACGACACCGACGCCTTCGATGATGCGGAGGACCTGATCTAGCGCGCGGTCGCGCCGGGCGGGTCCCAGCGCATACCCCACGCTCGTTCAGTCTCTAGGCACCCAAGGTGCCAGAAAGGGTAGGTGAAGTCATATGGCAAAAGTCCGTGTGTCCACCCTGGCCAAAGAGTTCGGCATGACCTCCAAGGAACTGATGGGTCATCTCGCCGAAATGAAGATTCCCGCTAAGTCCGCTTCCTCCGCCCTGGAGGACGCCTACGTCGCCATGGTCCGCAAGCAGCTCGCGTCGGTGATCGAGGCCCGCGCCCAGGAAGTCGAGGCCGCCAAGCAGGCCGAGGAGCAGGCCGCTGCCGCCGAGGAGGCAGCACGCGCTGCCGAGGCAGAGCGCGAGCGCATCGCCGCCGAGAAGGCGCGCGAGGAGGAGCGCCGCCAGTTCGCCGCCGCCCAGGCCGCCGAGGAGGCCGCCCGCGCCGAGGCCGAGGCTAAGAAGAAGGCCGAGCAGGAGCGCCTTGCCCGCGAGAAGGAGGAGGCTGCCCGCGAGGCCCAGCGCCGCGCCGTTCCCGCTTCCGATTCCGGTTCGCGTTTCCGTTCGCTGCTCGACCAGATCGCCGCACAGGAGACCGTCCTCAAGGAGAAGAAGGACGCCGAGGAGAAGGCCAAGGCCGAGCGCGCTGCCGAGCGCGGCAACCGTCGTGGCGGCAACAACGACCGTCGCGGTGGCCGTCGTAACGATCGCAACGCTTCCGACAACAACTCCGAGCGCAATGCCTCCGAGAACCGTCCCCACAGCCATCGCACCAATGCCAGCAACAACGTCGCTGCCGGCATGGACTTCCCCAACCCCGACAAGCAGGGCAAGGGCAAGAAGCGCAAGGGCGGTCACAACAACGAAGAGGACCACTACAGCCGCATGGCTCGCGAGGCCGAGGAGTACAGCCGCGAGAAGGTGCTCGAGGAGGCTCGTGCCGCCGTCGAGGAGGCCTCTCGCGAGTCCACTGGTCGCCGCAAAAAGCGCAAGGAGAAGCGCGAGCGCGAGGCCGCAAAGGCTCAGGAGGAGCGCAAGATAGAGGAGGCGCTGGCCCAGGGCGTGAACCCCGAGGACCTCGACGCCATCAAGGTCTCCCAGGGCGTTACCGTCCAGGAGCTCGCCGAGGCGCTCGACGTTCCGGCCAACGACATCATCAAGCGTCTGTTCCTGCTGGGCACGCCGCTTACCATGACGCAGTCCATGTCTGACGACCTCGTCGAGCTCGTTGCCGACGACCTGGGTCGCCAGATCAAGATCATCACCCCCGAGGAGGAGAACACCTTCTCGTTCTACGACGATCCCGCCGACCTTAAGCCGCGTGCCCCGGTCGTCACCGTCATGGGCCACGTCGACCACGGCAAGACCTCGCTGCTCGACGCCATCCGTCACACCGGCGTCGCTGCCGGCGAGGCGGGCGGCATTACTCAGGCCATCGGCGCTTCGCAGGTCATGATCAACGACCGCAAGATCACCTTCATCGATACCCCCGGTCACGCCACCTTTACGGCTATGCGTGCCCGCGGCGCCAAGGTGACCGACATCGTCATTCTGATCGTGGCTGCCGACGACGGCGTCATGCCCCAGACCATCGAGTCGATCAACCACGCCAAGGCCGCCGGCGTTCCCATCGTCGTCGCCGTCAACAAGATCGATAAGCCGGGTGCCAACCCCGACCGCGTGCGCCAGGAGCTCACCGAGTACGGCATCATCCCCGAGGAGTGGGGCGGACAGAACATGTTCGTCAACATCTCGGCCAAGCAGAAGATCGGTATCGACGACCTGCTCGAGACCGTGCTGCTCCAGGCCGACGTGCTCGAGCTCAAGGCCAACCCTGATACGTTCGCTTCGGGCAACGTCCTCGAGGCTAAGCTCGACAAGGGCCGCGGCTCGGTCGCTACCGTGCTCGTGACTCGCGGCACCCTGCACGTGGGCGACACGCTGGTCGCCGGCCTCACCTATGGCCGCGTCCGCGCCATGCTCGACCCCAAGGGCAACGCCGTCACCGAGGCCGGTCCCTCCGACGCCGTCGAGATTCTGGGCCTGCAGTCCGTCCCCAACGCCGGCGATGAGTTCCGCGTGTTCGAGGACGAGCGCGAGGCTCGCGCACTGGCCGACGAGCGTTCGCTCAAGGCCCGTATCGAGGAGCAGAGCCGCGTGAAGCACGTGACGCTCGAGAACCTCTTCGAGACCATCGCCGACGCCGAGGTCAAGGAGCTCAACCTGATCATCAAGGCCGACGTCCAGGGCTCCATCGAGGCCCTTCAGGACTCTCTCGACAAGATGGATCAGTCTGAGGTGCGCATCAACACGATCCACTCCGCCGTTGGTGCCATCAACGAGACCGACGTCGTCCTGGCCGACGCCTCCAACGCCATCATCATCGGCTTTGGCGTCCGTCCCGACGGCAAAGCCCGCTCCGCCGCCGAGCGCGAGGGCGTCGAGATCCGTTGCTACGACGTCATCTACAAGTGCCTCGAGGACCTCGACGCTGCCCGTATCGGCATGCTCAAGCCCACCGAGGTTGAGGTCTCCACGGGCACTGCGACCGTCCTGGACACCTTCAAGGTGCCCAAAGTCGGCATCGCCGCCGGTGTCCGCGTCGAAGAGGGCGAGATCGCCGCGACCGATTCTGTGCGCCTGGTGCGCGACGGCATCGTGGTCTTCAACGGTAAAATCGCCTCGATGCGCCACTACAAGGACGAGGCCAAGAGCCTCAAGAGCGGCTCCGAGGGCGGTATTGGCCTGGAGAACTTCCAGGACATCAAGCCTGGCGACACCATTGAGGGCTACCGCATTGACCAGGTTGCCCGTACCGAGTAGGGGGTAGCGCTATGAAGCAAACGCAGGCAACCCGCCGTCTGGGCGAGCAGCTTCGCGAGAAGCTCGGTTATATCCTGCTCTTTGAGGTTTCCGATCCGCGTCTCGACCTGGTCACTCTGACCGCGGTCGAGGTCGCGGTGGACCGTTCGTTCGCGCGCGTGTACGTGTCGTGCGACGCGAGCCGCTACGAGGAGGTCATGGAGGCGCTTGCCAGCGCCAAGGGACGCATCCGTAGCCTGTTGGCCCGCTCGCTCGATTGGCGCGTCACGCCCGAGCTCGATTTTCGCATCGATCGCTCGACCGATGAGGCCGAGCGCATCACGCGTGCGCTGGAAAACGTTCCCGCCACGCTTGCGATCGAAAAGGACGAGGACGGCTATCCCATAGCGGATGCCGCCCAGGAGGCAGCTTTAGATGAGTAATTCCGCCGACCTCGCATCGAGCGAGTCTGCAGATATTCAGCGACGCATCCTCGAGCTCATCGAGGGTGCGTCCTCCATTGCGATTTCGGGACACACGTCTCCCGATGGCGACGCCCTGGGCTCCGTGCTGGGTCTGGGCTTATCGCTAATGAAGTTTTTCCCCAACAAGGACATTGCCCTGCTGCTGGCAGACGATGACCCGGTTCCGCGCATTTACCGCTTTATGGAGGGCGCCGATCGTTTGGTGCCGGCATCTGCGTATACCGGCAATCCGGACCTTTTCATCTCGGTGGACGTGCCGGTCGTCGAGCGTCTGAACAACTCCGCCGAGGTGCTCCGCCGCTCGGCGCATGTGGTGTGCTTCGATCACCATCCGGCGCGCGAGGAATTTGCCGAGCTGAGCCTGAGGTGCGTCGGCTCCGCGGCCTGCGCCATGATCATCGACCGCTTTTTGGACAATTGCGGCATTGTGGCTCGCAATGGTGTCGCGACCTGCCTGCTGTGCGGCTTGGTGACCGATACCGGTCGTTTTCAGTACCAAAACGCCGATGCCGCCGCGTTCCATGCCGCCTCGCGCCTGGTCGCGCACGGTGCCGATCCGGCGCGCGTCGCGCTCGAGGTCTACCAGAGCATGCGCGTGGAGTTCTTGCATCTCAAGTCCATCGTTATGGGCCGCATCAAGACCGTGGCGCACGGTCGCGTGGCATATAGTTATGCATACCAGAGCGACCTCGAGGCCTGCGGCGTCACTTCGGACGAGTGCGATGGCCTGGTCGATGTGGTGCGTTCGGTGATGGGTGTGGAGGTCTGCCTGTTCCTGAAGGGCATTGAGGGCGATACCAAGGTACGCGGCAACCTGCGCTCCAAAGGTGACCTCGATGTGTCCGAGATCGCTGCCAACTTTGGCGGTGGCGGGCATCATGCCGCCGCCGGCTTTTCCAACAACGGAACGATTCGCGAGACGCTCGCCGTGGCACTTCCCATGCTGGCCGAGCTGGTAGGGGAGGATCCCGCTTCGGTGACCGTCGAGCTCTAACATTTTGGATGGTACATGGCTCGTCGTACGCCTTCTCAATTGAATATGCTGCTCGCCGTCGATAAGCCGGTGGGCTGTACGTCCCACGACGTGGTATCGAAGTGCCGACGCGCCCTCCATGAGCGACGCGTCGGCCATGCCGGTACGCTCGACCCCATGGCCTCGGGTGTCATGGTGGTGGGCGTGGGCCAGGCGACCCGTCTGCTGGGCATGCTAACCCTCGATACCAAAAGTTATGTCGCCGACATTTCGTTTGGTGTCGAGACCAATACCGATGACGCGGAGGGCGAGGCCGTCCGCACGGTGCCCGTTGCCCCCGAGCTGCGCGATCTCGCTTACGCCCGTGAGCAGCTCGCCGCTATGCTTGGCCCGCAGATGCAGGTGCCGCCAGCGTTTTCGGCCATTTCGGTCAATGGCGTTCGCGCCTATAAGAGTGCTCGCGAGGGCAATGCGGTTGAGTTGCCCCCGCGCCCCGTCGAGGTCTATGCCGCCGACCTGATCGCCGTGGGCGGCGAGGGCGATACGTGCGTCTGGACCGTGGCGTTTTCGGTAAGCAAAGGCACCTACATTCGCGCGCTCGCTCGCGATCTGGGTCGTGCCTGCGATAGTGCTGCACATATTTCCGCGCTGCGCCGTACGGCCTCCGGCGTGGTTTCCATTGGCGCCTGTCATGCGGTAGAGGAGCTCTCTGCCGAGACCGCTGCCGGTTTCGCTCTGGATCCCATCGCCGCCCTAGGTGCCACGCGAGTCGATTTGCCGGGTAATCTTGCAGACGACCTGCTTTGTGGCCGCCGCATTCCCGTTGAACGCGCGCTTGCGGACTTCGATACGGCGAAGGCGCCGTTCGCGCTCGTACTCGATGGGGGATTGAAGGCGCTTGCTCGTATCGAGGGCGGCCGCTTTGTGATGGAGCACGTCTTTCCGCAGGCGATCGGCGGTGTTCGATGATGCTGACGCCCCACGAGCTCGCGCGTATCTTTTTCGCGGGTGAGTTGGATGAGGCCCCTATCGTTTCTGCCGATGCATTTGATGGGTGCGAGTTCTTGGGTGCCGCTTCAATCGCCATTGGCGTGTTTGATGGCGTACATCGCGGGCACCAAGAGCTGATCGATGCGGTTATTCGCGATGCGCATGATCACGGCAGCAAAGCGGTCGTGATTACTTTCGATCCTGACCCGGACGTCGTGGTGAGTCCTTCGCCCGCTCAAAAATTGATGACGACGGCTGACCGCCTGCATGCCCTGGCCCAAACCGGGGTCGATGCGGTGGTGGCCGTTCCCTTTACGTCTGCCGTGGCGGCACTCGACCATGTCGGGTTTCTGGCGCTTTTGTCGCGCGTTGTCGACATTCGCTCCATTCGTGTCGGCAGCGACTTTAGGCTCGGCCGCGGCGGCGCTTCGGGCGTTGCCGAGATGCGCGCCTGGGGCACTGAGCGTGGGGTTGACGTTTACGGTCACGACCTGCTCTGCGTTAACGGGCAGACCGTCTGCGCCACGCGCGTCCGCCATGAGCTGGGTCAGGGTCATGTGGAGCTGGCTGCCGAGCTTCTCGGCCGTCCCTATATGCTGCGCGGCGTTGTGGCGGCTGGCCGTCACGAGGGCTCCGACATGGGCTTTCCCACGGCAAACATCCAGGTGCCCGACGGCATCCAAGTGCCTGCCGATGGCGTCTATGAGGGTCTGGTGCTGGTCGACGATACCGTATGGCCCGCTGCCGTTAATGTCGGCCTGCCGCCGACCTATGCCGATGATGCCGCCTCGGCGCATCTCGAGGCCAACTTGATCGGCTATGCGGGCGACCTGTATGGCGCCTCGGTGTCGCTGGCGTTTACGCGCTGGCTGCGTCCGTCTCGCGTGTTCGATTCCCTGGACGAGTTGATCGCGACCGTCGAGGGTAATATCGACGATATTCTTCATAACTTGGGTGAGCAGGGGGTGAGTATCCGTGATTAGCGATGAGGAAAAAGATCAGGTACGCGCGGCGTCGGACCTGGTTGCCATCGTGCAGGAAACGGTTGAGCTCAAGCCCCGCGGCCATGAGTTTTGGGGCTGCTGCCCGTTTCATGGCGAAAAGACCCCCTCGTTTCACATTATCCCTGCAACGCAGGTGTGGCACTGCTTTGGCTGCGGCGAGGGCGGCGACGTCTTTACCTATATCATGAAGCGCGAGAACCTGAGTTTTCCCGAGTCGATCCGCTATTTGGCTGATCGTGCGGGCATTGAGCTGCACGATACCGGTGCGCAGCGCGATCGCGGCACCAAGCGTGCCCGCATCTATGACCTGTGCGCCGAGACGGCTCAGTTCTACCACACCATGCTTATGCGCGGTAAGGACAGCCGTCCGCGCGAGTACTTTGCCAGCCGCGGCATGGGCGGAGATGTCTGTCGCCGCTACTGCCTGGGCTTTGCGCCGGGTCGCAACGCGCTGGTTTCGCATCTGTCTCAAGCGGGCTTTACCCCGCAGGAGATGATCGACGCCAACGTGGCCGTGAGCCGCGGGCGCGGACAGCTTGCCGACCGTTTTTACGACCGTGTGATGTTTCCCATCTTTGATGAGCAGGGTCACAATATCGCCTTTGGCGGGCGCATCATGGGCGATGGTCAGCCAAAGTACCTCAACACGGCCGAGACGAGTGTGTTTCATAAAAAACGAAACCTCTATGGCTTTAACTGGGCCAAGGAGTTTATCGTCGCGCAGGATACCGCCATCGTGGTGGAGGGCTATACCGACTGCATCGCCTGCTGGGAGGCGGGGATCAAAAACGTCGTCGCCACGCTGGGCACAGCGCTGACGGAACATCATGTTAAGACGCTCACCCGCTTTGCCAAGCGCATTGTATATATGTTCGATGGCGACGCCGCCGGTCAAAAGGCCGCGCGTCGCGCGATTCAGTTTATCGAGCAGGATTCAATGGACCTTCGCTGCGTGGTGCTGCCCGACGGCAACGACCCCATGGAGTTCATCACGGCGCATGGCGGCCAGGAGCTTCAGGCGCGCATTGACGCGGCCGAGCCCCTCATGGACTTTGTCTACCGCTCGCTGCAGGAGTCGAGCGACATTACCACACCGGGCGGTCGCGCCAAGGCGCTCGAGGACGCGCTGACGCTCATCTATCCGCTACGTGACAGCTATATGATCGACACGTACTTTATCCAGATTGCCGATCTGTTGGGTTTGGACCTGGAGACCGTGCGCGCGAGCTCGGGCCGTGTGTTTCGCGATGTCGCCAAGCGCGAGGATGCCGAGCGCCGCCGTGAGCAGAACTACGAGCGTCAACGCGTGCAAGCTGAGCGCGCGGGCAGCGCGGGCGGTCGGGTGTCTGGTTCGCAGGGGACGTCTCGCGGTGCCTGGGCCGCGGGTGCAACGCCGCCGGTGTCCGCACCGGTCGAGGAGGACCCGTACGACTACGTTCCGCTTGATGCCTATGGGGCGACACCGGTGGAGGCCGACGAGGATCTGCCGCCAATCGATGTGCCAGCGGGGATGGAAAGCGCGGCGCCCGTTGCCGATGGTTCAAGCGCGGCGGCGGCTCCGTCGATGCCGATCGTTTTGACCGATCTGGAGCGGAAATCCCTGGCGGGGGAGCGCGAGCTGCTGACGATGCTCACGAGCTACCCCGATCTGTTCCGCACGTATGCCGATCGCATTTGTTCTATCGAGTGGGTCGACCCGCGTCACGAGTCCATTGCGTGGGCCGTGCTCGCGACGCCGCCGGGCACCGATCCTGCTGCCTGCATGGATGCGGCGCGCGCGGTGTGTCCCGAGGCGGCGTCGCTTGTCAGCGCCGGGCGCATTTCGGCAACGAGTAAGCACCCGACCGAGACGAACATCGTCTTTATGCTCGATACGCTCGAGCTCTACACCATCAAACGTCGCATGCGAGCTGCGCAGGCCAAGTTGCGTCAGGACCGTTCACTCGACGATGAGGACCGTCGCGTGCTGACTGTGCAGGCGGTGCAAGATTCACAGCGCCAGCGCGAGCTCCAAAAGTCGATCGGAGGCGTGGCCGACCCGTTCCGTTTGATCGGTTTGGAGACCGCGGGTGCCGATCAGGCCTAGATGTTGTGGTCAACCAGCGTATTCTCGCCTATATCCTGTCTTTATTTTGGGTATAGACGTCCATGTGTGTGCTAAAGTATTGAGTCCTGTGGACTACGAAGGGAGAATCTGTGCCAAAAAAGACTGAGAGCACGGGTACTGGGCTGGAATCCTACGTTGCAAAGCTCATGGGCAACGGCTCAAACAGGACTTCGGTAACCGAGGACGAGATTCAGGTCGCCCTGAAGGATATCGATGTTACTGATGAGCAGCTCAACGCGGTGTATTCCGCGCTGCGCAACAGCGGCATCCAGATTATCTCCGCGAGCGGAAACGACGACGCCCCGATGGACGTCGACGATGACGATAACGATACCGACGATTTCGACGATGACGAGCACGATTCCGGCTCGCTTGACGATCACGAGCTTAAGATGGCCCGCCAGGCCGATGCCGAGATGGGCTCTTCCAAGAGCAAGAAGAAGCGCACCGTGCGCACGTCCCGTTCGCGTTCGCGCGTGCGCGGCATCGATGCCTCCACGGTGATGCTGACCGGCGACCCGGTTCGTATGTACCTCAAGGAGATCGGTAAGGTCGACCTGCTGACCGCATCTGAAGAGGTCGATCTGGCCATGAAGATTGAGGCCGGTCTCGAGGCTACCGAGAAGCTCGAGGCTGCCGATGCGGGCGAGATTGAACTCACACGCTCCGAGATGCGTCGTCTTACGCGTATCGAGAACGTTGGTCTTGAGGCCAAGCAGGCGCTCATCAGCGCAAACCTGCGTCTGGTCGTCTCCATCGCCAAGCGCTATGTCGGCCGTGGCATGCTGTTCCTGGATCTGATCCAGGAGGGTAACCTCGGTCTGATCCGCGCCGTCGAGAAGTTCGACTACCAGAAGGGCTTCAAGTTCTCCACGTACGCCACGTGGTGGATCCGTCAGGCCATTACGCGCGCTATTGCCGACCAGGCCCGTACCATCCGTATTCCCGTGCACATGGTCGAGACCATCAACAAGCTCGTCCGCGTGCAGCGCCAGCTCCTCCAGGACCTGGGTCGTGACCCGACCCCCGAGGAGATCGGTGCCGAGATGGATATGAGCGCCGACCGCGTCCGCGAGATCCAGAAGATTTCGCAGGAGCCCGTGTCGCTCGAGACCCCGATCGGCGAGGAAGAGGATTCCCAGCTGGGCGACTTCATCGAGGACTCCCAGGCCATCGTTCCGCCCGATGCCGCCAGTTTCTCCATGCTGCAGGAGCAGCTCACCCAGGTGCTCGACTCGCTTGCCGATCGCGAGCGCAAGGTTATCGAGCTGCGCTTTGGCCTTGTCGACGGACATCCCCGCACGCTCGAGGAAGTCGGCCGCGAGTTTGGCGTCACGCGCGAGCGTATCCGCCAGATCGAGTCCAAGACCCTGGCCAAGCTCCGCCACCCGAGTCGTTCCAGCAAGCTCAAGGACTACATCGAAAGCTAGTCAAGCAAGAAGCGCCCTCAAGCACATCTGCCTGGGGGCGCTTTCATGTAGTCGTTGGGGACGTTCTTGAATGACTAGTCGTTTAAGAACGTCCCCAATGACTGGGTCGGAAAATTTCTTAAAAAAGTTCTTGCCCTTCGCCCAATCGTCCGTATAATAAACTTCGTTGCTTGAGAGCACGTACCTATTCCTCGGTAGCTCAATGGTAGAGCACGCGGCTGTTAACCGCGCTGTTGTAGGTTCGAGTCCTACCCGGGGAGCCAGGTTGTAAAACCCGTCGCTTATGCGGCGGGTTTTTTCATGCCGCGATCGCCTGTGGCGAACGTTGCCGTATCAACATTTCGTGTCGAGGATGTAATCGCGAACCCCGCCGCCTTAACATGGCGCGGTCGTTGTAAACTATTGGAATGATTGCTCCCACGACATGGTGCCGCGAGCACCAGAAAAGGAGATTCTTGTGTCTGAGACCATTAACGGCAGCCTGAGCGTCTCGAACGACGTTATTGCCGATATTGCCGGTTATGCCGCGATGACGTGCTACGGCGTCGTCGGTATGGCTGAACAGCTGCAGGGCGCCGAGAGCGTGCGCCTGCTTGCCGGCCAGCGCCTCCGCAAGGGCGTGCTTGTTTCCGCCGACGAGAACGGCCTCACGGTCGACCTTCACGTCGTGCTCGAGAACGGCGTCAACATGAAGTCCGTCTGCCACAATCTTTCGAGCTCCGTCGCCTTCACCCTGCAGGAGATCGCCCAGATCGATCCCGCCAGCCTTAAGATCGGCATTCACATCGACGCGCTCAAGAGCCGTCTGAACTAGCATCCGAATACGGAGATTTCATCACTTATGATTGCAAAGACCATTCGCACCTGTTTTCCGATCGCTGCGGCTGCCGTTTCCGAAAAGGCCGAGGAGATCAACAAGCTCAACGTCTTCCCCGTACCCGACGGTGACACCGGCACCAACATGTCGCTCACGCTCGCCTCGGTGACCAAGGAGCTTTCCGCCCTTCCCGCCGATGCCGACATGGAGGCCATTGCCGGCGCTATCACCCACGGCTCCCTGATGGGCGCCCGTGGCAACTCCGGTGTCATCACCTCGCAGATCCTACGCGGCGTGGCCGAGGGCCTTGTCTCTGCCGATGAGCCCATTACATCCGCCAATATCGCCTTCGCCTTCCGTCGTGCCGTCAAGGTTGCCTTCCAGGCTGTTCGTAAGCCCATCGAGGGCACGATCCTCACGGTCCTGCGTGATGTTTCGACCAAGGCAGACGAGTGCGAGAAGAAGAAGTTCTCTGCCGAGGATGCGCTCGACGCCATCGTCGTCGAGGCCTACCAGTCCGTCGCCCGCACGCCCGACCTGCTGCCCGTCCTCAAGGAGAACGGCGTGGTCGACTCCGGCGCCTTTGGCTTTGCCATCTTCTTGGAGAACTTTGTTGCCGCTGCCCTTGGCCGCAGCACCGTGGTCGAGGATTTCTCCGCTACGTTCGATTCCGCCGGCTCTGCTCGCGATGCCGCTCTTGGCCGTGTTGAGATCGAGGCCAACGACGACTGGGAGGGCTCGGAGTTCCGCTACTGCAACGAGTTCCTCTTTAAGGCCGACGCCCCGTTTGACGAGGACGAGTGCCTGAAGTTCCTGGGCTCCATGGGCGACTGCGAGCTGCTCGTTGGTGCTTACCCCGACTACAAGATTCACGTGCACTCCAACACCCCCAACCTGGTGCTCGAGCACATGCTGCAGCTCGGTCAGATCTATGAGGTCTTTATCCACAACATGGAGATGGAGGCCCACGACCGTACCGCTAAGATTCACGAGGACCAGGAGAAGGCCGCCGAGCCTGCGAAAGCGCTGGGTTTTGTCGCCGTTGCGGCCGGTTCGGGCGAGGCTGACATCCTCAAGTCCCTCGGCGTCGATGTGATCGTGTCGGGTGGCCAAACCATGAACCCCTCGACCGCCGACTTGCTGGGCGCCGTCGACCAGGTCAACGCGACCTCGGTCATCATCCTTCCCAATAACGGCAACATCCGCATGGCTGCCGAAGCTGCCGCTTCTGCCTGCACCGACAAGAAGGTCGCCGTCGTTCCCACCAAGACCGTCCCGCAGGCCTTCTCCGCGTTGTTCGCGGTCCTGCCCGATTCCGAGCTCGAGGATGCTGTTGCCGCTATGGTCGACGCCATCAGCGAGGTCCGTGATGGCGAGGTCACTCGCGCCGTGCGCGACTCCAGCGCCTCTGACGGCTCGCCGATTCACTCCGGTGATGTCATGGGCATCATCGCCGGTTCCATCGATGTGGTCGGTTCTGACGTGAAGCAGGTCACGCTCGACTGCATCAACCGCATGCAGGAGGAAGAGGAGGGCGACGCGCTGACGATTCTGGCCGGTGAGGAGCTGTCTGACGAGGCCTTCCAGGAGATCGTCGACGCTATCGAGGAGGCTCAGCCCGATCTGGAGATCGACGCCCATCGTGGTGAGCAGCCGCTCTATCCCGTGATCTTCTCGATCGAGTAGGCTCTGCCTATGTCCGAGCTGTGCTCCGTGCCGCGCGTCTCGGAGCGCTTTGCCCAGAGCAATGCGCTCGACGAGGATATCGCGCGACTCAAATATGTTTCGGGTAAACGTGAGGAGGCCCTTCGCCGTCTGGGAATTCGGACGGTGGGGGACCTCCTTCTCCATATTCCTCATCGCTACCTGGACTTTACTCGCTCGTGGTCCATCGAGATGGCGCCCATCGGTACCGTGTGCACGATCATCGCCACGGTCGACCGTATTGTCCAAAAGCAGCCCCGTCCGCGTATGCAGGTGACTGAGGTCTCGCTCGTGGACGAGACGGGCGTGCTGCAAGTCGCCTTTTTTCGTCAGCCCTGGATTGCCCAGCAGTTCAAGCAGGGCGACCGCCTGGCCGTTATGGGCAAGGTCGAATTTGCCTATGGCTTTAAGCAGATGGCCTCGCCCCACTTTGAAAAGCTTGAGGACGGGCGCGCCGCCGGCACCATCCTGCCGGTCCACTACGTAAGTGACGGCGTGAGTCAGGCATGGATGCGCCGTATCGTGAGCGGTGCGCTCGAAGTGGTCGCCAATCCGTTCGATCCCATTCCCGCGCCGCTGCGCGCAAAGCGGAAGCTCATGAGCAATGCCCGTGCGCTGCGCTCGATCCACTTTCCCTCGAGCATGGCCGAGCGCGACATCGCACGCCGGCGTCTTGCCTACGAGGAGTGTCTCTACTTGCAGCTCGCGCTGCGTCTGCGCAACGATGGCGGTATGGTCGACGTGGTGCCTTATGCGCATGCCGCGGGCGAGCATTTGACTGCGCTTAAACAGGCCCTGCCGTTTTCGCTGAGCGATGAGCAGGAGGCTGCATTTCAAGACATCCTGCATGACATGTGCGATGGCGGTCGCGTGATGAACCGTCTGCTGCTGGGCGACGTCGGTACCGGTAAGACCGCCGTTGCCGCCTGCGCATTGGCGGTTGCGGCCGATAGCGGCACTCAGGCCTGCGTTATGGCGCCCACGGGCGTGTTGGCGCGTCAATATGCCGATAAGACCGGCCCCTTGCTCTCGCAGGCTGGCATAACCTGGGCGCTCCTGACGGGCGCCACGCCGGCGGCCGAGCGTGAACAGATTCATGCGCGGCTCCAGTCTGGCGAGCTCGACGTGCTCTTTGGTACCCATGCGGTGCTTTCGGAGAACGTCACGTTCAAGCATTTGTCGCTTGTGGTGATCGACGAGCAGCACCGCTTTGGCGTGGGCCAGCGTAACGCTCTACGCGCAAAAGGCCCGGGTGCCGACTTGTTGGTCATGACTGCCACGCCGATCCCGCGCACGCTGGCGCTTTCGGTGTACGGCGACCTGGATACGAGCATCATCCGCCATCGTCCCGTTCCGGGTGCCGGCGTGACGACGCGCGTCCTCACCGAGTCGAGTCGCGACCTGGCCTATGGCGCCATTCGCGAGGCGCACGATAAGGGGCAGCAAGCCTACGTGATCTGTCCGCTCGTGGAGCCGAGCGATTCGGCCGATGAGCTCGAAGACGTACCCGGCATCGCTCGCGACGACGAAGGCCGCGTGACCGTGCCTGTGCCGCTGCACGATACGGCAACCGAGCTCGACCGACTGCGCCTTGCGTTGCCGGGGCTTACCATCGAGCGTCTTCATGGCCGCATGCCGGCGGGGGAGAAGGACCGGGTCATCGATGCCTTTAAGCGTGGCGAGATCGATGTGCTCGTCTCGACCACGGTGGTCGAGGTGGGCGTTGACGTGCCCAACGCCACCGTCATGGTCATCGAGAATGGAGAGCGCTTTGGCTTGGCGGCCCTGCACCAGCTGCGCGGGCGCGTAGGTCGCGGCAGCGTGTCGGGAACGTGCCTGGTCATGACGCACTCCAAGGGCAACGGCGGCGCGTCGACGGCACAAGACCGCCTCCAGTCGCTCGAGAAGACCTCGGACGGCTTTACGCTCGCCCAGATGGACCTGCGTCTGCGCCACGAGGGCGAAATCCTGGGTTACCGCCAGCATGGCGGCGTGACCTTGCGTTTTGTTGACCTCGATGCCGACGAAGAATTGATCGAGTGGGCCCATTTGGACGCGGTCGAGCTCTTGCGGTATGCTTGCAACCTTGACTCCGTGGCGACGCGTCCCTTGCGCGATGCAGTCGCCATGCGGTATCGGCACATCTTTAAGGAGGTCAGCGGAGGATGAGAATCATCGGCGGCGAATGGCGCGGTCGTAAGATCGAGGAGCCCCGTGGTCGCGATGTCACCCGCCCCACGACCGATCGCGTGCGCGAGGCGTGCGCATCTATGGTCCTGTCTCTTATACACATCTGACGC
>CABSKX010000006.1 GCA_902478365.1 uncultured Collinsella sp. | reverse complement strand
AAGTGCGGGAATGACCTATTTGCTCAATGTGTTCGGCTGAGATCGGAAATCAACCAGCGATAATTGTGCAACGCCATCACTTGCCGCCGCCATCCCCCACCACGCCCTCACGCGCAGCGCACTCGTTGAGATACTTGACCGGAATCGGCCACACGGACGGAGCCTTATAGCGCGAAAGGCCTATGTTGGCCAGCTGAACCAACAACTCGGATAAATCATCGCCACCGAGCATCTCAATCGAACGCACGTGAATCGCCGTTGCCATATCCTCCTGGGTGCCGTTGTTGACGCCCACAAAATAGCAAGTCCTGCCCGCGCGCTCGAACGTTCCAATGCCGTAATAAGGCGAGTTGTAGCTCTCGAAAATCTCTTTCTTACGCCCCGCCTTGCCCGCGAGCTGATGCTCGCCCACCAGAGCCATAAAGTTGTTAGAAAACGTCGTCAGTCCCGTATCCCGCACGCGCGCAAGCATAGACCGCCCGTTCGCATGCACGTCAAAGACATAAGCGCCCTTATCGAGTTTGCCGTCCGCGGTCAGCAGATCGAGCTCCATCTCGTCCTCGGGACCATCCTCTGCCGAATGTGAGGCATAGCGCATGCCCCCATCCGCGCCAATCGCCAACGTAGCGATACGCGAATCCAGCTCAATCTTGTCCTTTGCTTTATGCGGCACATCGACTAAGCCACACACCGTCACCGACTCAATATCCAAAGCGTCAAGGTCAAACGCCGTCACCCGCTCGTCGACAACATCCTGCTTTACCAGCAGTTCTTTGAGCATGGCACCCAGGATCGCCTCTTGCGCATTGCGATCCTTTTGCTTTGGCGCCACCTTAAACAGCGGCTCGCACACATCCGGCGTCACGTGCTGTTCCACCACGCCAACATGTAAGGCATAGCCGTCGTCCTCAGCAACTTCATTGGGCACAACGACAAGGTTCAGCGCCCACGAATCCACGGTCCTTCCGCCATACGATGCGCGAATGCCCCACGAGGAATCGTTAAGTCGATCGGCCAGCTGGCGCGCCACTTCGGCAACCCCATTGCGCGCAAACGACACCACGATTCGCTGCCCCGCCATGCGCTCCGCAACCACGCGCGCGTACTCATCACCCTTGAGCACCTCATAGAAACTCTTACGCGGGTATTCCATGAGCGTCACCCGGGCGAAGTCGCTGTAACGGCGTTCGAGAATCTGCAGCTCTCGATACAGAATGCCCTTCTTGGTATAGGCAACCTTGTCCGCCTGGGCCGAGAACGTCAGATCACGGCGCTTGGACGGCTTGTCGCCCTTGGCTCGGCGCAGGATGTACTCGTCTTTTTGTTCGTGGGCAAGCACCATCGTCGCCACGGGCGATAGCCTGTAGCCCACTTGGCTCTTAATCTTCTCGAGCTCTTTCTCGTCACCTTGTGCCCTGCCAATAAGCACACGGCGCTTGGTAAACGTCCGAATCTTAAGATCAAAGGTGCAATCCTCATCGATAACGATTTCAACCGTTTCGATCTTGGCAGGTCCCCTTCCGTCGCTTTCGACAGCATCGCGGCGGGCACCCTTGGTGCTAATGACATACAGGTGCCCGGTGTCATTGGGAACTTCGTCCTCAATCCCCTCAAACTGGGAGCAGGAGTTGAACAGCAAACGGAGCGCAACGTAATCGTCCAACTCGTTCCAATTAGTTTTAATCGGAACCACCTGCTCCTGATAAAGCGAGGCATTAAGGTCACCCGTCTGCACGCCCGCTTTGACCATAAGAAAGACGCGGTTGTCCGCAAGCTGCGTAAGCGCGACGACCTTACCCGTCTGGCATACATCGGCCATAAAGTTCGCCACGGCATGCTTACCGGCATCGCCTACGTTGCACCAAAAGACCGAGTAGCGCTCCTCGGCAGCAGCGGCATCGAGCTGTAGCTTAAACTCAGATACGGCAATGTCTCCCAAGCCACACGCCTGGCTATGCTTCGATTGCACGATGAACCGCCTCCATCATCTCCAGATTGATTGCACCGTCAGTGGCCATATAAGGAACGGAGAACACAGTCCCTTCGGCGTCGAGCGCCTTGGGCACGCACTCAAGCGCTGCCTCATCAGCCAAAACGTTGACGATTAGCAGGCGTTTCGCCCCAACCTTTTGAGCCTTCGCCCTAAAGTGCTCGGCATCCGACGCCTCGCGACCGTCGCGAACATAAGCGATATAGGCACCAATGCGATAGTGCTTAAAGTCGATCCACACCCCGGTCTTGTTGCCGGCGGCATCGAGCACCTCAAAGTCGCCACCCGTCTCGGCGTGTGCCGCATCGCCACGCGTAAGCGAATAACGGCCATCGTAATACGCCTCGAAGATAGCCCTACCAGCAGATTCACCCAGCTCTCCCAGGTACACCGCTTGGAACATGTAAGGCGTCATGTGCGCCGTCGCTGCCGGCTGCAACGTCGTGGGCACCCCGTCGCGCGACCAGCGTTCGCGCACCTCGCGAATTGAGAGCAGCTCGGGCACACGGGCAGCCGTCTGGCTTACTTGGCGAACCGTCACGCCCTTTAGCCCCTTGTCGCAGCGGCAGGAGTCCTCCAGACGAGCGGCAATCTGCTCTACGGGCTCACCGTCATAGCGGGGAAACTCAAAGTGCGGCACCTTGCACGCTCCACCTTCTGCATAGGCATAACCACTCGTGACGTACGGCATATGCAATGCGGTGCTTCGGCGCGCCGGATAGTTTGCAAGGTCTTCCCACGGCAAGCAAAAATGATGCAGATAAAAGTCGCGTTCGTCGTCAAAGGCAGCCAGATCATCCTCCCCAGCATTAAGCGAAGTGACTTTCCACGCCAGCTTCTCATGCTTTTGCCGGGCAAGGTTGTTCCTAAAGGCGGCAAGGTTCTGCTGCTTATCGGCAGCGTGGTCTTTATCATCCGCCATATGATTGTTAGCAGCTGAGCAAGCACCAACCACTTGCTCAAGCTCGTAGCCCATCGGCAAATCATGTAAGAAAGAGAAGTTGCAATCGTTCGCAATTTCTCGATCGAGCATTACCTGTATGCAGGGCATCTTTACGCTCGTGCGCATCAGGCGGCCCACCGCCTGCGCCACAATGCGAGCGCCTTCGACCTGATAAGAGAGGGTATTGCGAACCGGCAGATTCCGTTTGGTGCCAGACAGCAGCAGCCGTACGTTATGACGCTTTTCGGTAAACGGGACCTCTCCGCGCGCCACCAGCTCTTCCTGTTCAACCACACCTGTCAACGCCTGCTGGACAAACGTCGCCGCGCTAATCTCGACTTCCGACGTCAAACGGCTCGTAGGCGACTCAATGTACAGGAAGTCCAGGTCCATCTTGGGACGGCGGCCGGCATCCTCGAAGCCGCAATAAACCTGTCGCACCGTGCGACACAAACTTTCCGGCACCCTGTATTTAAGATTCTTGGAAAAGCCACCGGCCGACAAATTGATGAACATCAGGGTCGGCTGGCCCATCTCGAGACGGTTTTGAGCGTCGCCCCAACCGGTATCCCATTCTGCAGCGTTAAAGCACGGCACCATATCCTTGGCCTCCTTGAGCGACTCCTCGTACGACGCCTCGGGGCGCTTAACGTTCCTAATCACCAGCTCGGCAACAATTTCTCGGGCAAGGTCCAGCGCCAAACTATTAAAATCGCCATGGTTTCCCATGTGGCGCGTTGTAAAGATGGCTCCTGCCTGATGCTCGTTGCGCGCCACGCCAAGCGCCCAAGTGCTCACGGCGACGAGCGTTTTGCTTAGGCGCTTCAGTTCAAACTCGATGCTCTTAACGTCGCTTGTGCCCACCCTGTCGGCAATCTTTAAACGCAGACGCACCGCAAGCCCTTCGCTCACGCCGACCTGGTCAAAGAACTCCATCACGCGCTCGTACGTCTCGTCGGGCGATACGATGGCTCCACCAAAGGCGCCGCCGGCCAACGCTGCCATACCGGCAAGATTCTTGTCTTCGTCAACCCAAGCAACGTCAACGTCGTACGTCTTTGCCGCCTGTTTGTTAAACAGCTTGGTCTGTCGAACGATCTCTTGGTTGAGCTCGCCAATCCACGTATCCTTGCGAACCACGCCGTGAACCTCGTCGAGGTAATCCAGGTTAAAGTTCTTTACGGTCGATGCGCTCCAAGTTGCGCTCATGCACACGCAGGGCGCTTTGGCGGCAATCGAGGCCAAGTACGCCTCGGGCATGCGCTCAATGCCATGGCTGGTTAGGTGCGTGGTAAACATATGGTCGAGCGTGGTTTCCATCACCAGGTAGTCGACGCCACGCGCATACATCGAGTCGTCGACTGCATCAATATCGTCGTTCTTACGGTTCTTAAAGAACAGCGCCATCATCAACGAATCCCAAAAATACTTCTCGTTGGTCCGATCGTTCCTAATGCCCAGCGCATCGATGATGTTCTTGCGCGAAAGATCGTCTTTGTACGAAATGCCGCCGTAATACAGGCTGTCCATAAGCGCAGCGCAGCGGCCAAGATGACCCACCGCCATCCTGACGATACCGCGAGCACGGCGCACTGCCTTGTTGACAGTTGGCTGTCCATTCGCCCCATGAGTCGTAATCATATTGTGGGTACCGTTCTCATTGAGCTTGTAGCGCAACGGGTTTATCGAGTTGTCGCCCACCGAGATATCGTCGCTGCCAAAAAGATGTCGACCGAAGAGTTGCCCTTCTTTCGCGTCGTCAGACAGCGCAAAAGGCGAACGCAGTTTCATCTCCTTAATGCAAGAGGCAAGCGCCTTTTGAATATTCTCGGCATCCTTGGCGATTTCTTCGGCAGCTTCTTCTACGCTCGCTCGCGAAACCCTGTTCCTCTCGGCATTCGACCCCTTGTGATCGCCCGACGTGGAAGCGTGCGTGTAGACCGCCATCCATTGATCTCGATTTCCCAGCAGCAAAGGATCCACCACGCCGCCGTTAAAATGTCGATCAAGGATGCGCAGCACCTCATCCGGCTGAAACGTCACGGGGTCGTCCGTCAGCGTCGACAGCATATCGGACTTCATATGATCGATTTCGTCAAAGATAAACATGCTCTTCTCGGCGGCCGACGCATTAAAAAGCACAACTCCCGAACCGGTTACCGTATCAATTGTGTTGACGAGCTTTTGAGGCGTGCACGCAATCACATGTGGCATGCTCTCGTCGTTGAGTAGCGCAGATGGCCAAATCTGGGGGATCATCTCCATGCCACGCGTGATGTTTTTAAGCTCGCAACTCACTGCCCAACGCAGGCTCGCATCAGCTAACGACAGCTTTTCCCGCAGGCTGGGGGTCAGACGATCGACAACACTTCCCAGGCGTCTCCTTGTATCAAGGATGCCCAAAAGATCATCGGCGACCTCCATAGCGTTACGCCATGCCCGCTTAATGACGCGATAAGAGCTCTCGTCATCTGCTTCAATGGGACACGGAATTTTGCGCACACCCACGGCACCCTTGCCACGAGTGGCCTCGATCCAATGCAGGATGTTCTCCCCCGCGCGCGGAAGATCGAACACCATACGTGCCGCATCATCGCAATCCATGCCCTGATCAACCAGCAGTTGGCGCACGTTTGCAACATAGTTGTCGCGGTTGTCCTTGCCCGGGACCACAAACACCAAGGTGCGGCGACCGGGACATTTATTAAAGCAGCCCGACTCATCCCAGCCGCCGGCAATCAAGTCGGCCGTGACTTGCTCGGCGGTGTAGTTTTTGCCCGAGCCGGTCGTGGCGCCCAAAAAGTACAGGCCGTTGTTGTCCTGGTCCTTTGGAACAAACAGCACACGCTCAAAAAACTCGCGCATCGCCTTTTGGCGTGCGAGATAGGGAGCGAGCTCCTTGTCGCCCGTAGACGACGGAATCGATTGACAGTTGAGTTCCCACGTAGCCATGGTCAAACCTCCGATTTAGTTGTTGCATGTGTTGAATACCGTCCCATGCGGACAAAAACTCACGCAGGGCGGTTGAGGCGGCGGCATCCATGCCGCCTGAAAAAGGAAAGAAAAGAAAGAGAAACGGTCCGCGATTACTCGCACGAAGCGAGCGGCCTCTTAAGATCGCACTCCAGTGCGTCACGTTCCTCGGCGTCAATCACTGCAAGGGCGACACGCATCAGGGACACCTCGCACGGAGACTCGCTTGCACAGTTATCTCCCAAAGAGCCCCGAAGCATGACCGTGCCTGTTCCCGGGCAAGCGGAACAGGAGCGCTATGCCCAAGAGTACGAAGTAAAACAGCGCGCCTACGAGGACGCCCTTAAGCAGGCGGAACATTACGCCGCGAGCAAGGAAACGATGTAGCGACTAGGGTCAGTAGGCTGTCCGGTCTTTTCCGACAGCCTACCGATTAGGCGCGCCGTTCAATGCAGCGGCTAGAGATTCTCATCAGACTTCGAACTAGCCCTGGCCGCTTCTTCGTCCTCAATCAATTTCCTGACCGCTGAATAGGCGTCATACGTAGCGTCTTCGATCTTATCCAGGGCTTCTGGATCATGCATGCACCCGCCCTCCTGGAGTTTCTGGATCAAAAACCAGGCAGCAGTGAGCAGGTTGTCAACATCCTCAACATCCAACTGATCAATCGAATACGCATTATCGTGGAGCTCCAGCAAATATGAGCTGGCGACGCGAATGGCCTTACTTACATATGGCTCAAGATCGTATTGGGGGTAGCGGGCATCGAGGGCCGTTAACGGATCGGTCGGCTCAACCCAATAGAGCATCGTTGCGCTCTCGCGCTTCTCCAGCGGATACTGCTCGACCGCCTTTTCCCAGCTTACATACCAGGGATTGTCGTCCTTGTCTGCAAGCGATTTGCAGTAAAAAAGTGCCGTAGCAGCACTTGCGCAAGAATAGTAATGGCGCGCCCTGCTCTTCTTGAACTCATCGTTCAGCTCATCGTTGTAAAACAGCTCCGCCTCCATGACAAGGAACGGACCGTCCTCATCCGTAATGCTCATGGGATTGTTGTTGCACTCATAGTCCGGATACATTTTGTCTCCAATCAACCGTTCGGACACATTAACAAGCAATATCGAAACCGCGCTCACGCAGAGAGTTGTCGCCCTCGCACCAATCTGCAAGTTTTTCTCATCGCATGAAAAGAACTTGCGATTCTTGCACGTTTTTCTCACGCGGTGACAAGAACTCGCATGGTCGCCCCGCGGTCATTTACGGATGAATCATAGTGAAGCCACGCTGAGCCGCCGGCCACGGGGCGGCACCGGGCGTGGCCGGCGTAGGCAGCTGGGAGATAGCCCCCGCTACCTGCGCCACGAGGCAGCAAGGATAACGGGAATCCCAGCAAGGCACACCACTAAGGCCACGGCTGCGAACGCAAGCACGATAGCCACGCTCACGACGACATAGGCCACGGCAATAAAGGCCAGCGCCAGCAGGCAGGCAAGCAGCTCGGCCACATAGCACAACACCAGGTTCGAGCTCGCGCGCTTCAGCAGAACGTCGGCAAGGCGGACAAGCTCGACGGCAAAGCCGCTGCCGAAATTGCGTCCGGGGCCCTTGGCAACAAACCACTTGAACAGGCACATCAGGGCGCAGCCCAGCATAATCACGATAGAAACGGTCCATACATTGTGCCCCGACTCAACAAGGCTCTGGTCACCCATCGCGCTGCCGTTGATGAGCCAACTCGTTCCATAGCCCATGAACAGCATCGCCAGCAGCAGGCAGGCGCTCACCGCGGCGAGAGAGCGCGACACACGGCTGCAGAATACCGGTACCTCGCAGCTGAGCCCAAACCCCTCGCGAACGCGCCAGACGGCATGGTAGGCGGGGTACGCCGCGACGAGCGCAGCCACGAGCAGCGATGCCCAATCGGACCCGGGCGCCGCCGATGCGTACTCCGCGATCGAGGAAACAGAGTAGTTGGTATGGAACGAATTGTTAAAGAACAGCGCGAGCTCGCCCTTCCAGACGCAAAACGGGGCGGCGACAGAGGCGATGCCGACAGCGGCAACCGCAGCAACGGCAATGAGCAGCGCGCCCTGCACGAGCTTGACGACCTCACCCTTGGCGGTGCGGGGTGCAGGCTCAGCGGCGCTGGACGAAATTTGGATAGAAGCGTTCATGATCTTCCTTTCAAAGAAGGCTACGTTCGCAAGCTAATGTAAGAAAAACGATGTCTTCGAGGGATTGGACAAGACTGTTGCCCTCAGAGACAAACAAATGTCGTTATCGGCATATTGGCCGCTCGGGCACTTCATCATTACGCATTTGTAATTCATCAAATCGCAGGGTCTCATTACGCTCAAGCAGAACAGATTGAATAAGCTCATGGACGGCGGCATTGCGGTAGCACAACGACTCCCACGTGGCCAACAGGCCGTCAACAACTCCCTTGTAAGCAACAGAGGAGTCCTCGAGCTCATAAGCAAGATCAATTGCCTCGTCAACTATCTGCCTCATCTGCAAAAGCGTGCACGTGAGATCCTCCTCATTCGACTCGTCGCAAATATAAATACAATTGGACTCAAGCATCTTTGAATCTCCCTTCGAACAACTGACACCTGCAGAATAGTGAAAAGAGATAAAAAGCAACCCGCAATCTACCGCTATATAGCGTTAAATTGCGGGTTTTACTCTAAAACTCACTTGACTTTGAGATGACTCATGACTCGCGTTCAATTATGTCGCATATATCTTTTGCCTTCACTTTCGGATACTGTGCATAGAAGTACACTTCACCGTCCCCCTTTTCACCACGCACGGTGATTGCACCCAGCCTCAAGCCCTTAGCGGACGGGACCTTGCATCTCTGCACACTCTCTTCGCCTTCATCGTAAAGTCGCAGATAACCTTGTTTCATCAGAATATCGTTGGCATCTTTAGACTTAATATCTAGACCGCCTTCTTTCAGTATTAGGGTAATTGAGGCATAGCCCTTAGCTTCCGCCTGATCCTTTGAGTAGCAGACCGGCAAACGCTCGGCCCCCGCAAAAGCCGCTTCGTAAGCAACACCCTCTCGCATGATTTCCACACTCTTATGGCCATGTTCATCAAGCTGAAAAGCAACGAACAGGCATCGAAGCGCCAGCCAGACCTCGCCCGCGCTAACCGTCTCTTCTCGATCGGTGTGACAAGCGCTATTACGAAATCTAGTGAATTGACCCAGTGTTTCGCCAAGCGTCCTCCACCAGTCTCCCTTTGACGCCTGCGTCAGTTCGGCATTTTCAACTTGAACAGAGGATGCCAGTAGCTCGCTCTTTTTTGCGATTAACCTTCCGTATTGACCAAGGTTGAGCCCCTCAAGCTCCTTGAGCGGCTTTCTTGCAACAACATAATCGGGAGCAATGGCCTTCAAGGCCGGCAGCAATTTCAAACGCAAGTATCTCTCTGCCGCACGGCAGAACATTAGCAGGCAAAATGCGCAATCTGAATCGTTATCGGTACCAACACTGCCAATGCCAAATATCTTGCACAGAAGAAGCCCCTGCTCGATATTCTCAAGCACCCTATTTTTGCCATTTTGGTCGCACGCGCAATCAGCGAACGCGCTTCGAAGAGCTTCGCGCGAAGAGAAGCCTATGATTCGACAGTCTTCTGCATCCAGATTAAAGCTTTTGAACGCTTCGCTCACATTGTCCAAATAGGAATCGGTGCTTACATCAGGACACCAATCATCTTCATTGACATGCTCCTCGTCCGCGTCAGTTGCCTCCCGTGGAAGAGATTCTCCGCGCGGCAGCATATCTTTCGCTGCATTGAGTTCCTCAATAGCTCCAGTCGTCTGGTATTTTTCCCAATGCTTAACCCATGCCGTATCGAGAATTCGCTTCATCGTTGCAACGTTCTCGTTAATCTTCCACGCTGCATAGTCAGCAATTACGTAAAGGCGATACTTAGCTCGGCTTGCCGCAACATTCACGATATTTGGATTTACAAACTTAATTGCACCTTCACAGCTACGACTTGTATCGCACCCCAAGACAAATATCACCTGATGGGCTTCTTTGCCTTGAAACGTATGAACCGTACCAATATTAAGCTTTGCGAATGCACTCCAGGCACGCTCTGCTATTCCTTCAGGCGTCTCTTCTAACAGTCTATTCTTAAGCCCGCTGACAACAGTTTTAAACGGAGAAATGATATAGAGGCTCGGAATAGCGCACTCTTCAAGCTCACCCGACCCGTCAGCTTTTTTCTTGGTCGCAGCCGCCGTTTTCCTAAAAGCATCTTCGACAATCTCATATACTCTGTCGCCCTGAACATCAACATAGTGGTCGCGATTGCCACGTTCAAATCCTGCAACATTGATCCACTGCGAGGACTTTAGATAAAAGCTGTCAGCGAGATCCTTTTTTGGATTAGCCGTCTCGTTAAGCATGGAGCCCTGATACGAGATCTCATTAGAGATATCGAACATAGGCGATATGCAACGACGGTGGACCACAAGCGGGCAGCCGATCCATTGATCATCCTCGCTGTTGCTGCGCAGATGGCCATAGGGATTAACGGCATCGGCAAGTCGTTGGACCGAAGCCACATCTCCCTTAAACGGTAGTAATACTTTTTTACCGAGGGCGGCTCGGAGCTCCTTAACATCCCCCGTAATAACGGGCTCAATCTGAGAAGGGTCGCCGACAATCATTGCACGTCGACTGCGAGCAAGGGCACCCAGAGAGGCATACGGCACCGCCTGTCCAGCCTCATCTATAATCAACAAGCCAAACAGCGGATCCGCCCCACCAATCTGAACATCCTCAAGCATGCGACCAATCGACGCAAATGTGGAAGAGATTACTGGAGTAAGCAGACCGAGCGCCTGAAAAAGCACAGGGGCCATCTTCCGTCTGTCGGCTTGCGTGAACTCTATCAACTCCTTTTTACCAGAATCGGCGCCTATGTCTTTGGCTCCCCAGTATGTTCGTAGAAGCGTAATGTTGTTCCGCATGCATTTTGATTCAAGGATGAACTCGCGTGTCACTTGCAACGCGTACAGAAATAGCAGGTTACGCTCCTTTTTTAGTTCATCGTCATCGGATGGATTATATAAATGAGCGCTCTTTCGGCTTTCGCTATCCCCCTCTGAGATAGACTCAACAAAACGCTCATCAATCGTCTCGACAAATTTAGCGCCCTCGACTACGTCCTCTAACCCCTTAATCTCCACCTGCAAAGAGACTAGTTTCTTCTTTTCATTCTCTAATTCTTCGTATTTGCTCTCAAATGTCGTATACAGCGCAACAAGCTTCCGCTCCGGTTTGGTTTGCTGCATAAAGGAATCGAGCTTCTCGAGGCTATCGGACAAACGACCCCTATAGATCCACCCAATCAGCCCACTGGCCTTTTCTTCCGCATCGCGCAATTCTGTTTCAAGCCTATTCCTTCTCGCCTCATAATCAGCGGTATCCTTCGCAATGTCATCGAGATATTTCCGGGCATCGCCTACAGTACCGCCTTCAAAAGGATGAGGCAGGCACGCCGTTTCGATTGTCAGCTCTTCAACTATCTTTCGCTCGTCCTCCTGGCACTCATAATTCAATTGGGACAACTGCGCTTGAAGCTTCAGGAGCTTGCGTTCCCTGGCGGCTTGCTCCTCCATTCTTTTAAATCGATCGGATACCTTTTTGTATTGAGCGAGAAACAGCTTCTTCGCCTTAGAAAACCGCTTTCCCTTTCCTACCTGGGCTTTAAACTGCAGCGAAGCTAATTCACAATTCCTAAAACTATTAATATTCCTTCGGTTTCCGAGACACGCCGCAATCATAAGTCCGGGATGCTCGGGGTCTCGAAGGTTGCCCTCATTGTCTACGAGCGCCGAAGAAAAATAGAGGTCTTCTACCGTTTTCTGCTCGCTTGTCTTTCCCCAAACAATGTTGGACAAATCTGACTCTAGAAACTCTTTTTTCTCGGATTCGTCAATCCCCTCCAAAAAGGCTTTCCCATCAGGAAGCTCTTTAGCGATATTCTCAACTGCCGCATTGTTTGTCGAACAGACCAAAATGCTGAGGTTATTAATCGCATCTCCGGTTCGGCCCTTCCTGAAACGATAGGGATTCTTGGCGAACTGGAGATATCGTTTGCTCAGCTCTACCTCTTCGAAGGCGTCATCGGGTTTGTCATATTCACACAGCAGGTGGGCTTTTTTGACAACATTAGCCGCAACGATATCCTTGAGCAGAGTTGTTTTTCCCGTGCCCGGAGGACCGTTTACCGACATGACATCGTTTGCGGGGTATTTGCGTGTCGAACCGCCACGACCAACCGCAAGGTTTACTGCCACTTGCTGCATCAAACTCAAGGAGTATTTACTCGGCCAGCGACCGATAGGTGTAGCGCCGGCTCCTAACACCTCAGAGAAGAAATCTGCACGGACAGCCAGATCGTCATCGCTTTCGCCGCCCAGAAGATCGACCTCTCCACAAGCAGACTCCTCCCTCAAGCCGCCTTCAAGGTAAGCAGCGACAAGAGACAACGGTCCCTCACGAAAATCGTCGAAAGACCCCGACCTGTTGCACAGCTCATTTATCTGGGAAATATCTTTTGCGAAAAATGAGTGACAGAGGGATTGATCGAACACTGGGCACGCATCGTCCCCATTGTCCTTTGGCTTCATTGCTCTATATTCAACAAGCAGCCTTGAACACCACTCGCTGATACGCTCAGCCCCGTCACCGTCGGGAAGGCAGTTGGCTATCCCCTCAACCTTTGGTCGGACGTAACTATCGACAATGTCCCTAATGACACCATACGTCAGCTTTGTTCCATCGAGTTTTTGATTGAGCTTCTTGCGAATAGCGTCCTGTTCTTCCTCGAAACTACCGATGGCATTTGGGCTATTCCCTACATTCTTCTTCAACCACCAAAATAAGGAGGACAACTCAAAGCTGACAAATTTGCCATCAGGACTCATACCTAATAGCGCAACCGTCATGCACTCGTCCTCTTTTTCGATTTCATTCCCCGGTCTATTCGCAAGATACGTCATGACCGCTTCGCGTGGAACAGAGCCAAGGTGACAGTAAATCATTGAAATCGGCCAGTTTTCGCCGTTCGTAACGCCATCCGCACGCTCTCTCGCTTCTTCAGAAGGCGTCCTTAGGTCCTGGTCGTTCCGCTCTTTTGGGACAAAGCAGTCATCGAGCATTCCTTTTCTGGGCCTAGGCGGGTCCACTTTATCTTCGGGCTGGTCGCCTTGGCTCAAAAAATCGAGCAAATACCAATAATCCAACGCATCGCCAATTGCTTGCTTTTTCTCAGCAGGTGTCATTTGAATCAGTCCTCGCACTCACATAGATACATTTATGTCCAATGATGTCCACAACGTCATCGCGTAATTTCTTTGGTTGAAGTATCTCAAACACATCGAGCCACTTCATCGCCCATGTTTTCATGCCGTCATACGATGCCATAAACGAATACTCTGGATTCGGATGCCCGTCCTGCGTCTCACGCCGAAACCCATCGTTCCCGGCAAATTCGGCTAAAAGATACTTCTCCTTTGCCTGGCTATGGCACCTTACGCGAACCGAAACGATATCGTCGCTAAACATCCTGTTCACGCCAGCACGAGAGAATCTCTTCGCCTCTTCGACCATCGCTTCAAAACGACCTTTTGCATCGTCCACTGGTCCAGCAATGGCTATATCCCACAGATTATCAACTCGAATTGCGTCAAAAGACCTCGTGGCACCCTTGTGACCCACAAACAGGTAGTAGTAGCCATCGTGCATACATAGATGATATGGCGTATGATTATGCAATCGTCCCTTATCAGAAGTTCGAAAGCGGACTCTCTGCCTTTGGCTAATGGCCTTTTCCAATAACCTCAAATTTGCAAGCGTTGCTTCCATATTTGCAATTCTGCCGCTTTTGAGCAGGGCGTTTTCTTGAGCCAAGCGATCTTCAATCTGCCGCCTTTCTTCGCCGCACAGTAAGCGAAGAACTGCATGCTCGAGTGCGTCGGCTCCGCCCACGCCCGTAGAGGCTTCAATGAGACGGCACAGATGCTCAATTTGTGCACCATCAATTTGACGCTCTATGCTGTACAGGCGCTTCGCATTTTTAGGAGCAGGATTCCCCTCACCATTCGTCAGTCGTTCGCCCTTACAAGCCAACCGACTTGAAATCACTGTGTAGGACGGATTCAGGCAACTGTTGTCGAGGTCGATTCTATTCATCTCGGTTAACGGGCTGGCACCCGCATTATTGCAGAGCGAAGGCTTTTTTGACCCGGCATCAACAAGTGCGTTCAATACGCACTGCACTGTGTCGCGCTTAACTTCATAGCCATAACGAGCTTTAAGCTCCGCCATTATGTCCGAAACGCCCAACCCTTTGCCAAGCCCAGCATCGGTTTCCTCCAATAGGATACGCTCGACATATATCGCCAGCTCCTTTGGATATGCTCGGTGATTTCCTTGGGTTTTCGGTTGAACCATAGCCGCCTCCAATCTGAACAATCAACATTTTATTCAGTCGATATAACCGAGAGATTGAAAGTGCCGCTATTTAACGGTGAACGGCGAAGCCATCCATAAAGGGCTCCGCCGTTCACAAAAAGAGTAGCACAACCGGCATACGATGTTATGACTATTAAGGCGCGCTCTCCACGCCGATTTAACCCCTCCCGCTGTATGAATTACGAGCCATTCACGTAATACTCAATCGCCCGCTTCATATCTATACGTTCCTCAAATATTTTCATATCTGCAAATTCTTTGTTGAACGCCGGATCCATTTCAAAATGCAATCTAGAGCCCGTCTGAATGCCCGGTAAAATCAAAGCGCTCCGAGTAACGCGGTATAAGGGCTCACAGCCCGAATCATTTCTCCGATTTGCCAAAATAAAATGATAGGCAAGTTGCTTATAGTCCAGTTCTCGCAGATTTGTTTTGTATTTCGCATCAAAAATAAGCTGCTCTTTAGACGTCCTATCAATATAGTAGTAGTCTAAATCAATAAAATTCCTGGGGTTTGCCAAATTAGGATAGAAACGTTTTCTCTCAAAATGAGATCTAGCCACCGGCGTAACGGATAAGCTGATTCCATTCGTCTCCATTCCTTCGTAGTGAGAGCACAGATATTCCATAGCGATATCTTGCCATATTAAATCAAATTTATAATGTTTCAAATACAGCGAACCGCCAAAGTTGAGTTTGCGATAGAAGTCAATTAGCGCGTCAAGTAAATTCAACTTCGTATCTCTAAACGTTGCACTACGTTCCTGGATTAGATATTCAATTACACCTTTTCTATTATTTAAAACCATTTCAGTTGGTATGTCATAGCCGCTTAGCGGGGCATGCAGAATAGCGCCGAACTTCGATGCGGTATAGTCAAGCGCAAAAGCCATGCAAGCTGTTATTAAACTAGTTTTGTTTTGTTTCTTCCTTCCGTAGACAGGAAAAGGAGCAACCTCATCGTCAACAACATATTTTATAGAGCGCTTCAGCGTATCTTTCCAGCTAATAGAACGAGTGAGCCCCCTCTTCACCCGTACTTCATTTTCTCGATACAGGCCAAACCGAGTATAATAGTTAAGAATGGCAAAATAGGCTGCAAACGGATAATTGCTAACATATGTTTCAGACGCATTTGGGCCGATGTATAAACTCGGATGGCGCTGAGCGTGCTTCTTGATAACCTCGAACAGATTCTTAGCCTCAAAATCGGAATCGCTCGTTTCGAGGCACTTGGGCAACACCACCAGGAGATCACTGTTCGCGTTTGCAACAAAGCCCACAAAGCAATAGACTGCAGCAGCGTTGGCTTCTTCTTCTTCATCGTCAGCGTATTCGTATCGATTTTGATAACGAATATCGCGGCGCTTATTGATAGAGTCCCAAAATCCCTTCTCATTTAGTTTATCTTTATCGACAGGAGACCCATCGTTTGCAGACAGGATTATCATTTTTTTAATCCGAATACTTGTATTTGTTTGCATTTGGTCGTAGGAATTCATCTAAGAATAGGTCACTAAACACCTGTTTCTTTCCATATCTATCATACAAATCACCGAAGCAGGTTATTTCATTTAAAAACAGCGCCTCACTTCTATCAAATACAGCCGTACCCTGCACGTCTTGCCATAAATAGAGAAGCAGCTTTTCCCTGACAACGCTATTAATTTCTTCTTTTGCCCGCAAGCGCCGCTCTGACTCCAGGCTATACGAATCCCTGATCGTCCGTTCATTAAACTTTAGAAAAAACTGGCCTATCTGCCTGTCCTCATTACGGCCAAGCCCCTTTTCCCTATCAACGATGCACTTATTTAAGGCAGAATAAAATGACAACCAATTAGTATCAATTACATTATCCCCATTGCCTGCAGCCACCTCAAAATAAGGATTATTGAGATGTCCATCAATCATGCCAGAACCATTGTTCAAAAGTGCTGGAGTCGAGGAAACGTAGCGCCAATCAAAACGCCTTTTGAATGCAGTGTCCATTGGGTACACATTTTGATCATTCATGTTTACGGTTCCGATTATATTAAGATTTGAAGGAAGATAAATTGTGTCGCCCGCCAACTCCGGAATAACTGAAGCTACATCCCTATTGGTGACCTCAAATTCACTCTCAAAGTATCTATTGCGATCCAACAGTTGAAATACATCGCCGAAAATGGCGGCAGTGTTTCCTCTGGATAGCTCCTCCAGCACCAAATAGACTTGAAGATTCGTATCGCTAAAAGCAGCCATCAACGCAAGCGTAAACGGACCTGGCACAAACGCAAAATCAACTTTTCCAGTCGCCGAATTCCTCGGCAATATCTGGCCGACAAAATCACCGTAAGTAAATTCGGGATGAATGGTCACGCGAAATAGCTTTGTTTTTCGATCTTGGGTTTTAATGAGTTCCTTAACCGCATGGCTCTTCCCCGTACCGGGCGCGCCAAAGTAAATTATCTGCTCGTACATCCAGCTACCCCCTTGCTAGTTTTTTAAAGTATTTCAATAGAGTCTCACACCGAGGAAATTTATCGCCCCTCAAAAAGTAAGCACGATTTGAGACTATAAACTTCTCGTAGTCTGAATAATTAATTTCATAGTCTTCAAACGCAGCAACAATTACGAGGGGAAGGACACTGCTCCAATAGAATTTCTCGCTACTCCCTATAAAGGCGGCCGACCCATCTTCACTACGAGCAATCTTGTTCCTTAAGCTGTCTGCATTAATATTTATAATCCTTCTTGCGCAGTCGATGGTACACGCCTTGTCATCCGAGAAATACAAACCATTGGAGTATTCAAACTGCTGCCGTTGGCAAATATCCTCTAATCGCCTTGGGGCTTCCTTCTCGCTTATAGATGAGGTAAATACCTCAACATACCGAAAACCCATTGCGGCAAAGAGTTCAATTCTCCTCCTCACGCTCAGTGCTGTAATTTCGAAATTGCATACATTAATAAGGTACGAAGGGTGGTTTGTAGGTCTGTAGCTTGATGAGGCCAAAGCCCTTTCAACTAGATCCAGGTAATCCGGGAATACCTGTTGAGAAATCATAACGTTGCGACCCATTATTTCTGTTGGAGTTAGGAATACATAAAACCGAACTTGCCAAACGGCCACCTCGTCTTCTTTTTCCTCAATAAAAGTATCTGTTGGGAGATCAAGCTCGGCGATTTCAGTTCCACTAGGATATTCAAACTTATCAGCAATTAAACCCGAATATGAAGATGGCACCGCCGCCAGCGGTCCCTTATTATCCATATACTGTATCCCTACTAAATTCAGCTTGGGATTGTCCTCATTTAAGCAAGATACTATCCTATCCTCGACCTCCTCAATCGATAGTTTGCCGCCGTTTCCATCGCCAATTGTGTTCACGAATCGTTTGGGTGTTTTGTCACTCAACAATAAGTACCTTCTCATACGGCACAATCCCTTCTACACGGTCATGTAATTTATCGATTCATAACCGGCATGTAATTCGTGACAACAACCTCGGTCCGGGGATATTTGACACCGGTTATACCAATATCGCTAACATAAAACCCATGCTCCTGTATCCATTTTTGCAAGATATGATGGACCCTGCCTTTATGCTCGAGAGTATTTGAAAGCATAAATAACCTGCCTGAATCATCTATCTGCAAGAGAAAATCAAGCAGGTCTTTCTCCCGCTCAATTCCCCACCCATCAAACCCACGCTTTCCGTCGTTGTATTCAGCACTGGTAATAAAGTATGGGGGGTCAAAGTAAAATAATGTATCGGCGGGATATGCCTGTATGTCTATTTTTTTATAGTCGCCACATGTATATGAAACCAGAGGAGACCTTGTCCTGAAATCTAAAATTCGCCTTCGAGTTCCATCATTAAACTCATTATTGCCAACAGGAGTATTCATTTTATGCGAGGAATTAAACCTGATCATATTTTGGAATGCATAGATTTGCAACGTGTATAGAATGACCGGCGATCTATCCACGTCATTGTAATAATCACGAAGCTTCACATATGCCTCTTTGTTTTTCTTTGTCAAACCAAAATGTGTGACAACTTCCTCAACAGAGGCAATCATATCTGCCGGCGACCGTGTTGTGAGCATCTTTACTATTTCGAAAACAAAGGGATTGTATTCGTTGTAGACGACTTCGTTTAGTGCGACCGTGTTTGCCCCAACATTAAACGCACCCCCCATCGCATCCACAAATGTACCCACATGTTCTGGCATCACCTTCGTCAAGCGCGGCATTAGCCCGTCCTTGCTTCCAGAATAATTAAGCGGGGATTTATTTATGCAACGATTTTTCTTAAAGTATATAATCGCCTCTTTGAGACCCTCACAACCTCCCTTATAGCTATAATTATTGGATGCATACTCTCGGTATTTATATTTTTCGATATACACTTCTCCGTTAACGGCAAATAAGCGTGCCATTTTGACTAGCGCATCAAGAGGCACAATCGATTGGTTGCTGTAGCTTATCAATACATGCTCAACATCAATCTGTCTAAAGAGGTCTTCAAACTGATGGATTGCTTTCTTTTTATTTGAATAATCGGATAGGATGCGATTCTTTCTTCTGCCCGTTTTTCCAAACAGCAAAGGGTTATCATAACGCGCTATGGTCTCGAGCACATGATAAGAATTAGCATACTGAGTCACTGTATAAGGCGGATCAATGTATGCAATATCACCTGTTATATGCCTGACCAGCCGGTTGGCGTTTTCACAAAAAACTTGATTATCGGCAGTGAAGAGATCGCAGTCGCTCATCTCAAGGGGCGCAATCGCTATCCTTTTCTTTGCACGGGTCTCCCAGAACTTAAAATAGGCCTGAAATGTTCCAGAGGTGTTCGCAACACCTTGCGAACACTCAAGCAACGATGCGAGAAGGTACATATATTCCTGCTCTGTTACTACACCTTCTTTGAGAAACTCTTCGATATCCATGCGCATGCCGTCGATACGCAGGGCATTCTCCTCCGTAAAATACATGCGGTCGCCAATTGGGGAATAGTTATTCAAGACAAAGCATCTTTCGCTTGCCTCATACTCTCTGCTGTTCAGCAGGTCAAAGGGATTTGTTTTATATTTTTTTACAAAAGACGTAAACTCCGGTACATGGCCAAAACTTGTCTTTGCATTAGCGAGAACGCTTGCGAAGTACATGTAATCATTTGAAATAATCTTATAGCGATTTTTAAAATGATCACCCACAGAGCCGGTTCCAGAGAACAGGTCTATAAATGTCTCTCCAGTAATCTCATACTTCTCGAGAACACTATCTATAGAGGATAAGAGATTGGTCTTATTACCCAAGTAGCGCAAAACATCCTCCGTGCACCTAAAGAGAGCTAGGATAAAAACTATACCCGATACTAGCCAATGCACAGAAATCTCTTTCAGTAGCCAAGCGTTTCCATTCCGTCCTTTCCATTCGACTTCATCTCATTCCACCAGAGAAGCCTACACAAATTGCAGTTTGCTTAATCCTCTCATGTCGTTCGGACATAGCCGAACTAGCCCCACTGCAAGGCGAACGGATATTGTCAGTCAATCTGAACAGTGAACGACAGGTACTCGATTTCTTTTCCCTGTGCTAATTACGGCTTTCAGAAAGGTACGATCTAATACCCGCACAGAAGCAAATGAGCCTGCAGCTCGCTTGCTTGCACGCGGGAAATCGCCGACATTGTTTAGTCGTCTATTCATTCGATTCTCGTTCGAACTCACTGCAACGGTGGCAAACAGTATGCCGCACATAACGTCACAAGTCACAATCAATATTCAAGACAATTACTCTCAGCGCCTTCTATACCCACGCCCAAGCTTCCTCCCAAGCTCCGAAGCACAGCGCTTCGTCTCCTCGATAAACAGGTCATCGATTGCCCTGTCGATCCGCGTGCAAGTCTGCCGATGTTCGTCCTTCCAGGGCAGATCGAGCCCCAGGCTCGCATCCCAATAGCCGCCGAGCTTTGCGTTGATCACTTCCTCGGGATACAGCACGTCTTGGCGAACACCTTCGATCGCCTCGTCCTCGTCCATGTCACAGGCTGCATCGTCCTTCTTGAGACACTTGCGCAGCTCCTTTTGCTCGCGGACGCGATGCAGCGCGCTGGCGCACACTACAGCCAAAAAGCGATAACGTTCGCATAGGTCCCATTCGCCGCCGAGCCATACGCGATAGCCCAGAACGACGCTTGCAGGCTCCTCGTTCAGTAGGAACAGTTCCCACGGGTATACCTCAGCACACGCGTCCTCCCCTGACTTTTGTACGCCACTGCGCGTAAAGGCGCACGGCTCTACGTCGTAATAGCCAAAACCGTGGCCCGCATCGCGACGATTGATGACATGCTTGGGCAACAGGATGATCTTGTCGCTGGGCTCGGGATCTATCTTCCGCAGCTTTTTGACCTTGCGGCGGGCGCGCTTTAGGCTGCGTTCGCTATCGCCACGGCCGCGGCCGTCCGGCTTGCCGCCATATCGAAGGGCAACCTCACGCGCCAGGATCTTTGTGTCCGCAGCGCACAGCAGGTCGCTCACGGTGGGCAGGTCTTCCCACTCAATGCCATCGACGTCCCAAATCCTGTTCATGTTCAACCTCTTTCTGGCTGTGAATTTACGCACTTGTTCGCCCTGCACAACGTACTTGTAAGGCATGCGCCCCGCTAGAGCGCCTTCTTGCTGGGCGCAATCACCTCGTCCACCAGGCCCAGCTCCAGAGCGCGCCTGGCGTTGCACCAGCAGTCGCGCTCGGTGAGCTCGTGGAACTCCTGGGCGCTCAGGTTGCCATGCTCGGCCAGCAGCTCGTCCAGCTCGGCGCGCATGGCCGCTGTATGCTGGGCCACGATCTCGATATCGGTCTGCTGCGCCATGCCCGTGCCGCCCATCAGTTGGTGGATGAGCACCTGCGTGTGGCGGTACACCTGACGGTGGTCGCCGCAGGCCAAGATCACCGCGGCCATCGAGGCCACGACGCCCTCGCCCACCGTGATCACGGGGCAATCGAGCGACTGCATGGTGTCGATGAGCGCCAGCCCCGCCGTGACGCTGCCGCCCGGGCTGTTGATGATGAGGGTGATGGGCTCGGTCGCACTTTGATGCTCCAGCACCAGCATGGACTTAATAAGGCCGTTGCAGGTCGCATCGTTGACCTCGCCCTCCAGCAGCAGCACACGGCTGTTGAGCAGTTCGCTTGCCATATCGACAGCGGCAACACGGCCGTCCTTGGACTTCTTTATGATGCTGGGCTCACGATACATAACGGGCATGGTAATTCCTTTCTAAACGGAATCGGTAAGGAGGCAAAAACTGGACCGCACGGCTTACGGCCAACGGAAGCCGTGCGACAAAACATGCAAGATGGGGTACACAAAGCTGCAAGGACTAATCCCTCAGCCACTTGGCAGCATTGGGGTGATCGGCGCAAAAGTACTTCTTGGCGCGGAAGGGTCGCATGCCGGTCACCTTGACCAGGCAATCGGTGCGGGGCATAAGCCCAACCTCGCCTGGGGTCATCACGCAACCGCGCACATCTACGGCAGTGCGCTCGGCGCCCACGTACTTGGTGCCCAAAACCGACTCGCCACACAGTTCGCTTATGTAGTTCTGCGTCGCGATGTTGCTGCCGCCGCCCATATAGACCAAACTATCGCAGTTATCGAGGATGGTAAGCGCCGTGGATTTGCCGTACACGACATCGAGCTGGCTCAGCGATTGCGCACACATCAAAAAGCTAATGCCGCGACTGCGCACAGTCGCAATGCTGCGCTCAAAATCGGGGATGCGGCCCACATTGGGAAACTCATCGAGCACAAACTGCACGCGACGCTGCAAATGGCCGCTGGGGCTGGCATCGGCACGGCGCTGGGCAAGGTTAAACAGCTGCTTAAGGGCAACGTTCGCAAGCCATGCATTAGCCGAATCGTTGTCGCTCACCTTAAGATCGATCACGCGCTTGCCCTCGTCGATACGATCAAGACGCATCTCGTCATGCTCAAAAACGCGCATGAGCTGAGGCGTCTTAAGCCGCGAGATAGTTGCATTGAGCGTGATCAGAATACTCTTAAGCGTCCTATCGGCCGCCCCACGAAAATCGCGATACTGCTCAACGCCGTACAGGTCTGCGTTCACCGCCCCATACTTATCGAGGAACTCCTTGGACTCCACCTCCTCCACAAGGTAGTCCAACGGGAATCGCCCCTCGCCATCTCCCGTGACCTTGATGAGCGCAGCCAGTTTAAAAACGTTGTTCATCTTAAGGTAGCGGCGCGGAGCACTGGGATCCTCGCCCGGCGCAAGGGTGCCGGCAAGGGTCTCCAGGAGATACAGGATTCCAACAATTGCTCGAAGCAGCAGATCGTTTGCGTTATCCCAGAACGGATCATCCTTAAAGCTACGCCTGTCAGGTTCGACCCCCTCCATGATTGCCGCCACTGTGGTGGGGATATCCTCGACATCCATCACGTAACGCAGAGGGTCGTATCCGGCCGACTGCTCGGGATTAACAGTATCGAGAACCGTCACCTCGTAGCCGTCCTCTTCAAAGCCCTTCCCCGTACGGCGCAGCAGCTCACCCTTGGTGTCTGTGACCACATAGCAGCACTCGTGGTGATTGAGCAGGTTGGGCAAAATGAAACTCGCCGTTTTGCCGCTGCCGGTACCTCCAAAGGCAAAAACATTGTTGGACACGCTCGTCTCCCAATGCTTGTCGTCCTCGTAAAAGGCAACCGTAGCGCCCTGTGCCAAGATCACATCGCGCTGCTCATCGCCGGATGACAGCGCCTGCATCTCCTCCTCAGTCGCCCACTTCTTGGTCTGATACTCCGTTTGCTGCGCGGCCTCATAGCCGAACATCTTGATGACTGACATGGCATGGCCCCTTTCTTGTCGGAAGATCTGATTGGCTACTAGGAAATACGGTCGACGTCGGTGTCCTCATCGGGATTCGCCGCGCACGACAACTTGACCGTGCCGTCAATCAGGCGCTCGGCCTGCGACAAATAGCTCTCGCGTGCCGCGACAGAGACCGTTCCATCACGCAGATATGCAAGCAACGCCTCAATCATCAGCCTGTCGAGCAGGTCGTACCCTTTGGCCTGAGCAAAGTTGAGGGTGTAGCGATCCTGGAGCTTTCGCACCTTAGTTGCCAAATCGATTTCCATCTTTTCCTCCATGTAATAAAAAGTGTGTCGTTCGTCCAAAAGTGCCTCAAACGGGCGTTTGACGCATAGCTCAAAGTTGAAACGCGGACTCGCATCGAACACGCGTCGTTGCACCTTGAGGTAGCGCTTATAAAACATGACGGCGTCATCTTCATCCGCCGTAAAGCCACGCGACCCATCGCGGTGCAGCCGGTCGTATGGCTTTCTGCCATCGATATGACGCACGAAGAGGGATGGGACATAGGCATCCTTCTTGACGCTGTACTTCATCCCTGTCGCAACTTCCTCAAACAAGAGAACGCCAGCCGATTTGAAACCTGCATTGCGCCCATGCCTAAACATGCTCACCACAGTCGCCACGCTTTCGATGCAGCTATTGTGCGGGGGAAAATACAGCGGCAGTAAAGCGAGCGTCGCGGCAGTCAAAAGTTCGCGGGCCTCGTGCACATCGGCTCGATACTGCTCGGGAACCAGCCCGGGCATATCGGGCGAGCGATCTTCCAGCACGGCGACGAGCGTCTTGGCTAGGCGTTCAACGTTCTTCTCACCGCAGTACGGACACGGAAGTGGCCGTCCCACCTTCCCGTTCATTTCGCACATGCTGCGGAGATCCTCGTCGATCTCGTCAAGGAATGCTTTGTAGATGTCGTCTTTACTCTTCACGAATGACCTTCCTTTCTGTGGGGTGCTTATAAGTAGTCTGTTCTAGGCTTTAGAATGTTCTGACGCTAAGGCGATGACGGTCGACCTAACTTGTAGTTTCATAAGTGGATCCCTCCAGCTTGATAATGCAATTTGCCTAAAGACTGCAAAGCGTTCGCATCAAGCAGTTGGTATTGAGTTGGATTTGGATTGCTTCGAGAATAGCACAATGCGCTGTTCTCATCATTAGAATTTTTTAAATTTTTCTGCTAATATAAACTCACTGAGAAGAAAGGGCTCTATACATGCGTGAAACTACATCATCATTGCCACGCCTCACTGCCGCCGCCCTCTCGCGCGCGCTTAACCTGGAACAAGACAGTCGTCTGCTCACCGTACGTCTACCCGGCGCCGTGGATGCCGAAGATCTCGCTAAGTGCTTTACCTTAAACGGTAACGGCGTGCCCAATATTTGTGAGCTTGAGCCCGGCAAGCAGAACACGGACAATGGCGACGCGGCGCCGGTGTTTATCGATGCCACAGCCTGCGTTCGGAAACGCTTTCGCGAAATCAACAGCGCATGTGAGGCGCTCATTAATGATCTGGAGCCTGGTTACCTGGGCTTCTGCGATTGGGAGGCCTATCTCTGGTGCCTGTATGCACTAGCCCTCTCCGGTCGAACTCGAGCTGCCGTACTGCTGCCGTTCGAGTCTTTGGACGACGCCGAGCAGGCACGCGCGATTCTGTTGCGCGAGGGGCTCATCGAAAGCGTCCTATATCACCCGCTCGCCGAATCTCCGATGCACGGCATGTACGCACTTGTTGTATTGTCGACGGGAAATCGCAGCGTTGCATTCCGCAATGCCGCCACGCCCATGCCACGCCTTCGGTTTGCCGACGGGGCTCGATACCCCAATCTTCCCTTGGCTTTCTCCCCTGACTGGAGCGGCATCGAGTACGACTCACGCAAAACGGTTTCCATTGAAACCGTCGAGCTCGAAACGCGCAAGCTACTCCAACACCACGCCGCGCTCTCCAAAGGCAGGGTTGGCCTGATCTCCGTAGCTCAAAACTACAGCGCAACGCTGGGCGACAGTTTTATGCGCGTGGTGCCGTTTATGCCCCGAGACAGCACCACCTCGGACGACATCGACGCTGTCGAGGTGCGCCGCATTTCATCTCAGGATTTCCGCAACGGCTATTTGCTACCCAAGGATGTTGCGGAAGGCGCGTCGGAGCTGGATTCCGAACCTGTAAAGGTAGATCCAGACGTGTTGGCTCGTTACGAGCTTCATTGCGGCGATATCGTCATGCCGCGCATACTCGGTCGTTACGGCGCGTCAAACCTACTTGTGGTCGGCATCGATGATGCAAAGCAGCATCTAGTTGCCTCGCACAACACCACTGCCATTCGCCCGGCGATTCCAACGATGACCGACGAGGAGCGCATGGTGTATTCAGAAATGGTCGCAGCATACCTCACCGACGGCCATGGGTCCATAGTTTTGCAGGTATTGTCCGACAATCAGTACAGCCACGCCATTCGTCCTTCCGATCTATTCGAAATCGAAATCCCGCCGGCGCTTGACCCGCGCACGCGCGAGTATAGCGAATCCATCAATCGCTTTGCCGAGGTCGTAGGGGCAAAGAAACAAGCCGAGGCCGCTGTCGCCCAAGCTCAGCGCAACCTCGAAGCCGCAAAAAAGGCCGTCACCCAGGCGGTCGACCAGACCTGCGAATAGCGCATAGGCAGTAGAAACGTCTTAAGCCGGCGACAGGAACTGGCCCTGCCGCCGGCTTAACTATCTAGCCTATTCCCATCCCGTGGTCTGAGGATTCCATTTGCGCACATTCGCCGAATGATTAAAGCACGGTGCATACAACCGATTGACGATCTCTTCTGCCCCAGCAATGTTCCCCGCGAGATCAAGTACCCCCGCCTGCCTCGCCATCTTTATGTACTGCGCAGAACCATTTTGTTTCCACCAGAGAGGCGCCACGAACTCTTCCGGCATTGCCACCTTGCGGGCAGATGCTTCTTTCTCGACCCTCTCGACAAGCGTAGTCCCATCGACGAAGCAAGTTTTCGCGTACACCAAGATGTCGACTATATCCTTGATTCGCGAAGAGGCACGGCCCTCATGCATCTCTATCATTGCGAGCAATTTATCTGCAAGGGCACTCTCCACTCGGCATACTCGATAGTCGCAGACTGGGAGCCCCTCAATATTCAAACGATCGATCGGCGCAAGAACCTCAGGCTCAAGTCCCCGCACTTCATCAATTACCAAGTCAATTGAAATTGGCTGCAGCTTCTTGGTTCCCATAAAGGGGGTGAACCACACCTTCGCACCACACCGATACTCATCTTCTTTTTTGATCTGCTCTGCACGATCAAAGACAAACGAAACGAAATCCTCCAGATCAATCGAAGCCGCCCGCGCCAGATCGGCAACAGCCTCTTCGAGGCTCTCCTCTTGAGCAACCAAGTCAATATCTCTTGTGACACGCGCATCGAGTGTTCGCGCCAGGACGCTTTGGCCACCCTTGAGTACAAAGCGGCCGTCATCTTCTGAAAAAACGCGACATAGGAAGCGATGAAAGTAGAAACCGACGATCGCCCGATTAGTATCCATCGGCGATTCTCTTGCGGCATCCCTAACAGCCATCTCCAGTGCGGCAGGTGTTTTGTACTTCACCATGTCCTCCGTTTTTCATTACTCGTTCAGCGCCGTCAACAAGGGCATCATCAACTCGCGTCGTTTGGCGGTTTTAGAGTTCTCCTCTACAAGATCTTTCAGCCGCTGTATCTCGAGCCCTCGCCCAAGCGCGTCGTTATAGGCATCGATAATTAATGAGGGGTCCTCGCAATCGAGGCAAAGATCAACAAGCGTGCGCTCGGGTTTAGTTACCGGCAGGCCGTCGAGCCAGACGATGTCCTGCTCAGCGATCTCGCGCTTTGCAAAAGAAAGGGATTCGTTTCTCGTATTGATGCGCATGGGCGCGGTCATCCTGTAGGGAGACAGATAGAAATCGCCCATTTGCTGTAGGTTCGCCGCTGTCGTACCGCTCACGGCGATGCCATCCCACTGGCGTTTTCTCTCCCACGCGCAAAGGGAGGGATTGGTGAGTTTCCAAAAAGCGTTGAGCTCGTCAGTGTCTCGGCGCTGCGTGCCCGACATCCGGTAGGCGCCGTGGCATATCCGTTCAAGACGCCCCACGCGGCATGAGTGTGCCAGCGCATCTCGAGAGATGTCCATACGAGCCGCCTGGGCTGTGGTGAACACGCCCTCACTCTCGGAAAGCTCGCTTATCGCCGTTATGTTGCTAAAGTACTTCATGTTGCAATTGTAGGATATTCTCATGCTTTTGCAACGTGATTTTGATTTCCTATGACCGGCGTGCTTTGCGTACCCCTTTTCTGCCACCACTTTGTCATCGGCCCACCATCCCCTGCTATCGAGGTCTAATACTTTTCCGCGAAGTGAACGTCTGTTTTTGGACCCCTGGAGCATCCGCATTTTTCAACGGCATAAACGCAGGATTCTGGCATCAAAGCCGCAGGAAACGGCACCCGAAAAGTGTCGATGCTTCGAGGGTCCGTTTTCACTCATTCACTTCTCGGAAAAGTATTAGACCTCGCTGTCAGCCGTCCCAAAGATCAGACTGCACCTCCTTCACGCCACGCAAAACCTGCCTTTTCTGCCCCCGCCCGCCTCCGCGCCACCCAAAAACTCATCCACTATTAATCTTGGCTCAAGAATCGCTTAATCTATAACCTGCACTATAGAGTTCGACCAAGGGCGGGGCGGCACCGCGCAACGCAGGCCGCCGAACGCAACGCTCGCGCCCGGGCAGATAGCCCGGCGTCGCGCCCATCGAACGAAAGGACAGGTCATGGACGACCTCGAAAAAGTTGAAACCATCCGCACCAAGTGCAACGTGAGCTATACCGATGCCAAGGCCGCGCTCGACGCCGCCGACGGCAACGTTCTGGACGCCATCATTTGGCTCGAGTCGCAGGGCAAGACCCAGACCACGTCGGCGCACGCCGCCACCGAGTCCGCGCCGGCCGATGAGCCCTCGGCCGAGATGGTCGCCGCACAGGCCGCCTACGAAAAGTCGAGCGAAAAGACCGACTTCTCCAAGAAGATGGACAGCGTGTGGGAGTACCTCAAAAAGCTCTTCCGCCTGAGCCTGGACACCAAGTTTATCGCCACGCGCCGCGATGCGATCATCCTCAACATCCCCATCCTGATTCCCATCGTCGCGCTGTTTGCCTGGGGCGCCACGATTTGGCTGATGCTGCTTGGCCTGTTCTTTGGCATGCGCTACCGCATCGACAGCGACGGCGACGTGCCCGGCAGCATCAACAACCTGATGGATCACGCCGCCGACGCCGCGGACGGCATCAAGCAAAATCTGAACGACGACAAGTAATCGCAGACGGGGGCACGCATGGCACGGATCCTGATCGTAGAGGACGAGGAGAAAATCGCCCGCTTTGTGACGCTCGAACTGGAGCACGAGGGCTACCAGGTGGAGCACGCCGCCGACGGCCGTACCGCCGTGGACCTGGCACTGGAGCACGACTACGATCTGATCCTGCTCGATGTATTGCTGCCGCAGCTCAACGGCATGGAGGTCCTGCGGCGTGTCCGCAAGCACAAGGACGTGCCGGTGATTATGGTCACCGCGCGCGATGCCGTGATGGACAAGGTTGCCGGGCTCGATGCCGGCGCCGACGATTACCTGACCAAGCCGTTTGCGATTGAGGAGTTGTTCGCACGGATCCGTGTGGCGCTGAAGCGCTCGGAGGCCGTGCGGACGGCTTCGGGCGTTGGCGGCGCCGGCGTCAGGGCGGGTATGGCGGGCGGCGCGGGCGAGAGCGCCGTTGCGATTCCCCCGGCCAGCAACTCGACCCAGGCCTCCGCTTCACCCTCCCCTGCCACGCTCACCGTGGGCTCGGTTGCGCTCGACCCCGACCGCCGCGAAGTCACGGTCGGCGGCTCGCCCATCGCGCTCACGGCCCGCGAGTTCGACGTCCTCGCCCTGCTTATGGCACATGCCGGCACCGTGCTCACGCGCGAGCGCATCGCGCACGAGGCACTGGGCTACGAATACGTAGGAGACACCAACAACGTCGACGTACACATCGCGCACCTGCGCGCCAAGATCGAAGACGCCGGCGGTGCCCGCATCATCCAAACTGTGCGCGGGGTGGGCTATGTCTGTCGCGCGTAACGCCGAGACCAAGCGCGTCACCTCCATCGCCCGCGCCATCAACTGGAGCTACATGTGGCGCCGCTTGGTGAGCTACGTCTGGCTCGATCTGTTGCTGGTGGTGATTGCGGCGGCGATTCTCGTCTATGGATACAACCAGACGCTGCCCGACGGCGCGTTTACCGCGGGATGGATCCCCAGCGCCACCGTTCGCGGCATGTCGCTGACGCCCGCGCGCGGCTGGGACCTGACCACGCTCACCTATACCGTCGAGCTTGCGCGTACCACCAAGACCTTCCCCCTCGCGCAGGACCTCGCCGCGCTGTGGCCCCTCTATATCGTTGTTGTAGGTTGGCAGGTCATCAGCGTGCTCAACATGCTCGGCGGCGCCCGCCGCGTGCGCCGTACCATGGCACCACTCAACGACCTGGCCTTACGCGTGGACGAGCTCGGCCGTATGCAGCTCTCCGGCGGCAAGATGGAAACGCTGGAGCAGGCCATCGAGCGCGCAAGCGTCGACTCGCCGAGCGTCACCACCGGCGACGCCGACCTGGCGAGCATCGAGGTCGCGCTCAACCGCCTGCTGCGTCAGATGCAAGAGGCCAAGCTGCAGCAGATGCGCTTTGTCAACGACGCGAGTCACGAACTGCGCACGCCCATCGCGGTGATTCAGGGCTACGTAAACATGCTCGACCGCTGGGGCAAAGACGACCCGGACGTGCTGGCGGAGTCCATCGCATCCCTCAAGGCCGAAAGCGAGCACATGCAAGAGCTCGTGGAGCAGCTGCTGTTTTTGGCGCGCGGCGATGCCGGCCGCACGGTCCTGCGGCGCGCGAATACCAACCTGGCCGCACTGGTCGGCGAGGTATGCGAGGAATCGCAGATGATCGATGGCGCGCACACATATCGGCTGGTGTACGATGCCACACTTACCAGCGACCCGCGCTGCAACGCATCTGTCGACGTGGCGCTTGCAAAGCAGGCTCTGCGCGCAATCGTGCAGAATGCCGCCAAGTATTCGGACTCGGGCACGCCCATCTCGTTTGGCGTAGCGACGGATGCAGGCACGGGCACGATCGACATAAGCGTTGAGGACGAAGGTATCGGCATGAACCAGGAATCCGCGGCTCACGCGTTCGAGCGGTTCTACCGCGCCGACAACGCGCGCGATGCCGGCGCACAGGGTTCGGGCCTGGGGCTTGCCATTGCCAAGTGGATTGTCGACAGCCACGGCGGCGTCATCGGTGTGACCTCGGTCGAAGGGGTCGGCAGCCGCTTTACGATTCGCCTGCCGCGGTAGGAAGCCCCCTCGTGAATCGTGGTCTAATACTTTTCCGCGAAGTGAATGTCTGTTTTTGGACCCCTGAAGCATCCACATTTTTCGTCGGCAAAATCGCAGGATTCTAGTATCGAAACCGCAGGAAACGATGCCCTTAAAGTGTCGATGCTTCGGGGGTCCGATTTGTCTCGTTCACTTCTCGGAAAAGTATTAGACTTCGGTTTTTTGACCGTTGCAGAAGTCGACCCCTCGGCATAAATAAAGGGATAAGGCCATGCGGCCCTATCCCTTTTTGCTGACTAAAGCAGCTTGTGCGCTACTCGCGACACAGATGCACGGCGAAGCCGGCGAACTCGCGCTTAAAGTACACGAGCTTGGTGCTACCGTCGGGCAGCAGCGCGCGCGACTCTTCGTTGACCTCGAGCCCGCGCTCGGCAAACCACTTCTCGGCCGCATCAATGTCGTTGACGGCAAAGCCGATGTGGCCCTTGGTGCCACGACCATTCTGCTTCATGACCTCGACCAGCGAATCGTTAAAGTACGAAACCGGGGTCTCGATAACGGGCAGACCCATCATCGTCGAGAACAGCTCCGCGATCTCCAAGGCGTCTGCCGGGTTGGCGGCGTTAATGCCCACATGGGCAACGCGCATACCAAAGAGCTCGACCGGATTGGCGTTCTGCTCACTCATACAGTCAGCGCCTACTGAGCCATGACGTCGAGGACGGCCTTCTCGGCGGCGACGCGGTTCATGCCGGTCATGAAGGGCACACCGCTCACGTACGGGCAGGTGAGGCCCTCGGGGGCAACGGTGGTGGCGATCAGCAGGTCGGCGCCCTCGTCGCAAACGTCCTTGGCCTCGGAGATGGCGCACTGCACGATCTCGTACTTGTCGGCGTAACCGTTGGCGTCGAGCATGGTGGCGACCTTCTGGGCAACGAGCGTGGAAGTAGCAGCGCCAGCACCGCAAGCCAAAACAATCTTCTTCATAGGTAATGTCTCCCTTCGTGGTTTACTTTAGGTAAGTGTACCGCAGCGAGCGATGGCGCTCAGCCTCGATGAGCTTTTATGCCAGTTTGCTTGCGCGCTGCGTATAATACATCTAGTACGTGTTGTCATACCGCTCGCTTTGTGAGCGACTAAGGACCCTAATATGCCCGATTCCCGCACACTCTGGACCACCGTCGTTATCATCTGTATCGCCGTATCGGTGTTCTTTAGCGTCAAAAAACGCACCACGTTTAAGCGCCTGCAGCAGCTTATGGCTGCCAAGCAGTGGGACGAGTTCGATCGCCTGCTCGATGGCAAACTCACCAGTATGCTGTACCCGCGCTATAACCGCGACTACCTGCGCCTGAACTCCTATCTGCTGCGCGAGGACCACAAGCGCGCTGACGAGATGTTCGACCTGCTGCTGGGACTCAACCTGCCCAAGATGCAGCGTGTCGACCTGGTGATCAAGGCCTTTAACTACTACGTTGGCCAGGAGGACCGCAAAAAGTCCAAGGAGCTGTTGCACGAGATCAAGGGCTTTGAGGGCGGTCAGGCCGAGGCAGTCGCGCACGAATGCCAACTGATGTACGACACGATGATCCTCAAGCGCCACAACGACATTCCCGAGCTGGAGCGCATGCTCGAGGAGGCCGGCGACGACAAAGTCAAGAGCTGCCGCCTGGAATACCTGCTAGCCCTGCAGTACAAGAACAAGGGCGACGAAGCCAAGTTCCAGGAGTTCCTGGAGAAGTCGGGCCAACACTCGATGGCCGTCAACGCGTAACGGACGGCTTGTGCTAGACTTCTAGTCTCACGGGGGCGTGGCGGAATTGGCATACGCAGGAGACTTAAAATCTCTCGCCGCAAGGATTGTGGGTTCGAGTCCCACCGCCCCTACCATATGACGCTTACGAGCCCGTGTCCCCCAGGGATGCGGGCTCGTTTCTTTTAGATGCCGGTGGGACTCTAAGCTGCGGTGGAATAGATCCTGTTTATACCGTTTACCGGCCCATTTAGGAACTATTTCACCGCAACTTATTTAGAGGGTACTGAGCTCTGGGGTCCAGCCGATGGTGGGGGCGGCGCCGTCGAGAGTCTCGTTGATGGTGGCGGCCATGCCGGCGAGTAAGCTGTTCTCGCTTACAGTGAGCGTCTTGTAGCCGCCGGCACGCATGAGCTCGCGAATTACCACGGCGCCAGCCAAGATCACGCCCGCGCGTTTGGGCTGCACACCCGGTAGCGCGGCGATGCTGTCCGCGTCCAGCGTGGACATGCGCTCGATAGCGGCCGAAACCTGCTCCAGCGAAAGCTCGCGCAGGTGCACAAAGCTCGAATCATACGGCTCCAGCTCGTGTACCAGCGCAACGAGCGTGGTGACGGTACCACCCACCGCGACCAGGCGCTCGGCGCGCTTAAAGTCGACAGGCAGACTCTCAAAGTAGCCCGTAAACTGCTCGTTTGCCCAGCCGGCAGCAGCCGCAAGCTCGTTCGTCGACGGCGGCAGTGCCGAGAAAAACCGCTCGGTCACGCGGCGGCAACCGATGTCCAGCGAGCGAGTTCCCTCCAGCGCGAAGACGTCGCGCTCCGGCGCATAGACGCCCGTCGCGAGCTCCGTGGATCCGCCGCCCGAATCGGCAACAATGATGCGCTCGCCAGCAAAGTCGTGCGCCACGCCAAAAAATGTCAGGCGCGCCTCGACCTCGCCCGGAATCACCTGCGGCTCGAGCCCCAGCTCGCGCAGGCCGTCCAGCAGCAGCGCGGCATTGGACGCATCGCGCGCGGCGCTCGTGCACGTGGTGCAGATGCACGCGGCCCCAAAGGCACGGGCCTCGTCCACAAACATTCGGCACGCAGCGAGCACGCGCTCAACGGCCGCCTCGCAAAAGCGACCCGTCGCGTCCACGCCCTCGCCCAGGTCGGTAATCTCGGTATGCTTGGACGATTCCACGATCGCCCCGCCCTCGACCTGGGCCAGCACCAGTCGCGACGACACCGTTCCCAGGTCAATCGCCGCCACCTTATATCGTTTGTAATTCGTCATTGCAGGCTCCCCTCCGGGCGCTATTTGCCGTTGGACACGACCGTCTGCCCCTCGACGCCGTTAAATCCAAACAGCATATCGAGCGTCTGGATGTACCACGGCGCGTCCTTGCCGACCTCTTCGATCTCTTTGGCGACTTCGCTGGCCTTCTTGGCGTTCGAGGACTTTTTGCTCGACGACGAGTCCGAATCGTCGTCCAGGCCCAGCACGTCAATCTTGGTCTCGCCGGGCATCACCAGGCCCAGGTCCTCGGTCGCCGCGTCCTTAATGCCCTCCTCCGAGAGCAGTTTGTCGACGCTTTTCTGCAGCTCGTCGTTGTACTGTTGGCGAATCTCGACCTGCTTGGCCAAGATATCGCTCGAGCGTTTGGCGACGTAGAGGTCGCGCACGGGAAAGTACAGGCTCACGAGCACCAGAACGACAACAATGCCAATAAACAGCCCGCGTTGGGGTCCATGGGTAAAGTCGTAGATTGCCTTGACCACCGCGTTGTCGTTGGCATAGCGCATAAAGTCCGAACCGGAGAGACGGCTCGAGGGCCTGGTCGACTTTTCATGCGTTTGAGCTGAGGGACGCTGAGCATGCGTCGGGCTCACCGAACGCGGCGGGCGCTCCGTCGGCATATTCATTTGAGCACGGGGGTGTGAGGCGCTTGCCGGACGCTGTGCGCGTCGATCGGCGCCGCCGTAGTCGGACCCGCTGAGCTGCATCGTACGTGCAGAACGAGACGACGGCTCACGCGAACCGGCGGAATAGTACCTGTTGTCGTAAATCTGATCCATGTGCGCCTTGTGCGGTTGAGGTTTGTTTGCGCTAAGTCCTTTAGTTATAGCACGGGCGCCCGCACCGCCTTCGCCAGCCTTTGCTCGACATAAAAAAGGCGCTGAGCCGTATGGCCCAGCGCCCAATGGTGCTCAACAGTACCCGGCGGGAACGAGGCGAATTCGAGTCAGCCCCGCCCCCGCGAGCACCACTTGTTTAGCGAATGTTGTAGAACGCGGCCTTGCCGGCGTAGCGCGCGCTGCCCTCGAGCTCGTCCTCGATGCGGATGAGCTGGTTGTACTTGGCAATACGGTCGCTGCGGCACGGGGCGCCCGACTTAATCTGGCCGGCGTTGACGCCCACGACCAGGTCGGCGATCGTGGAGTCCTCGGTCTCGCCGGAACGGTGGCTCACGATGCAAGCGTAGCCGGCCTCCTTGGCTGTCTCGATGGCCTCGAGCGACTCGGTGAGCGTGCCGATCTGGTTGACCTTGACCAGAATCGCGTTGGCGGCACCCAGCTCGATGCCCCTCTTGAGGCGCTCGGTGTTGGTGACGAACAGGTCGTCGCCCACCAGTTGCACCTTGTTGCCAATGCGACGGGTGAGCTCAACCCAGCCGTCCCAGTCCTCCTCGGCCATACCGTCCTCGATGGAGATGATGGGGTAGGTGTCGACGAGCTTCTCCCAGTAATCAACCATCTGGGCGCTCGTGTACTCCACGCCCTCGCCCTTGAGCTCGTACATACCGGTCTCGGCGTTGTAGAACTCGGTGGACGCCGGATCCATGGCGTACATGAAGTCGACGCCGGGCTTAAAGCCGGCCTTCTCGACGGCCTTGGTGATGTACTCGAACGGCTCGGCATTGGTCTTGAGGTTGGGCGCGAAGCCGCCCTCGTCGCCCACGCCGCCGCCCAGGCCGGCCTCGTGCAGCACGCCCTTGAGGGTGTGGTAGACCTCGGCGCACCAGCGCAGACCCTCGGCAAAACTCGGGGCGCCCACCGGCATGATCATGAACTCCTGGAAGTCAACGTTGTTGTCGGCATGCACGCCGCCGTTGAGGATGTTCATCATGGGCGTGGGCAGCAGGTGAGCGTTGACGCCGCCCAGGTACTGGTACAGCGACAGGCCCGCCGACTCTGCCGCAGCGCGGGCAACGGCCAGCGACACGCCCAGAATCGCGTTGGCGCCGAGCTTGGTCTTGTTGGGCGTACCGTCCGCAGCGATCAACGCGACATCGACAGCGCGCTGGTCGAAGGCGTCGAGGCCCACGACGGCATCGGCACACTCGTTGTTGACGTGCTCGACGGCCTGCAAGACGCCCTTGCCCAGGTAGCGACCCTTGTCGCCGTCGCGCAGCTCGCACGCCTCAAAGGCGCCGGTCGAAGCGCCCGAAGGCACCATCGCGCGACCGAAGCTGCCGTCCTCGAGCACGACCTCGACCTCTACGGTGGGGTTGCCGCGGCTGTCGAGCACCTCGCGACCGTAGACATCCAAAATATCGCTCATGTTGTCTCCCTCTCACTTGGAAACGTAGTGGTTGCAAGCGACCGGCTGACCGTGCACCGTCGGTGCGCCTCCGTAAGTTAGCCATGTCGCACTTTTTGCATTATGCCCTAAGTTAGCCGAGGGATACACTTGTTTTTCGAAAAATTTAGCGGGAACGATGAGGCGTGTCAGCTCGTCGTTCCCGCGGTTTTACTCCTCCGCCTTTGCGGCATCCCACAGGTCGTTGAGGCCATGGGTCGAAAGCTCAGCCAGATCCACATGGGCGTTGGCCGCCATCTGCTCCATCGCGGCCCAGCGACGGCGGAACTTGGCCGTGCTCGCGCGCAGGGCGCTCTCGGCGTCGATGCCCTCCTTGCGCGCAACGTTGACCAGGGCAAAGAGCAGGTCGCCAAACTCCATCTCGCGCTCGGGCGAGCCGGGAGCCTCGGCCTCAAACTCGGCACGCTCCTCGGCGACCTCGTCCCACACGTCCTGGACCGTCTCCCACTCAAAGCCCACGGCCGCTGCCTTGCGCGACACCTTCTGAGCCTGCATCAGCGCCGGCAGATGCGTGGGCACGCCGTCGAGCAGCCCCTCGGGCGCAGCCTCGCCTGCCGCCACGGCTTTGTCCTTGGCGGCCTTCTCAGCAAGCTTGACCTCGTCCCAGATCTTGAGCACCTCGTCGGAGTTATCGGCATCCGCATCGCCAAACACGTGTGGGTGGCGGCGGATGAGCTTGGCGTCGATATCGCGTGCCACATCGGCCAGCGTAAACTCACCGGCGTCCGCCGCAATCTGCGCATGCAGTACCACCTGCATGAGCACGTCGCCGAGCTCCTCGCGCAGATGCGCCGCGTCGTCCGCCTCGATGCAATCGAGCGCCTCGTAGGCTTCCTCGATCATGTTCTTACCGATGCTCTGGTGCGTCTGCTCGCGGTCCCACGGGCAGCCGTCGGGCTGACGCAGGCGCCAGATGGTCTGCACCAGATGCTGCAGCTCGGCCGACGCGTCGACCAGCGTGGACAGGTCGCGCGAGCCCTCGGCATTTTGCTGAGCCATGGTTAGTCCTCCTCCATGATCACGTGACGGAACGCACCGCCCTCGTAGATGCCGTAGCTGTGCGTACCGTCCTTGGGAATGCTCACGCTGCCGGGATTGAAGAGCCGCAGGCCCGGGTGCGCCTCGCTTGCCTCGTTAACCTTGATGTGCGTGTGGCCGTAGACGAGCGCGGAGCCCTCGGGCAGCGCGGGCGCGTGGTCGACGCTGTTGTGCATGCCGGCGCCAAAGACGTGGCCGTGTGTCAGGAACAGCTCGCGGCCGGTCTCGTCGAACAGCGTGGCGTAGTCGGCCATAACGGGGAAGTCGAGCACCATCTGGTCGACCTCGGCGTCACAGTTGCCGCGCACCGCGATGATGCGGTCGGCCAGGGCGTTGAGCAGCGGAACCACACGCTTGGGGGCGTAGTCGCGCGGAAGGTCGTTGCGCGGGCCGTGGTAGAGCAGGTCGCCCAGCAGAACGATGCGGTCGGGTTGCTCGGACTCGATGGCGGCGCAGAGGCGCTCGGTCCAGTATGCCGAGCCGTGGATGTCGGAGGCGATGAGGTATTTCATGGTGGTCCTTTCGGGTGGGGTTGATATGACTGGGCGCGGGATGTCGCCGGCCGCGCTATTCAAATCGCAGTGCCGCGCTCTGGGCCGCCTGCATCACGCGTTGGAGCGGTACGTTGTGCTCGCGAGCGAGGCGGGAGCAGTCCTCGTACTCGGGCGCCGCACGCTCACTGCCGTCGGGCAGAGTGGCCACTTTGACGGCCACCTCGCCCCAAGGCGTCGCCACCTGCTCAAAGCGGCGCGGCAGGCAGACGCGCTCCATGACCTGGCGGCGAATGCCGTTGGTCGTGGTTTCCAAAAAGATGATCGTCTGCAGACGGTCAATGTCCTCGCGGGCGCAGATTACCTGCAGCTGCCAGCCGGGACGACCTTTTTTGCAGTAAAGAGGCAGCCAGTGCACCTCGCGGGCGCCCGCCTCGCGCAGGCGGTCGGCGGCATAGGCGAGTACCTCGGGCGACGCATCGTCGATGTCACACTCCAGCTTGACGATGGTTTCGGGTGCATCGGTCTCGCGGGACAGCGGAGATGTACTTCCACGTTGCATACGGTCCGGATCCTTTCCGCGCGGGCTCGTTTTGTTCATCCAAACGCTAGCACATCGGACGTGGCACAGGCGTGACTTTCGTCCGTCGCCGCCCTCGCTCCTAACCAAACGTGTACATCAGCCTCCAAACATGTCATTTTTTGCAGCTTTTGGAGGCTGACGTACACGTTTTGGAGCGGGGCCGCACCGCGCGCCCTTTCCAGTCGATTTCGGCCCCGGAGCGCTCGTCGCATCGGGGGCCGCCCCATTACAATGGAGCGGATTCGCTTGACGCAAAGGAGCTGCCATGCCTGCTTGCCCGCTGGTCGATTGCCACACCCACACCTCGTTCTCGGACGGTCATGCCTCGTTTGAGGACAACGTTCGCGCCGCTGCTGCGGCCAGCTGCCGCGTCATGGTCTCAACCGACCATCTCACCCTGCCCGCCAGCATGGATGCCAACTGCGAAGTGCAGGTTACTGAGGGCGACCTGCCGGCACATCGTCTGGCTTTTGAGGATGCTCGCAAGCTTGCCGCGCAGATTGCGCCGGAGCTCAGCTTTATCTATGGCTTTGAATGCGATTGGTACGAGGGCTGCGAGCCTTTGGTTGAGCGCTGGTCCCAGGGCGCCGTCGTGCGCTTGGGCAGTGTGCACTGGATTGGCAACCCAGGCGATATCATGGCCGGTGCCGCGGGTACGGCGGGAACGGAGGACGTCGCTCGTCCCGATACGCCCGATTCGCGCTGCGGCTGGATCGACGATGACACCAACTTGCACGTTTGGGAAAACCTGGGGGTACGCGGCGTGTGGGAGCGCTATGTCGATGACTGGTGCCGCGCCTGCGAGAGCCCGCTCAACTTTGATGTGATAGCTCACCCCGACCTGGTCATGCGCTTTTCGAAGGAAGGCTTTGCGCCCGATTTTGACCCCGCACCGTTTTGGCAGCAGATGGCAGAGTGCGCGCACGATACGGGCCGCCGCGTTGAGGTCTCGACGGCCGCGCCGCGCAAGGGCTTGGGCGACTACTACCCCGCAACCGGTCTTTTGCGCTGCTTTGCCCATGCCGAAGTGCCGATCACCTTTGGCTCGGACGCGCACCGCGCCTGCGATATCTGCTGGAACATCCGCGAGGCCCAGGCGCACGCCTACGACTGCGGTTATCGAACCTTCGACATCCCCCACGCCACCGGCGAATGGGAATCCACGCCCCTCGCCTAACTGGTCGTTTAAGAACGTCCCCAATGACTAGTGGCGGCGGGCGTTGAGTTCGCCGGCCAGTTCGTCGAGGGTGATGCCGTAGCGCTCAAGCGTCACGAGCAGGTGGTAGACCAGGTCGCCGGCCTCGTAGCGAATGTGATCGTGGTCGTTATCCTTACAGGCCATGATGACCTCGCTCGCCTCCTCGGCAAGCTTCTTGAGCAGCTCGTCCTCGACGTCGGTCAACAGGCGAGCGGTGTAGCTCTCCTGCGGCGATGCGTCGCGACGACCATGAATCACCTCGGCCAACCCCGTCAGCGTCTCACCGATATTTCCATCCTGAACATTCGCAGTGCGCACACCCATGGTTCAATCCTTTCTGGTTGGCCAAGCGCTTAGTCGAGCGCCCGCCCTACGCGAGTTTCTTAAAGAAGCAGGTACGGTTGCCGGTGTGGCAGGCCGGACCCGGCGAGTCGACCTTGACCAGCAGCGTATCGCTATCGCAGTCGGCCCAGAGTTCCTTGACCTCCTGCATATTGCCGCTCGTCGCTCCCTTGTTCCAGAGCTCCTGGCGGCTACGGCTCCAAAACCACGTGGTGCCGGTCTTGAGCGTCAACCCCACCGACTCCTCGTTCATCCAGGCAACCATAAGCACCTCGCCGGTGTCATACTGCTGAACAACACAAGGAATCAGCCCGCGGGCGTCGTATGTAAGCTTTGAAGGATCGGTTATCTCTTCCATTTCTCTTCCCAAATTCAAACTTCGCAGGTCGGCGAGGGTTGTCCAGGTGCCCGAGATTACGAGCGACAAGCCCGACGACGCGTACTTAAGTACGCGAGGAGGGTTGGAGCCGAAAGGTCGGGTGCCTGGGCAAGCCGCAGCATTAGAAGTCCAGCCTCACAGGAATGCCTTGGCTGGCCATATACTCTTTGACTTCGCGAATACTGAAGGTCCCAAAGTGAAAGACGCTGGCCGCCAGCACGGCATCGGCTTCGCCCTCGATCACGCCCTCGGCAAAATGCTCGAGCGTGCCCACGCCGCCGCTCGCAATAACGGGAATCGGCACCGCGCACGCCACGGCACGGGTGAGTGCCAGGTCAAAGCCGGCCTTGGTGCCGTCGCGATCCATGCTGGTCAGTAGGATCTCGCCGGCGCCACGACGAGCCGCCTCCTCGGCCCACGCCACCGCATCGATGCCCGTGGCGTTGCGACCGCCCGCTGTGAAGACCTCCCACTTGTCGGCACCGGATGCGCCGGGCAAACCGACGCGCTTGGCATCGATCGCCACAACCACGGCCTGGCTGCCAAACGCCGCGGCGGCCTGGCTGATCAACGACGGATCGCGCACGGCCGCCGAGTTGAGCGATACCTTGTCGGCACCGGCTGCAACCATGGTGCGCATGCCCGCCAGGTCGCGAAAGCCGCCGCCCACGGTATAGGGAATGGCCAGCTCCTCGGCCGCATGCGCCGCCATCTCGATAGTCGTCGCACGGTTGTCGCTCGTGGCGGTAATGTCCAGAAAGACGACCTCGTCCGCACCCTCGCGGTCGTAGGCACGCGCCAGCTCCACCGGATCGCCCGCATCGCGCAGGCTCACAAAGTTGACGCCCTTGACCACGCGGCCGTCCTTGACGTCCAGACAGGGAATCACGCGTTTGGTAAGCATGGGCTACTCCTCCCCTCGGGCGGCGGCCAGCGCCTGTGCCAGCGTAAAGTTGCCCTCGTAGAGCGCACGACCGGTAATGGCACCTTCAATCGCGCCCTCACCCACCGCGGCCAGCGCACGGATGTCGTCGAGCATCGAGATGCCGCCCGAAGCCACGACGGGAAAGCCCGCGACCTCGGCCACATGGCGATACGCCGCCACATCGATGCCCGTCTGCATGCCATCACGCGCGATGTCGGTATACACCAGATGCTTAAAGCCCAGCTCGGTAAGCTGCGCCACGGCATCGTCGAGCGCCACGCCCGCGCCGTCGCGCCAGCCGTTCACCTTAACCTGGCCGTCGCGCGCGGCAATGTCGGCGACCAGCAGCTCGCCAAAGCCTTGGGCTGCCACCTCAGCAAAACCCGGCTCGGTCACCAGCACGGTGCCCAGCGCAATGCGGCGAGCACCGTAGCCGGCCAGCTCGTCGATGCGCGCGAGCGAGCGAACGCCGCCGCCCACGTCCACGGACAAACCGTCGACGTCGCAGATGGCCTCGATCGCCGCCGAGTTGGCAGCGCATGTGTCCTCGTCCTCACCAAAGGCCGCGGACAGGTCGACGACGTGCACCCAGCTTGCGCCCTGCTCGGCAAACGAACGGGCGACGGCCACGGGATCGTCGGAATATACCTTGCAGCGGCTCCGGTCGCCGCGCTCCAGGCGCACGACCTTGCCGCCGATCAGATCGATTGCGGGAAACAGAATCATCGGCCGGCCTCCTCGACGATGCTGACGAAGTTCTTAAGGATACGCTGACCCAGCGCGGAGGATTTCTCGGGATGGAACTGGCAGCCCCACACGTTGCCATGGCGCACGATGCACGGGAAACTCCGTGTATAGTGCGTGCGCGCCAACACATCGGCGGCATCGACGTCGTCGGTCACCGCGTAGCTGTGGGTGAAATACATGTTGGCGCCCTCGGCAAAACCGGCGAGCAGCGGATCGACCGCACCGGCGGGCGTCATGTGCACCTGGTCCCAGCCCACGTGCGGCACCTTCAGGCGGCTCGACTCCAGGCGTGTGCACGAGCCGCGCATAATACCCAGACCATCGACCCAGGGACCACCGGCCTGCTCGGAGGCATAGTCGTCCGCGTCCGCACCCTCGTCCGCAGGCACGCCCTCGTTGCCGCGCTCAAAAAATAGCTGAAGGCCCAGGCAGATGCCGAGCAGCGGAGTTCCGGCGGCAACGGCATCGAGCACGGCCACCTCCTCGCCGCTCTGGCGCATAAAGGCAATCGCGTCATAGAACGCGCCCACGCCCGGGATGACCAGGCCGTCGGCGTTGCGGATCTGCTCCGGATCGTCCGACGCGCAGGCGGCGGCACCGGCGCGCACAAGCCCGCGCACGAAGCTCGACAAGTTGCCCTTGTGGTAGTCGACCACCACGATCTTCGGTTCGCCCACGCGACTCCTCCCTTTTCCCATCATCCAAAACCACCACAAAGGGGACAGGCACCTTTGTGGTGGTTTGTGCGATCCGTCAGCTACAGCGAGCCCTTGGTGCTGGGGATGCCCTGCACGCGGGGATCGAGCTCGCAGGCGCGGCGCATCGTGCGGCCCACGGCCTTAAAGGCGGCCTCGATAATGTGATGCGAGTTGCCGCCCGCCAGCTCGCGCACGTGCAGCGTGAGCTTGGCATCGCGCGCAAAGGCATAGAAGAACTCAACGGCCAGCTCGGTATCGAAGCTGCCCACGCGCTCAGTCGGCACGGGCAGCTCGCAATAGGCCTGCCCGCGGCCCGAGATATCCACGGCGGCCATCACGAGCGTCTCGTCCATGGCGATCGCCGCGTCGGCAAAGCGCGTAATACCCGCCTTGTCGCTCAGCGCCTGGCAAAACGCCTCGCCCAGCACAATGCCCGTGTCCTCGACGGTGTGATGCGCATCGACCTCAACGTCACCTACCGCATGCACCGTCAAATCAAACAGGCCATGGCGGCCAAAGGCGTTGAGCATGTGGTCGAAAAACGGCACGCCGGTCGAGATATCGCACGTACCGGTTCCGTCCAGGTCGAGCTTTACGACAATGTCGGTCTCCCCCGTCTTGCGAGTCACCTCGGCATAACGGCCCATCTACATCTCCTCCTTCACCAGCGCGGCAAACGCAGCCAGCACCTCGTCGTTTTCCTGCGGGGTACCCACGGTAATGCGCAGACAGTCCGCAAGCCCCGGCGCGTAGCTAAAGTCGCGCACCAAAATCGAATACTCGTCGCGCAGACGCTCACGCACGCGCGTGGCGTGCGGCGTACGCACAAGCACGAAGTTCGCCGCGCTCGGCCATGCCTCCACGGGTAGACCCTCGGCAGCCATCGCGCGCAGGGCGCACAGCTCGCGCTCGCGCTCGGATGCGACCTGTGCCACCACGGGCGCGTACGCATCGCGGGCACGCACGCAGGCAAGCGCGGCGGCCTGGCTCAGCACGTTAACCGAGTAGATCTGGCGAATCGCCGCGAACACGTCGATGACCTCCGGTGCCGCGATCACGTAACCCAGACGCGTTCCGGCGGCGCCAAACGCCTTGGACAGCGTATGCAGAATCACCAGGTTGGGATGCTCGGCGATAAGTCCCTGCGCCGTGGTGGCCGCGCCAAACGAATCGTCGGCAAACTCAACGTAGGCCTCGTCGACCATTACCATGCCGGGGCACGCATCGCACAGCGCCGCGACAAAGTCGAGTGGCGCCACGTCGCCCGTGGGGTTATTGGGCGAGGTCACGATTGCCAGGTTGCACTCGGGCGCCGCCGCGAGCACAGCCGCTTGGTCGAGCTCAAAGGTCGCGGGGTCGCGCCACACGTCACGCACCTCGGTCTGGCAGAGCGACGCAAAGAACGCGTACTCGCTAAAGCACGGCGGGCAGTTGAGCAGGGTCCGCCCCGCGCCGCCAAACGCCAGCAGGTAGTTATAGAGCAGCTCATCGCCGCCGTTGCCCACGCAGACATTCTCGCGCGCCACACCATGCCAAGCGGCAAGCTCGTCGCGCAGGTCACAGGACATGGGATCGGGATAGCGGTTGAGCGGTGTAGCGGCCAGGGCGGCGTCGACCGCCTCGCGCACGCCAGCCGGCACGGGATAGGTGTTCTCGTTGGCCGAAAGGTTGATGCGCGTGGGCGTAAAGTTGGGATCGTAGGGCTCAATACCGGCCAGGTAAGGCTGGACGAGCCCCTTCATGCGGGGCGTCAGCTCGGCCATATTAGGCCTCCTTGCCAGTCGCGCCGGCGCCATCAGCGCTCGTAGCCGCCAGGTCCACGCCCTCGGCGACCATCGACACGGCATCTCCCGGCCAGGCGACCTTGGTCAGGTCGGCCGCGGCCAGAGACTCGGCACTCACGGCATCCTCGCCCTGCTCCAGCACACGGCGACGCAGTGCGGCAGAAAGCGCGTGTGCCCACAGGCCCTCGGCCTCGGCCAGGCGCTGCGTGGCGGGAGCGTCCGAGAGCAGGCCCTCGGGCGTATAGCAAATGACACTTGAGCGCTTGACGAACTCCTCCACCGAAAGCGGGCTGGAGAACATGGCCGTGCCGCCGGTCGGCAGCGTGTGATTGGGGCCGGCAACGTAATCGCCGAGCGGCTCGGAGCTCCAAGCGCCCACAAAGATGGCGCCGGCGTTGCGAATGCCGCCGAGCAGGCCCATCGCGTCCTCGCAGTGCAGCTCCAGGTGCTCGGGCGCCACGGTGTTCACCGCCTCGACGGCGGCGGCCATGTCGGCGGCCACCACGATGGTGCCCTCATTGTCGAGCGAGGCGCGCGTAATCTCGGCGCGTGGCGACTGCGCTACCAGAATATCGATACCCGCCTCGACCTCACGCGCAAACTGCTCGTCGCAGGTCACCAGATAGCAGGCTGCCAGTGGATCGTGCTCGGCCTGGGCCATCAGGTCGGCCGCGACCACCATGGGCTTGGCCGTGGCGTCGGCCAGCACGCAGACCTCGGAAGGACCGGCGACCATGTCAATACCCACGTCACCCGAGACAATCTGTTTGGCAGCGGCGACAAAGGCATTGCCCGGGCCGGTGATTTTGTCGACGCGCGGAATGGTCTCGGTACCGTACGCCAGTGCGGCCACGGCCTGGGCGCCGCCCACCATATAGATCTCGTCCACGCCGCCGAGCTTGGCTGCCGCGAGCGTATACGGGCTGATCAGGCCATCTTTTTGCGGCGGGGTCACCATGACCACGCGCTTGACGCCGGCGACCTTGGCGGGAATGGCATTCATGAGCACGGTGGAGGGATACTGCGCACGGCCGCCTGGCACGTAGATGCCAGCCGCTGCAAGCGGGGTCACCTTAACGCCGAGCATCGTGCCGTCCGGGCGCGTGGTAAACCAGCTCTGCTCGACCTCGCGCTGGTGGAACTCACGAATCTGGCGCGCAGCCTTCTCGAGCGCGGCGACAAAGGCCGGATCGAGGCCTTCGAGCGCGGCATCGATCTGCTCTTGCGGCAGACGGAAGCTCTGCAGCTCAACGCCGTCAAAGCGCTGGCAATAGTCGCGCACTGCAGCATCGCCGTTGGCACGCACGTTGGCCACGATTTCGCGGGCGGTGTCGACGATGTTTTGCGGCAGCACGCCCTTGCGGTTGAGCTGGTTGGTAACGAGGCGCTCACCGGGAGCAAGCTTGATGGTCTTCATATCGGTATCCCCTATCGGTCGAGGTTATGTTCGAAAAACGAGAGGCCGGGCGGCGGCGCCAGTCGACCCGCAGCCCAGACGTTGGGGCGCCCGTGCGTGCTCGCGCTATTGTGCCGAGCCCGCAACGGGCTCAAAATGCTTGTCCTTCACGGCCGCCGCCAAGCGATCGGCCAGATTGCGCACGCGCGGATCCAGGCGCGCGGCACCCGGGTTGACAAAGAAGCGGGCCGTGCAGTCCATGATGCGACCGGTGATGACCAGGTCGTTGTCGCGCAGCGTGGCGCCCGTGGCGGTAATGTCCACGATGCGATCGGTCATGCCGACGATGGGGCCCAGCTCGATGTTGCCATGCAGCGAAACGATGTCGGCGTTCACGCCTCGCTCGGCATACCAGGCACTCGCGATGCGCGGATACTTGGTGGCCACGCGAAGCGACCCGCGGCGGGCATAGTTGCGCTCGGCCTGACCGGCGCGCCACGCGGGCTCCGCCTCGATAAAGGTGCACAGGCCGTAGCCCAGATCGACCAGCTGCAGCAGGTTAAGGTCGGCCTCGATAAGCGAGTCCCAACCGCAGATGCCGCAATCGGCACCACCGCAGCCCACAAAGGCAGGCGCATCGCTGGGGCGCACGATGACAAACTCGATATCGCCGACCGTGCCCTTGCCGGCACGCGCGTCGCGGCCGCGCACAATCAGGTGACGGCCGGGGTCACGCAGCTCAGAGACGTCCAGGCCCGCGGCCTCGAGCACGTCGAGCGTATCAGCCTTAAGCGAGCCCTTGGGCACGGCGATGCGCAGCGGACCCTCGGCGCCACGGCCCGCGGCGTGATCACCATCGGAAGCGGCGTCCTCGGCCGAGGAACGCGCGGCCTCCAGACGCTCGAGCGAAAAGGCGAAGCCCGCCGCCGGTACCTCGATGCCGTCGCCAAATGCACCGGTAAAGATGGAGTCGTAGCGTCCACCCGAGCCGACCGGATCGGGCAAGCCGCCGGCATAGGCCTTAAAGACCAGGCCCGTGTAGTAATCGAAAGAGTTCATGATGGAGAAGTCGAACGACAGCACCTGGGCGTCCCCGGGAGCCAGACCATCGACCAGGGCACGCAGTTCGCGCGTCAGCGGCGCGGCGATACCGGCAGCCCCCAGCAGCGCATCCACGCGGTCGAGCACCTCGGCACCACCGTGTAGGCGCGGCAGCTCGCTAATGGCGGCCTTGACGGCATCGGACTCGGCGCTGGCAGCCACGCGGGCATCGAGGCCCACAAAGTCGTTGGCATGCACGCAGCGCAGGGCCTCGGCAGCCAGTTCACGATCCTCGCATACCGCGAGCAATTCCTTAAAAGGACGCACGCTGCCTGCGATAATGCGCGCATCGGGAAGTGCCAGCTCGCGCACGGCCTCGGCAACGAGCGAGACAATCTCAACATCGCCCGCGGTATCGCCCGTACCGATAAGCTCAAAGCCCAGCTGCGTAAACTGACGCAAGCCACCGGCATTGCGTTGACACTCGCGAACCACCGGCGCCTCGTAGCGAAGGCGCAGGGGCAGGTCGGCCGCGCGCATGCGGGTCGAAACCAGGCGCACGATGGGCAACGTATTGTCGGGACGGACCACCAGCAGGCGACCGTCGTCATCAAAGAGCTTAAACGGCGTGTCCGCAATGCGGCCGCCCTCCTCGAGCGAACCTTTGTCCTCGAGCAACGGCGTCTCGACCGGAAGGTAATGATGCTCCCTAAAGCAGCCCTTCACCGTACATGCGATCTCCTCGCGCGCCTGAGCCTCCTCGGGCAATATGTCCCGGAATCCCCACGGTGTGGCCGTCATCTGGTGAGCCTCCTCATGCTGTGTTTCATATAGAGCAGAAGACCGGCATAGCTCCGCCGGTCTTCTGGGTACTTTAGCATACTAGAGTGTTTGCGGGGAGAATCGTCCTCCCGGCTCACAGCGTATTCATTTGGAAACATAGGGCGAGCGGTTAGCAACAATCTCTTGTCACAACGCAAAAAGGGCGCCCGCGCGAATGCGGGCGCCCTTGTGTAGGGCCGAGATATCAACCAGCCAAGATATCGGACCTGTGGCCAGCTCCTAGTAGTCGAACTGGTGGTAGTAGCGGCGGTACTTGAGGTTGTGCTTGGTGACCAGCTCGTAGTTGCGCGCGAGGCGGTCGGTGGCCAGCACGGACAGGATCCAGGGCGACACGATGACGCGGAAGTCGTCGTCCAGGCCCGGGATCGCGTACTCGGCGGTGTCGATGATGACGTAGTCCTCGTCGCCGGTCACGCCGCTGGTGAGGAAGGCGCGGACGCGCTCGTCGAGGGCGCGGCACTCGTCCTCGCCCATGAACAGGAACACCGGGACGCCGGGCTCGAGCAGCTCGAGCGTGCCGTGGAAGAAGTCGTGCGAGGTGATGTGGCGGATGCGCTTCCACTGCATCTCCTCGAGCAGGCACATGGAGTACAGGATGGTCTCGCCCCACAGCGCGCCCGAGCCGATGAACATGGTGTAGTCGGCCAGCGCGTACTTCCTGGCGAGCTCCTCGGCGCGCGGCTCGAAGCGCTTGCGGATGTCGAGCATGTCCTTCCAGACGTCCTTGGTCTGCTCGATAAACAGGTCAAACTTGGGGAAGCAGCCGCGGCGGTTGAGCAGGCGCAGGCCGAAGCAGTCGGCGAGGTAGTAGCCCTTCTCGCAGCCGCCGGCGCCGTGGTCGGAGGCCATCATGACGCAGTTCTCGGCGCCCACGGCCTGCCCGATCTTGCCCTCGGGGTTGGTCATGGCGAAGACGCGCACGCCCATCTCCCTCATCTTGCCGACGGCCTCGAGCACCTCGGGGGTGGTGCCGGACTCGGAGGCGGTCAGCACGACGGACCTGTCGGTCATGCGCTTGTGGCCCATGACGTTCCACTCGGCGGCGTGGATCAGGTAGACCTCGAGGTCGCGGTCGCCGAACTTGTTCATGAGGTACTCGAGCTGCATGAACTCGTCCCAGGTGCCGCCGACGCCCATCAGGAAGACGGCGTCGTAGCCCTCCTCGTGCACGCGGTCGGCCAGGGCGGTCATCTTCTTGCCGGCCTCGTAGACGTTCCTGCCGTCCTCGAGGTAGCCCTCCTGGTCGAAGTGCATGATCTCGATCTTCTCGGTCTCCTTCATGTGTGTCCTCCCATCACATGTGCGCGATTCTATACATCGCGCTTCTTGCTGATACCAATTATAGCCATACGATTGCTTGTTATTTAATACCAATCCAAACTCACGAAGATTTGCGGCGAACGGTCGGTTTCCTCGCCCGAGTGGTATCACAACGCCATTAGTTGTCTATTTCGAGCGCTACTGCCGACGGGCGCCCCACAACTCGCCAGCTATAAAAGCATTGCGCCAGACCCATTACAGTTTGAGTCGTCCGAAAGGGCGGCTCTTTTCCGTTGCACGGCTATACGATTGAGCCGTACCGGTGGTCGCTGGCCGACCGCCCCGGACGGCCGTCAGCCCCTGCCCCGTAGAGGGCCCGGGACGTGTTGCCGCCGGGGCGGGAGGGGCCGCGGGGAACGACTGATAGAGATGTGCCGGGCCCGGACCGGGCCACGGCCGGGTAATGTGGGTGTCGCTTCCGCGGCTAACGGCCGGCTCAAGGGAGAGGATACACCATGCCTGCAGCAGAGACGCCCGTGGCCTACCTGGGGATCGACGTCGGGAAGAGCTCGCACAGCGCGTGCGCGCTCGATGCGGGAGGGGGCGTCGCCTTCAGGGCCGAGCTGGCAAACAGGCCCGACGACATCGACCGGCTGCTCGAGCGGGCCGGCTCCGGCGCGCTGGTCGTCGTCGACCAGAAGCGAAACATCGGCGCGCTGGTCCTCGCGCGCGCCCATGCGCACGGGAACCCCTGCGCCTACCTGCCCGGATATGCCGAGAAGCAGGCCCGCGGGATGTTCCCCGGCATCGCGAAGACCGACGCCATCGACGCCGAGGTGATCGCGCGCACCGCGCTCGGCGTGCCCCGCGCCCTCAGGCCGGCGCCCGAGGAGCCCGAGGGGGCCGCCTCGCTGCGGATCCTGTCGTCGCAGCGCGAGTTCGCGTCGTCCGCCAGGACCCGCGCGAAGAACAGGCTGCGCGCGACCCTGCTCGAGGCCGACCCCGCGCTCGAGGGCGCGGTCGACCCGTCGAGCCGCTGGCAGGTGTCGATGCTGGCCGAGTTCGGCGGGGCCGCCGGGTGCTCGGCCGCCGGCTGGCGCAGGTTCTCGAACGCCGCCAGGCGCGCGGGCGCCCCCGCGGCGGGGGCCAGGAGGCTCTGGGAGGCGCTGCTGGCCTCGTCGCGCTCGGGAAGGCGGCTCCCGGCCGGCGAGGACGTCGCGGTCCGGATGCTCGCCCGGGAGATAGCCTCCCTCGACGCCGACATCGAGGAGCTCGACTCGCTCGTGGCCGACTCGCTGGCGGGCGACGAGGTCTACGAGTGCCTCCTCACGGTGCCCGGGATCGGCCCCAAGACCGCCGCGGCGCTGGTGACGTCGATCGACATATCCGCCTTCAGGGGGCACGACGAGCTCGCGAGCTATTGCGGCGTGGCGCCGTCAGACAGGCGCTCCGGGAGCAGCATCAGGTCGACGTCGCCTCAGCACGGCGGGAACAGGCAGCTCAAGAACCTGCTCATATTCAGCTGCAACTCCCTCATCGGCACGGACAACAGGTTCGGGAGGTACTACGGGGAGTGCAGGGCGAGGGGGATGAGGCACAGCAAGGCGCTGAAGGCGGTCGCGAGGAAGAGGCTCAAGGTCATATATGCGATCATGCGCGACGCCGTCCCGTACGCGGCCTAGCGGGCGGCGGGATCAACCGAAGAGGAAACCAAGCGGGGGCGCCAGGCGCCCGGATGCGTCATGCCGAAATGGCGCGAAGCACGCGGTTGACAAAACTATAGAGACACGCCCAAGCGTTTCCGGCGCAACCGCGCAGTTTAGTTATTCGGCTTCCATCTCCGCTGTCACACGGCGATACATCTCGATAACCTGAGTCGTCGCCTTGGACGGATCCTGATAGTAGCGGCCATCACACGTCTCGGCCGAGACATAGCCCGTATAGCCGTGGCGCATGAGTGCCTCGAGGTCGGCACGCATATCACGCTCGCCGTCGCCCCAGGCAAGATGCGTCGTGCCGCCGCCCACATCTACAAAGTGAGTGTGAACGATCTTGTCGCCCAAAACCTCAAAGTAGCCGTCGATCGTGTCGCCGGCAACTTCCATGGCGCCAAAGTCGATACAAGCCTTACAATTGGGGCGATCGACCGCTTCGAGGATGCGTGCCACATCCTGTGCGGTGTTGACCAGCACGGACTCCGACGGCTGCAGCGCCTCGAGCGCGACGCGAATACCGCGCGTGTCGGCGTAGTCGCACACCGAGCGCAGCATGGCAACGCTGCGGGCCCAGGCGTCCTCAGCCGGCTCGTCCAGATAGGCCCAACCACTCGTCACCAGAATCTGCGGCACGCCCAACTCAACGGCTACGTCAATCACATTCTTAAAGTAGGAGAGGATGCGTTTTTGGCCCGCCTCGCCGCGCACCGCGACGTTCCACGGCTTGGGGTTGTTCTGCTCGGGGCACACGCACACGATCTTGATACCGTACTGGGCGGCAAGATCGCGAATCTTATCCACCGAATCGTGCTCATGGCAATCCACATACAGGTGCATCGAGCCGGTCCACAGCTCGATATTGCGATAGCCGGCCTCACCTGCAGCCTTAAAAAACGTCTCGATGCTGTAGTAACGATGGTTGATGTTCATGAGCGAAAGCTCGGGTACGACCATAGCCCTCCCCTTTCGTACGGAGTTTTAAAAAACAGGGGGCCGCCGCAGATGCGACAAGCCCCCCAAAGATCGACGCAACCGTTAGACGCGATGGAAGCGCGATTCGAACATATTAGGCAAGCACGCCAAAGTAAGCGCCGATGATGCCCACGACCATGGTGCAGAGGATCAGGACCATCGGGTTGATCTTCTTGGAGAGCAGCCAGTAGTAGAGCCAGAAGGCGGCCATACCGAGCATACCGGGCATGATGCCGTCCAGGATGTCCTGGAGAGTCTGGGCGGAGTCGCCCTGACCGATGGCGATGGGCAGCGAAGCCCAGAACATGTCCTTGCTCATGGCGCCAACAACCATAACGCCGACAATGCCGACGCAGGCCATGATCTTTTGCATCAGGCCGGTCTTCTGAGCCTCGTCGAGGAAGCCAATGCCCAGCTCATAACCCTTGATAGCGCCAAAGATACGAATCAGGAACGCCGGGATGTTGTAGACGAGCAGGAAGGCGATGGGGCCAAAGACGTTGCCGGCCTGGCACAGGCTGATGCCCACGGCAGCGGCGACGACGCGCAGGGTGGACAGGAAGAAGGAGTCACCCAGGCCGGAAAGCGGACCCATGAGGGCGGCCTTGATGTCGTTGACGCTCTCGGGCTCAACCTCGCCACGAGCGACCTTTTCTTCCATGGCCATCGCGATGCCACCCACGAAGGGAGCGAGCTGCGGGGTGATGTTGAAGAATGCGCTGTGACGGTGCAAGGCCTCGGCGTAATCATCGGGACGGCCGGCATAGATCTTCTTGAGCATGTTGGCGACCATCAGGCAGAAGGCAATGTTCATCTGCTTGTAGTAGGTCCAGGAGAATTCCATGCCCAGGGCGCCGGTGTTCACGGCGCTCTTAATGAGGTCGGAGCGAGTAATCTGGTTCTCGGAATTAGAAGTCATCGTCCTCATCCCCTTCCACAGAAAGCTGGGACTGGGCGCCACCAAGGCCCAGCAGGTCGTACTTATCGATGCCGATGATGATTGCGATCAGGGCGACGCCGAGGACGGGCACGTTGGCATAGGAGCACAGCAGGAAGCCCAGGAAGTAGAACGGCACGAGCTGCTTGGTAAGCACCAGACGGCCGAGCATGGCGAAGCCCATGGCAGGCAGGATGTTGGCTGCGACGCCAAAGCCATCGAGGACGAACGTCGGGATGAAGTCGAGCAGGCCCTGAACAGCGTCGGCACCCAGATAGAAGGAGACCGAGCACAGGATAAAGGCCAGGACGACAATCACGAGACCGATAATCCAGTGCATAGCGTAGATACCCTTGAGGTTACCCTTGCTGGCAAAGACGTCGGCACGGTCGACCAGAAGGGGCATACCGGCGTTGACGACGTTCTTAATGGCCAGGCACAGAGTGGCGATGGGCATCGCGAGCGCGATAGCGGCCTCGGTGCTCTGACCCAGCTGAATAGCGAAGGCGCAGGCGAGCACACCGCCAATCGTCTCATCGGGCGGCACGTAAGCGCCGATGGAGATAGAACCCATGAAGAGCAGCTCGAGGCTCGCACCGATGGCGAGGCCGGACTGCAGGTCCCCGAGGACTATGCCGACGAGCGGGCACAGAACGATCGGGCGGAACGCATAGAGCGTACCGAGCTGATAATCGAGCTTACCGAAGGCAGCGATAAGTCCGATGAGGATCGCTTGAACAAGCATTGTTCCTCCCTTTGATCCCTCTTGGATCCGCGCGGCGATTCCCGACTTGTCAGCGCGCCCTTTTCCATGCCGACAATCGCCCAGACAGATCCAGCTTGTACCGGTGTGCTGTTAACACCTAAACCGGTGCAAATGATTTGATACCAATTATATAGTCATGCGAAAACTATTTAATACCAATCGCTCAACGGGCGTGTACTCCCGGTGAACGGTAGATGGGGGTAACGGGTAAAGCGTTTATCCGGTACGCCCACGAATAGGGGCGGCGCCGTGCGCGCCGCCCGTGGTTCCCAATTAGAGGGCGCTTAGGGCATCGACCTTGGGGTCGTCGGCCAGAGCGCGAATCTCGACCTCGACACCGCGACCGACGAGCTCGCGAATGTCCTCTTCCTCGGCAGCAGTCACAAAGATCTGGCGGGAGATCTTACGGGCATCGGGACGCTGCTCGTCCTTGGACTTGGTGTTGCCCAGGTTGATGGAGGTGATCTGCGGGCAGCCGTCGACAAGCTGCTTGGCCTCGGCGATGCTGGCGACGCAGATGATCATCTTGTACTTATCGGTAACACCGGAGTTGATGGCCTCGATGGCGTGCTCCATGTCCTTAATGACGAGCTTGACGTTGGCCGGCTTTCCCATCTTGAGCGTAGTCTTCCAGACGGGATCGTTGGCAACCTTGTCGCCAACGCAGAAGATGCAGTCGGAGCCCAAGCCCTGGACCCAAGAGACGGCCACCTGGCCATGAAGCAGACGATGGTCGACGCGAAGCAGTTGAATCATGATTGACCCCCAAAGGTCTCATGCCGGAAACCCGGCCCCATTAATAGCAGGCGGTGACTAGAACTCTTCCTCGTCATCCGCATCGGTCAGCAGGTCGTTGACAAACTTGACGCGCGTGTCGTCAGCCGCGAGGATCTCGCGGATAACCTGATCGGCGGGAGCCTCCTGGTCCGAAAAGAGCAGCTGGATCAGCAGCGGCAGATTCATGTTGGCAACCAGGTAGGTGTTGGGGCGCGTCTGGACGATCTTGGTGAACTCGTTGTTGACGCTGCCGCCAAACAGGTCGGTGCACACGATTACGTCGTCGGCGGGGTCGAAGGTCACCAGGAGCTTGGCGGCCTCCTCGGCGACGTCGGTGCGGCCGTCGACAAACATCGACAGGTCGTGGACGTTATCGCGCGCGCCCGAGAGCAGCTCGGTGCTCTCTTTGATGCCGGTCGCAAAATGCGCGTGGCTGGCAAAGATGTATTGCCTCATTGCGGTTTCCCCCAAATGAAATTAGTAGTCGAACTGGTGGTAGTAGCGGCGGTACTTGAGGTTGTGCTTGGTGACCAGCTCGTAGTTGCGCGCGAGGCGGTCGGTGGCCAGCACGGACAGGATCCAGGGCGACACGATGACGCGGAAGTCGTCGTCCAGGCCCGGGATCGCGTACTCGGCGGTGTCGATGATGACGTAGTCCTCGTCGCCGGTCACGCCGCTGGTGAGGAAGGCGCGGACGCGCTCGTCGAGGGCGCGGCACTCGTCCTCGCCCATGAACAGGAACACCGGGACGCCGGGCTCGAGCAGCTCGAGCGTGCCGTGGAAGAAGTCGTGCGAGGTGATGTGGCGGATGCGCTTCCACTGCATCTCCTCGAGCAGGCACATGGAGTACAGGATGGTCTCGCCCCACAGCGCGCCCGAGCCGATGAACATGGTGTAGTCGGCCAGCGCGTACTTCCTGGCGAGCTCCTCGGCGCGCGGCTCGAAGCGCTTGCGGATGTCGAGCATGTCCTTCCAGACGTCCTTGGTCTGCTCGATAAACAGGTCAAACTTGGGGAAGCAGCCGCGGCGGTTGAGCAGGCGCAGGCCGAAGCAGTCGGCGAGGTAGTAGCCCTTCTCGCAGCCGCCGGCGCCGTGGTCGGAGGCCATCATGACGCAGTTCTCGGCGCCCACGGCCTGCCCGATCTTGCCCTCGGGGTTGGTCATGGCGAAGACGCGCACGCCCATCTCCCTCATCTTGCCGACGGCCTCGAGCACCTCGGGGGTGGTGCCGGACTCGGAGGCGGTCAGCACGACGGACCTGTCGGTCATGCGCTTGTGGCCCATGACGTTCCACTCGGCGGCGTGGATCAGGTAGACCTCGAGGTCGCGGTCGCCGAACTTGTTCATGAGGTACTCGAGCTGCATGAACTCGTCCCAGGTGCCGCCGACGCCCATCAGGAAGACGGCGTCGTAGCCCTCCTCGTGCACGCGGTCGGCCAGGGCGGTCATCTTCTTGCCGGCCTCGTAGACGTTCCTGCCGTCCTCGAGGTAGCCCTCCTGGTCGAAGTGCATGATCTCGATCTTCTCGGTCTCCTTCAT
>CABSKX010000005.1 GCA_902478365.1 uncultured Collinsella sp. | reverse complement strand
CCTGCGGACTCACATGAACGGCGCGAGCTGCTTTGCGCACGCCGCCATAGTTCGCTACCGCTTGAAGGTATTCGAGTTGAGAAAGCTGCATAGATTACTCCAAAGGCAGCCAAGTCGACGGACTACGCACCCTCAGATGAGGTTCTCGCCCAGGTTTTTGCCGCCGAGGACGTGCATGTGGAAGTGCATGACGGTCTGGCCGGCGTTGACGCCCTTGTTGGAGATGACGCGGAAACCGTCCTCCAAGCCCTTGGCCTTAGCGACCTCCTGGATGGCGTGAGCCATGGCGCCCATGGTCTCGGCCGGCACGTTATCGGCGATATCGCTGTAGTGCTTCTTGGGAATCACGAGCGTGTGGACCGGCGCCTGGGGATTGAGGTCGTCGAAGGCGATGACCTGGTCGTCCTCATAGACAACGGTCGAGGGGATCTCGTGGTTGGCAATTTTGCAGAAGATGCAATCACACATGGCTGGTTCCTTTCTCACAGACCAAGGTAATTATATTTGGTCGGGATGGTTAGAACGAGAGGTTGTCGTCCGTGTTGGCGGCCTCGCCGTCGGCGAGCACGTCGTTGCCGTCGACGTCCTTCAGGAGCACCGAGACCTTCTGCTCGGCATCGGACAAGCGGGTGCGTAGGCTCTTGAGGAGCTCGACGCCGCGCGTGTAGCTCTCGAGCGACTCCTCGAGCTCCATATCGCCCGACTCCAAGCTGCGGATGATGAGTTCCAACTCCTGCGAGGCCTGCTTGTACGTAAGCTGCTCGACCGGGGTCTTCTCTGCCATATCTGTTTCCTTTCCTAAAGGTTTATCGCTGTGAAACGCGGCCTACTCGACCGTATCGACCGTTGCCGCCACGTTGCCGTCTGCCATGCGCACGCGTATGGCGTCGCCGGGCTTAAAGGTCTTGGCGCTCGTAGCCACCCCATCATCGCTGTACGCGATGGAATAGCCACGGGCAAGCACCTTGAGCGGCGACAGGGCATCGAGTGAGGCTGCCGCACGGCCCAGGTCGGACGCGGGCTTGCTGAGCATCGTGCGCCCCTGATGCTCCAGACGGGAACTCGCAAGCGTGAGCGCATGGCGCTTGCCATCGAGCCCCGAGGTGCTTGCAACCAGACGCTCGGGCAGGCGCTCAAAGTTGGAGCGGAATGTCCCGACCGAGCGAGCTATGGCGCCCGACAGGCGATCAGCAGTCAGTGCAAGCTCCGATTCGCGACGCTCGACCATAAATGTGAGGTCTTTGAGGCACGGGCGGCATGCGGCGGCATCGAGCGCATCGCCCAGACGGGCCGTATAGGTATCCCAGGCGCGGCGACCGCGCTGGTCGAGCATCTCCAAATCGACCTGATCCGACCCGATCATCGAAGCCATCGCGACGCCCAGACGCTGATGGCGCGTCTCGAGCACGTCGGCCAACTCCGTCATAGCCGGCGCCACCGATTCTGCCGCTGCCGTTGGCGTGGAGGCGCGACGGTCGCTCACCATGTCGCAAATCGAGGTATCGGGCTCATGGCCAATGCCGGTCACCACGGGCACGGGGCAAGCCGCCACCGCACGGGCAAGCTCCTCGTCGTTAAAGGTCATGAGGTCCTCGAAGGAGCCGCCGCCACGGACAAGCAAAATGCAATCGGGCGCCGGCGTAATGGCAGCGGCGCGGCGCAAGCCTTCAATAAGCTCTGCCGGCGCGCCCTCGCCCTGGACCTTTGCGCCCACGCAGACAAGCTCGACGAGCGGGTTGCGACGGCGCAGCGTACGCTTGACGTCGTCGATCACGGCGCCCGAAAGCGAGGTGACGACCGCCACGCGTGAGCAGAACACCGGGATACGGCGCTTGCGCGCTTCGTCCATCAGGCCCTCGCGGCGGAGCTTTTCGGCCAGTTGCGCCACTTGTTGACGCAGCAGGCCCTCCCCCGCCAGCGAGAACGAGCGGGCGACGAAGCTCATGCGACCCGTAGGCTTGTAGAGATTGAAGCTGCCCTTAAAGCTTACCTGCATGCCGTCGCGCAAGTCGAAGGTGCGCTTAAGGTAGGCGCCCTTCCAGATGATGCAGTCAACGGCCGCCGAGTCGTCCTTAATCTGGAAGTAGCAGTGGCCGCTTCGGGCATTGGGGCCACGGAAGCCCGTGACCTCGCCCAGGACGCTCAGCTGCGGAATGGCATCGAGCGCGCCGGCGGCGATCTCCACCGCTTGGCTCACGCTGAGCTCTTTGCGCTCCCGCTCGTCCGATCCGTCGAACTCGGCGGAAACGGCATTGCCGGTTAGATTCCAGCCTGCCACGCAGCCCCCTTTCGTCATCGTGCACATGGGCTCCGGCCCCGTGCAAATTTAAGTCCAACACATAGTACAGCGCCGCGAGGACACGAATCCCCACGGCGCCCGTCGGTCCCATTTGTTTATCGGTTGGAGTTTCTGTTGTAGCGAGCCATAAGGTAGAGCAGCTGAATAATCGAGGTGAGCGCCGCCGCCACGTAGGTGAGCGCGGCTGCCGTCAGCACCTTCTTGGCACCGTTGACCTGCTTGGAACTCATGCCCGACTGCTCGATATACGCCACGGCGCGGCGACTGGCATCAATCTCGACCGGCAGCGTAACCAGCTGAAACAGCACGCTAAACGAGAAGAAGACCAGCGCGAGGGTCGTGAGCCCCGCGATGTTCATGAACAGGCCCATGAGCAGCACGATCGTCCAGGTGTTCTGGGTAAAGTTGACGACGGGAACCAAAGCGGTACGTACCTTCATCATGGCATAACCACTTTGACGCTGGGCAGCATGGCCCGCCTCGTGACAGGCCACGGCAACGCTTGCAACCGACCCGCCCGAATGGTTGGCATCCGACAGATACAGGTTGTTGTCCTGCGGGTTGTAATGATCGGTGAGCTCGCCGGCAACGCCCTTGATACCCACGGCGTTGCAACCGTTGGCATCGAGCATGCGACGAGCGACCGTGGCACCCGTGTCGCCGTCCGAGCGAACCTTGGACCACGTCTTGTACGTCGAGTTGATATAGCTCTGCGCGGCAAGGCCAAGCACCGTGCAGACAAGAACAACCAGCAGGTACAGCGGGTCAATGCCAAAGCCGTATCCATAGTAATAAGGCATGCGAATTCCTCCGAATCGAGTTACACGTTGGAGGCATTCTACCCATTCGACTGACCAGCAAATCAACATCAATGTTTTGGCAATGTCAGCGAAAACGGCCGAGAGCGAGCAAGGTGACGTGAAAGAGAAGCGACGCGTACTTTGGTACGCGAGCGACGATTGAACGTCAGATTGCCGCTCTCGGCCGTTTGCAGCGTCGAGCTGTTACGCGGTTTGGTAAAACCGCGTAACAATATACCTATAGCAATTCAATTTTGCCATCTTTGACCGTCAACCCCATATTGCCCGAGAGCAAATCGTCCAAACGCGAACCCACAAGCTCAAAGCGCCAACCTTCGCGCAGGGGGCTTTGCTCGGGATGCTCGATGTAATCGGCCAGGTCATCGCGCGAGGCAATGACCGAGGTCGCCACGCCCGAGCGCTCGGCAACCAGGCGAATGAGCGCATACATCAGGTCCGTCACGCTCTCCAACTCCGGCGAAATCTGACGGTGCCCGCGCACCATGAACGGCAGGCGATCGTGTGGGCAGCTCGCACCGCGCTTAATGGCCATGAGCGCGCCGTCCACGTCGCGCTCCCCCAGCTGGTCGGTACCGCGAATGCTGCGGAACTCCTCAACACGAACGGGATTACGTTTAACCAGGGCCAGCAGCGTATCGTCGGACATGACCCACTTGCGCGGGATGTTGCGCCGCTCAGCGCGGTCCTCGCGCCAGGCTGCAAGCTCGCGCGCAATGCCCAGCTGATGGCGGCTGCAGGAGTTGATGCGCTTGACCTTGCGGAATGCCTCATGGCGGTCGGCGCGGTAGTGTGACTCGTCGGCCAGCGGACGCAACTCGTCGAGCACCCAGTCCACGCGGCCCAGCTCACGCAGGCGGCTCATCATCTCGGTATAGGCGACGATCAGGTACTTGACGTCATCGATCGCGTACTCGATCTGTTTGTCGGTCAGCGGGCGGCGCGACCAATCGGTCAGCGACTCGGTCTTGGGCAATGAGACGCCGCAAAACGTCTGCACGAGCGCGCCGTAGGAAATCTGCTGGCGCTCGCCCAAAAAGGCGGCGGCCACCTGCGTGTCAAAAATGGGACGCGGCAGCACGCCCACGGTATGGAGCATAACCTCCATATCCTGCGAGCAAGCGTGAAACACCTTGGTCACGCTCTCATCGCCCATAAGCTCGGCCAGCGGCGATAGGTCGTCGATCACCAGAGGATCGACCGCGACGCTCTCGGCAGGGGTGGCAATCTGGACCAAGCACAGGCGCGGGTGGAACGTGCGCTCGCGCAAAAACTCGGTATCGACGGCAATCGCGTCGAACTCGCGGGCGCGCTGGCAAAAGTCGAGTAGAGCCTGATGTGTGGAAATGTACATATCAACCCATCGAATAAGGTTAGGCCCGAAAAACACGGGTAGGATATCGGCATTGCCTTACAACTATACTCGGTTAGTCACAGAACGGGAACGTAAGTATGCGCTGCCTTATCATCCACAACCCGGCATCGGGCCCCAGCTCAGATGAAATCTACGCGTTCACGCACGCCCTCGCGCAGGGCGGCGACGAGGTCGTGATGCGCTTTATCGGCGATGGCATGGAACCCGAGGACGCCGTGGCAGACGTGCGCGAGTTTGATCGCGTGGTCGTTTCGGGCGGCGACGGCACCGTCTCCAACGTGCTCGACCAAATGCGCGGGTGCGGTGTCCCCACGCTCGTCTTCCCCTCCGGCACGGCCTGCCTTTTCTTTAACAACATCGGTAATGCCCCCGAGGCAGCGGCGCTTGCCAAGGCTTGCCGCGCCGGTCGCACGGTCAAAGTGGACATGGGCGAGCTCTTTTGGCTCGACGAGAACGGCAACGAGAAGCGCCACGGCTTTATCATCATCGCCGGCTCGGGCTTCGACGCCGAGATCATGATGAAGGCCGCCCCCGCCAAAAACGACATCGGTGAGATCGCCTATTTCCTGTCGGCGCTCGCCACACCCAACCCCACGGTGGCGCACTTTACGATTGAGCATGACGGCATTGTCGAGGAGCTCGATGGCATCTGCTGCATGGCCGGCAACACCTCGGTCATTCAAAACGACATCAACCTGTTCCCCGATTGCCGCATGAACGACGGCATGGTCGACATCGCGGTCATCGAGCCCGTAAAAACCGTCCAGCTCCTGCCCACTGTGATCACCGCCGCGCTCGACCCCGCCGGCAAGGTGCTCGGCCGTCCGCAGTTCAAGATCATCCAGACCAAGGAAGCCAAAATCACCTGCACGCCGTCGCTGGGCATGCAGTTCGATGGCGAGATCATCTCCAGCAACTCGGGCGTCTTTGGAGCCCGCGCGCTTCCGCAATGCCTCGACCTCATCGTCGACGAATTCTCCCCGCTCGGAAAATAGGAGGACCCCATGAACGACAACCCCCTGATTGGCTTTATCGTCATCGTCTTGGCCATGCTCGTCGGCTATGCGATTAACGTGATCCACCGCCGGAAGAAATAATTCCACATTGGTATGATATTCATCCAATTATCGTCTCCCCCGTTGTTTATGCATTTGCCAGACAGCGGGGGATTTTTCTTTGTGCCCCGTGCAAGGCGCTTTATTCAGATACAGTAATTGCAGTGCGTCTTTATTTAAATAAAGTTACATAATGAGTATTCTTGTCCGTTCATCGCATATTTTAGGACGCTCATCGAGTATTTCATCGAAATAGATGAATACTATTTAGACTTCCGATAGGCTAATAGATGTATTTATTAGCTGAAATCCTGCACGGTTCCGCGGGGTTTCAACGGTTGGGAGGGATCATGAGGTTTACTCATCCTGTCAACACGCTCAAAAAGCTCGGCTGCGGCCTTGCGTTTGGAGCAGCGGCCATCATGGCCATGCCGACTTCGGCGCTCGCCTGCACCCAGATCTACATGGGCAGCAAGCTTACGGCAGACGGCAACACATACTACGGCCGTTCCGAGGACTTCGGTCCGCGCTATGTCAAGCACTTTGGCATTGAGCCCGCACACAAGGACGGCAACAAGTACACCTCGGTCGAGTCCGGTTTTGAGTACAAGTCCAAGGGCGCAACCTACCGCTACACCTTCGTTCGCGACAACCCCTCGCAGTGGGAAGATCGCTACGACGCATATTCCGAGGCCGGCATCAACGAGAAGGGCGTCTCCTGCTCTGCCACGTTGAGCACCTCCTATAACGAGAAGGCCGAAGAGGCCGACCCCATCACCGAGGAGACCGGTATCGGCGAGTACAACTACGCTAGCGTCATCCTGGGCGAGAGCGCCACGGCCCGCGAGGGCGTCGAGCTCATCGGCAGCCTGATCGACGAGCAGGGCGTCTGCTCCAACGACCAGATCATCATCGCCGACAGCACCGAGACCTGGCTGTTCGCCGCGCTTTCCGGGCATCAGTGGATTGCTATGAAGCTCACCGATGACATCGCCTCGCTCAACCCCAACATCGGCAACCTCACCTATAACGTCGCCCTCGATGACACCGAGAACTGTCTCCATTCCGAGGGCATCGAGTCCATGCCCAAGGAGAAGGGCTTTGCCGAGTACACCGACGGCAAGTTCGACGTCGCCAAGACCTACGGCGAGGAGATCGGCGAGGCCGGTATGCACCAGTGGTCGCGCTATATCCAGGGTCGCGATTACTTCATGGCCCCGCTGGCTGAAGGCACCGACTACGAGATCGTCAAGGACGAGCGTGAAGACGCTCGCGCCACGACCGGCGCCCTGGTCCACGAGATGCAGCCGCTGTTCTTCCAGCCCGGCAAGTCTGACTGGAACACCTTTGAGATGATCCGTTCCTTCGCCGCTCGCGGCGAGAATGTCGCCGGCCTCAATGCCAACACCGACGGTGCCTATGCCATCGGCTCCAACCGCAACACCGAGATCCACACCTTCCAGATTCGTCACGGCATGGATCCCGAGATCGCGACCATCCAGTGGGAGATGCTCTCCAACGCCGAGTTCTCCGTCGCCATCCCCCTCTACTCTGCACTGCTCACCGAGGTCAGCCCCTACTTTAGCGATCAGGATGTCTCCTTCGATCACTGCGAAGAGGAAGACGTCGTGAACAACGAGGAGCCCAAGAACTCCATCAACTACGTCCTCATGGACATCAACACGCTCGCCTATGAGAACCGCGACCACTGCGCCACCGGCGTCCGCGCCTACCTCGATGCGCTGCAGAAGGAGCTCATCGAGCAGAACCTGACCGTCGACGAGGCCATGCAGGCCGCCGAGGACACCGAGGCGCGCACCGCCCTGGCCAACAAGGCCGGCAAGGCTGCCACCAAGAACACCTACCTCAAGTGCAAGGCCATGCTCGAGGAGATGCGTGACTACCTCAAGGAGGGCGACTTCTCCGAGGAGTTCGTCCCGAGTGACTACGATGCCGACAACGACTGCCTGGTCGAGTCCATCACCTACGCCGACGAGGCCCTCTCCGATGAGGATGTAGCCGAGCCCGAGGTCGAAGAGGAAGAGGCGACCGAGGAGAAGTCCGAGAGCAACAACATGGCCGCCATGGCCGTTGGCGCCGTCGTCGTCATCGGTGTCTGCGGCTTCGTGCTCTATCGTCGCAAGAAGGCATAAGAACCCCCACCTTAAGGCGCGGGTGGGATGGCCAAGGTCGCCCGCCCGCCCAGCCGCCCATTCGACCGGCAGGAAACGCCGCTGAAATCTTTTCAAAAAAGATTTCCCCGCACACACTTTGCTGTGCTATAGTGCAGCGCAACAGCAACTAGGTGCGACCGCGCCATGGCATCACGAAAGGAGCCACCAACATGAAGAACACGATGAAGTCTCTCAACAACTGGTGGTGGCGTGATGCGAATACGATCGGTCGACAGTGAGTCCCTCACGCCTGTTTTGCGCTCTAGGTGATTAGAAGGCCTCCGGTTTCGACCGGGGGCCTTTTTCTATCTCGAGCCCAATCGCATTCGCATCACGCGCCTCCGCTTTCTTCTCTTGCACTTCCCTTCCGAAAGGATTTTCACCATGTCTCAGAACACCACCACCGCCCAGCCCCGCACCGTCCAGACCGCCGACCGCGGCAAACTCGACGTCCGCGCCCTCGTCTTGCTCGCCATCCTGCTTGCTGCCGGCTTCATCCTCAACTTCACCGTCGGCAAGGCCATCTCCGGCATCTCGGGCGGCATGATCAGCCCCGAGTTCATTATCTCGGCCTTCTGCCTCACTATCCTGGTCGTTCGTCCCAACATTGGCCAGGCGCTCGTTATCGGCCTGATCTCGGCCGCCGTGATCCAGATTACCACCACCTCGCCCTTTGTCGATTTTGCCGCCGAGGGCATCGCCGCCATGCTCATGGCCGTCATTGTCAACGCTGCTGCCAAGGACGGCCAGGTTAAGCCCGCCGTCGCCATCGTCGCAACGTTCGTGACCACCTTTGTCTCGGGGGCCATCTTCATGGTCATCAAGATGGCCATGCTCGGCGTGGTGGGCGAGCTCGCCGCAGCCATGCTGCCCGTCGTCGCCATGACCGCCGTCTTTAACGCCATCCTGGTTGGCGCTCTCTACATGCCCATCCAGAAGGCCCTTAAACTCAACTAACCTGCCCGGCTTTACGAGCCACCCCATCTTGGCGTTCATTCGTCGCTCGCGTACCCAAGCACGCTTCGTTCCTCTTTCGCGCCAACCTGGGGCACCTCGTAAAGCCGCCTCCGTACTTCACCACCAAAGACTGTCCCAAGCAACTAGCTTTTGGGGACGTTCTTAATTGACTAGTCATTTAAGAACGTCCCCGATGACTATGAAAGGTATCCATGGAAACGATCATCAACGTCGACGATGTCTCGTTCTCCTACGGCACGCAGACCGAGCAGGCGCTCAGCCACGTTTCGCTCAGCGTGAACAAGGGAGATTTCATCGGCATCATCGGGCCCTCGGGCGCCGGTAAGTCCACACTTGCCGCCTGTCTGTCGGGCGCCGTACCTCACCACTACACTGGCACGTTCTTTGGCTCCGCCACTGTCGACGGCAACGACACCTGTGAAGTTTCGCTCACTGATGTGTCGCAAATCGTCGGCAGCGTGTTGCAAGACATCGACACGCAAATGGTCGCCTCGGTCGTCGAGGACGAGATGCTTTTTGGCCTGGAGAACTTTGGCGTTCCCCACGACCAGATCGAGCAACGTGTGAGCGAGACGCTTAAGACCGTCGGTATCAGCGACCTGCGTGACCGCGAGATCGCCACGCTTTCGGGCGGCCAAAAGCAAAAGGTTGCCATCGCCGCCATCCTCGCCATGCGTCCGCGTGTGCTCGTGCTCGACGAACCCACCGCGGCGCTCGACCCCGCCAGCTCCACGCTGGTCTTCGAGACCCTACGCGAGGCCAACCGCGCACTCGGCATCACCATCGTCGTCGTTGAGCAAAAAGTCGCCCTGCTTTCGGAGTATTGCAACCGCGTGCTCGTGCTCAATCATGGCGAAATCGCGCTACAGGGCGAGCCGCACGAGGTCTTCGCGCACGCCGATGAGCTCCGCGCCATCGGTGTCGATAGCCCGCGTGTCACGCGCATTTTCAACAGCCTCGAGGCCGATGGCCTGGCCAGCGGCACTCCCTGTTTGGATGTTGATGAGGCCGAGCGCCTGATTACGGGCATCGTCGACCCCGCACACGCAAGCAGCAACATTCAGGCACCCGCCGGCTCACCGCACGCACCGTCGTTGCGCCCGCACGCCAAGGACGCCGAGCCCGTGCTCACCTTCAATCACGTTGAGTTTGCCTATCCCAATGGCGGCGCCGCCGTCCACGACCTCAACCTGACCCTCTATCCCGGCGAGCTCGTGGGCATCGTCGGCCAAAACGGCGCCGGCAAGACCACGCTCACCAAGCTGCTCACAGGCCTGCTTAAGCCCGCCTCAGGCAGTGTGCGCGTCACGGGACTGGATACCGCAGCCGTCCCCACGAGCCGCATTGCCCGCGAAGTCGCAACCCTCTTCCAAAACCCCGACCGCCAAATCTGCAAGGACACCGTGCTCGACGAGGTCGCCTTTGGCCTGGAGCTTGCCGGCATCGACCGTGCCGAGGCGCTGCGTCGCGCCCAGCTCGTCATCGACCGCTTTGGCTTGCCGGCCGACGAGGCGCCCTTCTCGCTCTCGCGCGGCCAGCGCCAGATGGTGGCACTCGCCTCCGTCGTGGTCGTAGAGCCCAAAATCGTGGTGCTCGACGAGCCTACGAGCGGCCTTGACTACCGCGAGTGCATGACCGTCATGGAAACCGTTCGCACCATGGCCGAGCGCGGCTGCGCTGTAATCATGGTCTGCCACGACATGGAAGTCGTCTCCGACTTTGCCGAGCGCATTGTAGTAATGGCCGACGGCCGCATCCTCGAGCGCGGCCGCACGCACGAGCTGTTCTCGAACATCGAGCTCATGCAGCGAGCCTACGTTGAGCCGCCCCAGGTCATAGAGCTTTCTCGTCGCCTGGCATCCTCCGTCTCTCCCGCCTTTGCACAGGTGAGCGAGGTCACCGATATCGTTCGCATTACCGAGGAGATGGTCCACCGTGGTTAACGTCATCGACTATATGCCGGGCGATACACTGCTGCACCGCTTGAACCCGGTCGTCAAACTGGGTCTCGCCGCCGCCATCATCATCGGCATCTTCTTGTCCGACAGCTACGTGGCGCTGTTGGGCTTTTTGGCGCTCACCCTTGCACTGGGCGCCTACGCCGGCGTCGTCGACCGTCTGCTCTCGCTACTCAAGCTGCTGATTCCGCTCGCGCTTATCATGCTGGTGCTTCAGCTGGCCTTTATGCGCGACGGCAACATGGTGTGGGGCTTTATCACCGACACGGGCCTCATTACCGGATCGAAGGCCTGCCTACGCCTGTTGGGCGTGGCGCTGCCACTCATCCTCATGCTTATGGTGACCAAGCTCAACGACCTCGCCAACGCCTGTGTCGAGGTGCTGCACGTGCCATATCGCTATGCTTTCACCTTTACCACGGCGTTGCGCTTTGTGCCGGTATTTGGCCAGGAAATGAACGCCATCATGGAGACGCAGACTGCACGCGGCGTCGAATACGACACTAAGAACCCCATCAAGAAACTCAAGCTCATGCTGCCGCTGTGCGTGCCACTGCTTATCTCGAGCGTGGGCAAGACCGATGCCACCGCGCTTGCCGCCGAGCAGCGAGGCTTCTACCTGCGCACGCGCGCGAGTTCGTATAAGCGCTACCCCATCAAAGGCCTGGATATCGCCGTACTTATCGTCAGTATCGCCCTTATCGCCATCGGCTTCCTGTTCTAGCAATCGCTGGCAGCAACCGGCAAATGCAAAAGGCCTCGGCTCGCACCAAACGAGCCGAGGCCTTTACTGTTTTCCCAGATAAAACCTACCAAAATAAACCTGTCCCTTTTTGGCAGGCGAAGAACTAGAGGCGGTAGGGGACGCCGCTGCGAATGATGGACTCGCGCACCAGGACATCCATCGCATCGAGGGTGATCTCGGGCATCTCGCGATACTTCTGCAACACCGAAAGCTCCGTGCAGGCCAGGATGACGCGGTCGCAGCCGCTGCGGGCGAACTCCCACATCACGCGGTCGAACTTATCCATATCGGGTTCGCGCCCAGCCTTCACATCGTCGTAAATGAGCGACATCACGTCGGCCTGACGCTTTTCGCTGGGATAGATGACCTCAACGCCCGCGGTCTCACATTCGCGCCCATAGACGTCTGCGCCCACGGTACCGTCGGTGCCCATGATGCCGATCTTGTGCACCGGCTCGGCCGGCATGCTCAGGTTTGGATCGAACTCGCACTCCCCCATCACCGCGCCGGCCAGAGCATAGCGCACCGACTCGCGCGGCATGTGGATAATCGGCACCTTGGTAAACGACTGAATCTGGTCGTAGAAGTAGTGCGACGTGTTGCAGGGAATCGCTATGTGCGCGCAGCCCAGCGTCTCGAGCGCCTGAGCGCACTCCTTCATGGTCGCCAGCAGCTCGGCATGCTCGCCAGTCTTGATGGCCAGCGTGCGGTCGGGCATGGTCGACTTGGAAAGCACCACCATGTCGATATGCTCCTGGTCGCACGTAGCCGCCGTATGGCGTACCACCTGGTCGTAGTAATACGACGTTGCCTCGGCGCCCATGCCGCCGATAACTCCCAGCTTTTCCATCGCCGCCTCCTTGGTGACGCCCACGCAATTGCGCGTATCATGCCCGCGCCCGCCCGATACATACCGGACGGGCGCCACACTCGTCTACTTGTAATACGTCTTGAACAGCTTAAAGTGGCGCAGCTTGGTGTGCCACATGCGCAACCAGCGGTTAAAGACAAAGTCTCCCTTCATAAACGAGGGATCGGCGCCCTTGCCCTCCTTGGCAAGACGATGCACCTTCGCGCGCAGCTCGGGATCCTTGACGTACTTGTCGACGACGCCCATGGGAACGACCATCCACAGCGCCTCATCCTGCGCCGTCACAAATTCCGGCTCAAACGGGCGGTTGAGCACATACTCGTCCACCACATACTTGGCAACGTTAAAGCCGCTGTTGGTTACGTAGTAGTTGCTGCGGCCCTGGCGGGTGTTGAAGTCAAAGAACTTAAACGAGCCATCGCGCTCGTCATACTTGACGTCAAAGTTGGAATAGCCCACAAAGTGAAGGTCCTCGAGCAGCTTGCGCACGCCACCCATAAGCTCATCGTTGGGCTCGGTGATGATGCAGGCGTGATTACCGACGCCATGGGGCTGATGCTCCTCGAGCAGCACGTGACCAAGGCACATCATGCGAACCTTGCCGTTGCGATCAGAATAGCTGGTGAGCACGCGCATGTACTCGTCGTTGCCGGGCACGCGATCCTGCAAAATCAGGTCATCGGTGTAGCCACTGGCATAGGAATCGCGGATAACCTGCTCCAGCTCGGCGCGGTCGGCAATCTCATAAGCCTTCTTCTGACCCTCGAACTCATGCTGCCACCACATGATGCCGTCGGAAGGCTTCAAGATCATCGGGTAGGGGAAGTCAATCTGGTCGAGCACCTCGGCAGGCGCCTCTCCTTGCGTGTTGAGCATCTGCGCAGTAAAGGTAAACGTATGCGGATAGGGCACACCGTGCTTCTCGCACAGCTCGTAGAAGATCTCCTTCTTCTGGCACTGCTCAAGCATGCTATAGGGCGCGTAAGGCGCAACGATGTTATCCGCCAGCTCGTTGGCATCCTTGGCCTGGGCCACCAGGGCAACATAGTTATCGCCGCAGCCCATCAGAACAATCGTCTTGTCGGCATGAACTCGAGCGATACCGTTGACGGTCTTAAGCATCACGGGCATGGTATCGATATCCACGTTGGGCGTGTAATCGATAATTTGGCTGCGATACGCGGGGCCGGTCTGGTACTTGCCAAAGACCAGGCTCTTAACCTGATACTCCTCGTAGAAAGCGCGCGCCACCGAATACGCGTTGATGTCGCCGCCGAGCAGCACGGGGATAAACTCGCGCTCTGTAAACTGCAATGCCATGGAAACTTCCTATCTAGAACTGCCCACACGACGGGCGGTCTTTGTGCAACTGATTTATTCTAGCGTGCCGAGCCGCCGGCACCCAAAGCTCCACCGTATCTATGGCAATCGGCGTAATTATCAGCACGAAGGCGGCAATCACCGGCGTACGACAACGGGCAATGAGCCCACCGTTGTTATAGGATTCAGCATATTGCCCGCCCCGTCGAAAGGTGCACCGTGCCCCAGGCTCATCCGATCAACAACCCCATCATTGACGCCGCAAAGCGCGAACTTGCGGATCGTGCCCAGACGGCAGCTCCCCTACGCACCGCAAACGATGCTTACAACGGGCCTGCCCGCATCGTCTCAATCAACACGTCGGAGCACAAAGGCACGCGTAAGTCACCCGTCGCCGACGGGCACGACACCGTCATCGAGCAGTTTGGCCTCGCCTCCGATGCGCACGCCGGGCATTGGCACCGTCAGGTCTCCTTTTTAGCTGCAGAGTCTATCCAGACGGCGCAGGCGCGCGGGCTCGATGTGCACGAGGGCGACTTTGGCGAGAACTTCACAACCCAGGGCATCAACCTGCTCTCACTCCCCTTGGGCACGCAGCTCAAGATTGGCAACGAAGTACTCGTCGAAATCAGCCAGATCGGCAAAGTCTGCCATACCCGCTGTGCCATCTACTATCTCGCCGGCGACTGCATCTTCCCCCACGAGGGCATTTTTGGCGTCGTGCTGCAGGGCGGAGAAGTCCATATCGGTGACGACATACAGATGGTCAAGCTTGGTGACGGCACCTGTTCGTTTACGCCGGCTGAGGCGCTCCAAGAGGTGGAGCAGGCTCGCCGCGAAGGAACCCTATAGTTGCAAAACCCCACGTTGAGGTAGTTTTTGCAGCCAAGAATTCAGTTACAACAGGGTGCCGTAACGTTAAAGTTGAACTCTATGGTTTCTCAACAATTCACCATTCCCGCAGGTCAAGGCTAAAACCTCAAGTTCAACTTGACCCTTTAGAACCTTTAAGGTTCAAGTTGAGGTCGAAAGCAGTAGTAGAATACACCTCGACCAATAACCTACGATTGATTGCAGAGGGACTGGATGCAGCATTCGAACCATCGCACCGCAGCGCTCATCGCGTCGAAGCCGGCTCGTATCATCACGAGCGCCGCGCTCGCCGTCGCGCTGACGGCCACGCCGATGCTCTCCCCCGTCGCGGCCTATGCCGCCTCGCAGGCAACGCAGGATCAGCTTTCCGCCGCCCAGAAAAAGATCGAGGACGCCACGAGCGCCTACAACGACGCCCGAACCAAGCTCGAGGATCTGCAAAAGCAGATCGACTCCAATGAGGCGAACATCGATAAGATTGAGGCCGAGCTACCCGAGCAGCAGGCCAAGGCAAGCTCCGCCATGCGCGATCTGTATAAGTACCAGAAGGGCACCAGCCCCATCGTGAGCTTCCTGGTGAACACGCAGAGCTTGGGTGACTTTATCACCACCTGCAAATACACCAACCAGATTACGAGCTCGAGCGTCGACGAGATCGAAGAGCTTAACAAGATGCAGACCGAGCTCGAGCAGAACAAAACCGCCCTCGATCAGGCCAAGTCTCAGCTCGAGGGCGAGCAAAAGAATGCCGAGGATGCACTGGCGCAGGCTCAGCAGCTCCGCAGCGAGGCGCAGGCAAAGGCCGAGCAGGAAAATGCTGCCGAGCTGGCAAAGCTCGAGGCCGACAAGGCCGCTGCCGCCGAGAAGATCTCGGGCGAGGGTGTAAGCGGCAACAACTCCAACAGCCAGGCCAACAACGCCAACACCACCATCGACACCACGGTGAACAGCTCGAATAGCGGTAACTCCGATTACGACTCGTTCATTAACGAGTGGACGAGCCGCATCGATAACTACCTTGCCGGCTCCCCCATGGCAGGCCAGGGCTACAACTTTGCCGTCGCCGCCTGGAATACCGGCGTCGATCCCCGTTGGTCCCCCGCCATCGCCTGCATCGAGAGCAGCAAGGGCCTCTATTGCGCCGGCTCCTATAACGCCTGGGGCTGGAGTGCCCGCGGCGGTGGTTGGCGTAGCTTCGGTAGCTGGAGCGAGGGCGTCTCCGCCCACGTTGCCTACCTGGGCGCCAACTATGGTTCCACGCTTACTCCGGCAGCCGCCAAGAAGTACTGCCCGCCCACGTGGCAGGACTGGTACAACAAGGTCGCCAATCAAATGAACCGTATTTAAGTGCAACTGCAAAGGGGCCCCAAACGGGGCCCCTTTTCGATTCTCTAGGAGACGATACCGGTCGCGTTGCCGATAACAACGACGACGCACATGACGGCAAACATAAACCCGAGCGCCTTGAACCATAGTTCGACAAAAGCACTCCCCCGATACCGACCGAGCACGGGAAAACGACGTCGAAGCCTACGCCGGTCGAGCATTCCGAATGTAATGAGCAACACCAGGCCATCGACCATAAAGAAATACTCAAGCGCCAAAAACCACGTTGGATAGTTTCGGTTTTCGCCCGTTGGCGTAAATACCGCAAAATGGCTGCCCATCAGCAGCAACAATGTTGTCGCATAGACGCATCCATTCCATATGCGCCCCACGGGCTCGGGGATACGCGAGAGCAGACGCACACATTTGGATGTCACGGGAGAGACGATCGAACGCCGGCTTGCAGAAGACGGAAGCGTGAGGGCAACCGGCTGCTGTACCCGCTGCACCTGTGGCACCGCGGCCCGGGGCACACTGGCAGCAGAAAAGGTCACGGGCGACGGTGCAGGGAGACATAGCTCATATGCCGCACGCGCAGCATGCCCCAGTGCCTTTGCACTCGCAAAGCGCTTAGCGGGATCGAGCGCCATCGCCATGCAAATCACATCCGCCAGCGGAACGGGAATGCCATGCGCCTCGCATTGCTCGCGCATGTCACGCCCAGGCTTGGGGTCAGTTCCCGTCAGGCAAAAGAACAGCAGCGCGCCAAGCGCGTAAATATCACTGCGGACGCTCGTTTGCCCAAACCCAAACTGCTCGGGCGGCGCATAGGAACGCGTGCCAAACTTGACGGTGTCGGCGTCGGCGCCATCGCGCCAAACGCGCGCAATTCCCAGGTCAATAATCACCAGCGAGGAAAAGGTCATGCCGGCATCGGTCGCGTATCTCACGCCCGATACGATGATGTTCGAGGGTTTAAGGTCGCGGTGGATTACCGGCATCCCCGGCTCCCCCGCAGCTGCAAAACCAGCATGCAGCTCGCCCACCGCTTCACACAGAACGGGATACAGCCCGCGGGCATAATCGGGCGTCGTCCCCAAGCGTCCCACCAGGGCCTCGAGTGTCTCGCCTTCGACATACTCCATCACCACGTCAAGCTCGTCGCCCACACGGCGGCAATCGACGATTCGGGGCAAGTGCTCAAAACGACGACCGGCGCGCTGGGCCGCAAACAGGCGCTCATATGCTCCGCCAATCTGCACCGAAGCATCGATGCGCTTGCGGACAAAGGGACCGAGAGACCCGCCGCCAGAGCCCTCAAAATAGACGAGTTCGGTCGTCTCGACATCCGAGCACTTGAGCACGCGCTCCACACGATAGCTGTCATCGCGGTCGAGCGACGCCAAATGCTCGGCAAGTGAAGCAGTCAGCTCGTCATCGGAATATGTTGGGCTCTGAGTATCCATGGCGTCCATCATAACGCAGGGTGCGGACACCCCATGGTGTCCGCACCCCGTTCGTTTGCATGGTTGTTCTGGTGATACCGCCGGCTCAGCCATCGGCCACTAACTCACCGTTTCCTCGCCAAAGCGATACAGCTCTTCATTGACCTTTTGGAGGCTACAGCCACGGTCGATGCAAAAGATAATGATTGCATCGCGACGGTCCTTGCAGTTTAGGACGCTCACTCCGGCAGCCGTCAGGGCGCGGTTGGTCTCCTTCATCGACAGCGCCATTGCAAAGGCAATCTGCAGCACCTTATTGCGGCTCGGATTGCGCGAACCGGTAAAGATCTGATAGCCAAAGGTCTCGTTGAGGTCGGCCATACGCACCACGCGCGAACGCTCGAGCCCCTTCTCTTGCAGCAACTGCTTTAAATAATCCGAAAGCGACGGGGCGGCAAAGTCGTGTTCCTTGATATAGCCATCGATGTTTGGCGCGTCGAGAAGCTCATTGAGCAACTCGTCAGTCAGCTTTTTATCGGGCATATGACCTCACCTCCCATACGGCGCAACGGTAGCGACATATTAGGCCAGCACCCAGCTCGCAGTCGCGGACTTATCAAACATGTTGGCAAAATAGAGAGCCTTCTTGATGTCACCATCAAAGTAGATATTGCCCGCCACGGAGCCACCGGCGGCAAGGGTGCCAGACTGCAGCTCATCGGAGCCCTCGCTGTAGTAACCCTGGTTCTGCTGCGCACCGTTGGCGTCCTCGCCCTTCCAGTCGTAGATATTGTAATCTGCGCCCTCATCGCCATTGTTGACGTACGTGACGTGAATACCCGTCATGGTCGAATCGTCATAATTTGTGAGACCGGGCTGGACGGAATCGACGACGACGGAAAGGCCAGCAGTCGTGGTCACCGTCGTGCCAACAGCCAGGTCAGTCGTAGGTTGCTCTTCCTTCTTCGTCTCTTCCTTCTTGTCGCCATCGTCGGCATCCTCGGTGACGGTCGCCTTATCGCTACCGCAACCGGCAAGAAGACCGGCAGTCCCCAAAGCGACGGTGGCGAATGCGCCAAGTGCAGCGCGACGGCTCAGCAGCACATCGTTTTCGAGCTTTTTCATTATGCATCCTTCCTACGATCCGGCTACCGCGCCGGCACACAGCACATCGTAGAAGGCAGCGAGCTCAAATTCATTAGCTGGGAGCTAATGGGGGTTTGTAAGCCAAATTAGTACTGGATTGAGAAGATGCCTGTTCAGATGGAGCGGTGATTGAGGCTGCAGCTTGATGCCAAAGCGCCCTTGCCGCGCCTCTGGCCGACGTTAGCCGTACCCCTCTCACCTGCAAGATGCCCATGGGGGGCTGCCCGTCGAAGATAGCGCGCATGGTGTTCGACGATTCCGTCGCCCCGCTATCGAATAAAAGGCATGGTCCTAAGATCACTCAGGTAATAAAGCAATAGCGCTGCGGTATATCTCCCCGTGCTTTAAGTCGGCATCAGCCACCTCAGGCAAGCGATTCAAATCACGGCACCCCTATGCCAGCTCGCGAAGCCTCCCGAGCGCCAGCCTGAACCACTCCAGATCGTCCTCATCAGGCACACTATCGTACTTCCAGTGCGTTATATAGCGCCACCGAGAGAAGACGCCGCTGCCCAGAAGCCCAACATCGTCTATGGTGTCTATGTCCTCTCGCAGTCCTTCGGTCGTACCGGAGCGCGGATATGCCCCGGCAAAGGCCTCGCCACAGTCCCTGTGCCAACCCAGGCCGAACATGTCATGGGCCAACGCGTGGAAGTCGCGGGTGGGACCGTCCAGCGAATCCTCGAAGCGCTTAACGAACCTGTACAGGTCATCACCGTAAGCCCCGCCGAACAAATAAGGCTCAATCACGTCCTTGCCGCGCAAGGCCTCTAACCACTCGGTCGGAATGCCCTCGTATCCGTACAGGATGCCGGCCAATCCACCGGCCACGCAAGCCGTGGTGTCGGTATCGTCGCCCAGGTTCACGGCGGTCAGTACGCAGTCGTGGTAGTTGTCGGTATGTTCTAGGCACCAGATGGCGGCGTGGTAAGTATCCCACACGTAGCCGCCGCTGGCACCAGCTCTGTCCTCACTCTCGCAGCCGGCGTGCCCGCTGTAAAGCACCTCGCGGGCATAGGCGATCATGTCCACGCAGGCCTGGCAGCAGTCGTCGGTAGCGTGGGTGATCGCGCTGACCTCCCTTATGTCGCAGTCGGAGCATTCCATGAACACCATAGGCAGGCAGCGCATGAGCGAGCCGTTGCCCTTGCTGTATTCGCTTGTGAGCCCGCAACCCGTATCGAGCGCCTGCCTGGTGGCGTTGCCGTAGTCGAAGACGTTCCCGTCGGCGGTGTATGCGCCTTCGTTTATCCATTTGCGGAACTTGACGAGGATATCGTCGCAATTGATATCGCCCAGCTCGCGGTAGCTGTCGCACAGCGCGAGCGCCATGGACGTGTCGTCGCTCCATGTGCCCGCAGGCTGGTTGTGCGTGCCGCGGCCCACCATGTCCGTGCAGGTAAAGCTGCCGCGCGGCCTGAACTCGTAGGGTACGCCGAGCGCATCGCCCACGGCCATGCCGTACACGCAGTCCCTCACCGTCCGCAACAAGCCCATGGCGCGCACCTAGTTCCAGTTCATGCCGAACTTGCGCGAGCAAAGCACGTCTTTCCAGTGACTCTCGCGCTCGCACACCTCGGCGGTGGTCATCTTGGTGTCGCACACCTCTAGGATGGAGTAGGTGAAGTTTTCCATGATGTACCCAGTTCCGTGCTCGGCCACGATGGCCTTGAACTCCTTGTTGCCGCCAGTCGGGTCCATGGGGTTGGCATAGGCGCTCCAGCGCTGCCAGATACCCAAGTCCGCGCCCGCGTCCTTCTTGCTGTCGCCCGAGGCCGAACCCACGTAGAGTTTCCCCGTCGCGGTGTCGGTGATGCAGTAGACGCCCTTCACGTTGTCCAGCGCCCAGTACCAGTCGGAGCCCACGCTGGCGATAACGGCCTGCAAGGTCTTGTGGTCGATGCACACGTACTTGTAGCCAGGGAAAGGGGCAACGTTGCCCAGGCTCATCGAGTACTCGTACACTACGGGCTCGAAGTCGTGCATCGTGTTCTCGTAGAACTTGTTGTAGATGTCGCGCCCGATAGGCTTCTTCAACTTGATGAGGAGGCGCTTGATGTAGGCCTCGTAGTCGGGAAGAAGCGTCAACTTGTAGCCCACGCCGCCCAGCACCTCGGGTACTGCCTTCTCCACTTTGTGCATGCCGCCGAAGATGAAGTACTCGGGCCCGTAGGTGTAGTACTGTGCGAACGAGAGCAGGTAATCCGCATGGTTGAGGTTGTTATTCGCTTGTCCCGTCGCGCTCCTCCACGCGTTCATCTCGTACCATCGCGAGCCGCTATCGGTCTTCTCGGGGGTCGAGGTGTCCTTCAGCAGCATGTCGTACGCGCGCACGTTCACGTCGCCAGCGTTCATGTTGAATTTGATCTTTGTCTTCTCTGGGTGCGTCACCGGCATCAAATCCCTGAGCGTTATAACAGCATTTCCCATGTTAATTCCGCCGTTTCAGTTTGATAAGCCTGTAGGTCGAATCATACCACTCGCTTTCCAGACGAAAATTAGCGCTCGGCTAACCGCTCTGCTGTTGTCGTTTCTTATGGCGAAGAAGAGCACGAAGCCGATAAGCCCCGCGCCCGTGTTTATGCCTTGTATGGCGATTGTTCGTGATGTGCCCGCACAGCTATTTTTGGTGAATAATCCGAAAGTCAGGAAGATAAGTGCGAATCATCCACGCCACCATCCGTCTCGCCCGCACTCGGGCAATACGCAGTGCCCGCTCCTGATCGGCCGTCCCTAGCGCCGGCGCGAACTCTTAGATGGCGCCTTTTGCGCTCATCACCTTTCGGAAGACGGTCGCGTCCTGCTTGCCGATGGGAATCGCGATCTTCTTGCCTCCCGCGCGTCACACTCCGTCTTGAACAACATGTCCCATCCGCCCCCTCGCCTCATCCTCAAAAGGCTCGTCGAAGCCTAGCCCACCGTGACGGATTCCCCGGTAAAGGTGCTAATGAGCAGCAGGATAAAGAACGCCAAGTAACTGATGCTCAGCAGATAGGCAATAACCAAAAAGATGGTCCATCCAACATTGGTCTTACCATCGGCACGGCGTTGCTCGCGATTGCGGCAGAGCCAAATCGTCACGCCAATGGCCACAATCAGCAACACGAGTGCCGCTGCCGCCAACCCGGCAAGCGCAAACATCACGCCAATGCTCACAGCAATAACCGGGAGCAGCAGCAAGCCGCACCCGCACCCACCAGGACTATACACGGCGGTCTGTCGGCGTCGCCCCATCGTCACTCCAACCTCAACATCTTTGAGCACTACAATGCGATAGCCCGCTGGACAGGAACGATCTTATCCAGTTCCGGTTCGATGCGCCTCTTTTCCGCCTCGAGGTCAAACGCTATCTGGGCGCGCAGCCAATAACCATCCGTCAGGCCAAAGTAGCGGCAAAGGCGAAGGTCGGTGTCGGCCGTCACGCGACGCCTTCCCAGGATAATCTGCCCAATGCGTTGGGCCGGAATCCCGGTCTCCTTAGCAAGGCGATATTGAGAAATGCCCATAGGGATAAGAAATTCCTCTTTGAGAAGCTCACCAGGAGTCACCGGTGACAGCAAATCGGGCGCAGTCTCATCACTTGTGATAATCGACGATTTCGACATTCCAAGCCATCCCCTGTCTCCACTCAAAACAGACCCGATAGCGCTCGTTACGATGCAATCATAGTATCGCCTTACGTTAATAACGTCAAACGTTTCTATAGACTTACATCTCTATTATACCGTACATCTGTTCGTGTTTTCTAGAGCAGGTATCCTTCGCCAATTAACCAAGCAGAAGCAATCGTTTGTAGACATCGAGGCCTTTGAGCAGAATTTCCTCGTCAAAGAGCATGGTATCGGTATGCAGAGCGCTCGTGGCATAGGCGGGACAGCCATCCGGATCACTCGGGTTTTCTTGTCCCTCTGGCACGCCCGTGCCCAGCAAGAAGAACACGCCCGGAAGATGGCGCTGATAGAAGGCGAAGTCCTCGGCAATCAGCAGCGGCTCGTCCACAAGTTGCAGCTCGGACAAGGCAGGCGCAATGCAGGCAAACAGCTCGGGGTCGTTATCGACTGGCGGATAGCCCTCGGCAAAGTCAAGATCATACGTACAGCCCGTTGCGGTGCACGCCTCGTCGAGCACACGGCGCACGCTCTCGCGCGCACGGTCGAACATGTCGTCCGTAAACACACGTAGGCTGCCGGCAACATGGGCCTCCCCCGCCACCGTGTTGCAGACGGTACCGGCCTGCAGCAGGCCGAACTTACCGATACAGGGCTCGTCGGCACCCAACTCGTCCATGAGCTCGCGCTCGGAAACCAAGAACTTGGCAGCCGCCAATGCCGCATCGTGCGATTCGCCAACGGGAACGCCGTAGGTCTTGGCGATATGGATGCTCGTGCCATGGATATGAATGTGCGTCTCGCTTGAGCGCGCCAGCAGCGGACCGGGGCAGCTCGCCAACGTACCGGCGGGCAAATCGGGCCATACGTGGAAGCCAAAGATGCGATCTGCCCCATAGCGCTCGAATACGCCGCTCTCGCACACCGTCTTGGCGCCACCGGTCGTTTCCTCGGCCGGCTGAAACACAAAGAGCACGTTGCGCTTAATGACGCCCGGCTGCTCACGAATCGTGCGGTCGACACGTGTCGCGGCGGCAAGCGCCATGGCCATGTGTCCATCGTGTCCGCAAGCGTGCATCTTGCCGGGATGCGTCGAGGCAAAATCAGCTCCCGTCGCCTCCGCGATGGGCAGCGCGTCCATGTCGGCGCGAATCGCCGTGGCATGCGTAGCGCCCACACCGGCATCGAAGAAGGCACAAACGCAGCTCGGACACGGATGGGTCACCTCACAGGCGAGCGGCGCCAACACGCCCTCAATATAGGCGATAGTCTGCGGAAGATCGAAGTCGAGCTCCGGGATCCTGTGTAAGTCGCGCCGATAGCGACGGAGTTTTTGGAGCTCGGTCATAGAGAATCCCTTCGTGAGGCATATCTGTTGCAACTTATTGTGATACAGGATTGTGGCACACATGTTTCCAGCATATTGCTGCATTTTTTAAACGTTATATACGAATACTCTTGTTTGGTAAAGTGCAACGTGGTAGGGTCGTTACCACTTGATAGAGGCGCGGGCACGAAGAGCCGCGGGCGAGTCGGCAGACTTTGACCCTGCGGGGAGGCGAAACCCGCCGAACTGGGTTTTTCGGGCACGAACAACCTGGTGGGCCTGCGGGAAACACCCGCAGGACTGTCTGCAGCAATGCGGGAGCGCTATCCGGACATTGGGTCCACGCTATGCGGATTCGATGCGCCGATGGCGCCGTCTGGATAGCGAGGTTTACGGGACATGGCATTGACCCCCAACGAAGCGTATGCGGCCAAACAGCCGTTTGTGGACAAGGAAACGCTCGAGCATATCGTCGAGCAGTTCCCCACACCGTTTCATCTATACGACGAGGCGGGCATCCGCCGCAACATGCAAGAAGTGCGCGACGCCTTTGCATGGAACCCGGGCTTTAAGGAATACTTTGCCGTCAAGGCCAATCCCAACCCGGCGCTCATCTCCATTCTCAACGAATACGGCTGCGGCTGCGATTGCTCGAGCTATACCGAGCTCATGATCGCCCGCTCGCTGGGCATCACGGGACACGACATCATGTTCTCGTCCAACGACACGCCGGCGGCGGATTTTGCCCTTGCAGATAAACTGGGTGCCATCGTCAACTTTGACGACATCAGCCATATCGAGTTCTTTGAGCGCGTCGCGGGCCCCATCCCCAAGACGGTCAGCTGCCGTTTTAACCCGGGCGGCCTGTTCCAGCTCTCTAACGGCATTATGGACAACCCCGGCGACTCCAAGTACGGCATGACCACCGAGCAGCTCTTTGAGGCTTTCCGCATGCTCAAGGCCAAGGGCGCTGTAAATTTTGGCATCCATGCCTTCCTTGCCAGTAACACCGTCACTAACGACTACTATCCCAAGCTCGCACGCATCCTCTTTGAGCTTGCCGTGCGCCTGGAGCGCGAGACCGGCGCACATGTCGCCTTTATCAATCTGTCCGGCGGCGTCGGCATCCCCTATCTGCCCGAGCAGCAGGCTAACGACATTCACGCCATCGGCGAGGGAGTGCACGCGGCATACGACGAGATCCTGGTTCCCGCCGGCATGAGCGATGTGGCCATCTGCACCGAGATGGGCCGCTTTATGATGGGCCCCTACGGCTGCCTGATCACCAAGGCCATCCACGAGAAGCAGATTTACAAGGACTATATCGGCGTGGACGCAAGCGCCGTAGACCTCATTCGTCCCGCCATGTATGGTGCCTACCACCACATTACGGTAATGGGCCAGCCGGGTGGCGCCGACAAGACCACAGCGCCCGTTACGGACACCTACGACATCACGGGTAATCTGTGCGAGAACAACGACAAGTTCGCCATCGATCGCGAGCTGCCGCATATCGACATGGGTGATGTGCTCGTGATCCACGATACCGGCGCGCATGGCTACTCCATGGGCTACAACTACAACGGCCGTCTGCGCTCCGCCGAGGTCCTGCTGCGCCCCGATGGCTCGGCAGATCTCATTCGTCGCGCCGAGCGCCCGGGCGATTACTTTGCCACGCTCGACGTGCTGCCGAGCGGCCGAGAGCTGCTGGCCAAGTCGCGCGCCGAAAGTGCCCGCCGTCGCGCCCAAGACGAGCGCCTGGCCGTCGCCGCTCAGTGGAACAAACGCATCCAGGTCGCGGAAGCGAAGGAGAAGAACATGGACATCCGCAATCTCGAGGGCTCAATCGTCGCCCTTGTTACGCCATTTAAAAAGGACGGCAGTGTCGACTTTGACGCACTCGAGCGCCTTATCGATTTCCACCTGCAAAACGGCACCGACGCCATCCTCACCCTGGGCACCACCGGCGAGAGCGCCACGATGACCGATGACGAGGACAACTCCGTTGTCGCCGCCGTGGTCAAGCAGGTTGCAGGACGCGTCCCCGTCATCGCCGGCTCGGGCTCCAACTCCACGCAAACCATGCTCACCAAGTCGCTCACCTACCAGGGTTTGGGCGCCGATGGCCTGCTGCTCATTACCCCCTACTACAACAAGTCCAATGAAGAGGGCATCTATCAGCACTTTAAGACCGTCGCCGACGCCGTGAACATCCCCTGCATCCTGTACAACATCCCCGGCCGCTGCGGCTGCGGCATCAGCGAGCGCAACGTAGAGCGCCTGGCCGCGCACCCCAACATCATGGGTATTAAGGAAGCCTCGGGCAACGTCGCCTACGCGGCCAAGATCGCTCACCTGCTGTCCGACGACTTCCGCATGTATTCGGGCGAGGACGCGCTGACCGTACCTCTCATGAGCCTGGGCGCCTCGGGCACCATCAGCGTGTGGGCCGATGTTCAGCCGCAGCTCGTGCACGACATGTGCCGCGCTTATCTGGACGGCGACGTGGCACGTGCCCGCGATATCCAGATTGCCGGCCAGCCGCTCATCAACGCCCTCTTTAGTGAGGTCAACCCCATCCCCGTTAAGGAAGCGCTCGCCCAGATGGGTATGATCGAAGCCAACTATCGCATGCCGCTGTGCCCCATGGCAGACGACACGCGCGCCGCACTTACCGACGCTCTGAAGGGAGCTGGTCTGCTTGATTAAGACCGTCATTATGGGAACGGGCCGCATGGGCTCGCTCATCCGCACCACCGCCGAAGGCGTTGTCGACGCCGCCGGTCAGCACGTTTTTGATATCGTCGCCCAGATTGGCTTCGATTTGAGCGAGCTCGAGAACGCACCGGCCGCCGATGTAATCATCGACTTCTCGAACGTCGTTACCTTCGATGCCGTCGTCGCCTATGTCGAGCGCACGGGCGCCGCGTTGGTCTCGGGCACCACGGGCTACACCCCCGAGCAGATGGACCGCCTGCGCGAGCTTGGTCAGAACGCCCGCGTCATGCACTCGGGCAATTACTCCATCGGTATTGCAGCCCTGCGTCATCTGGTTGCGCAGGCCACACGCGAGCTGCCCGGCTTTGACTGCGAGATCGTCGAGACGCACCACAACCAAAAGGTCGATGCCCCCAGCGGCACAGCCAAGTTGCTGCTCGATGCCGTCGTCGAAGCCGAGCCCGAGGCAGGCTACCACCCCGTCTATGGCCGCGAGGGCATGTGCGGAGCGCGCGACCCCAAGGAGATCGGCATGCACTCGCTGCGCGGTGGCACCGTCGCCGGCGTGCACGAGGTAAGTTTCTTTGGCCAGGACGAGGAAGTCACGCTCACCCACCGCGCCACGAGCCGTCAGATCTTTGTCAACGGCGCCTTGGCAGCCGCGCAGAAGCTCGTCACCCGTGAGCACGGCTTCTATACGTTCGACCAGGTCATGTTTGCCTAACCAGGAATCAACCGAATCCACCCAAAGGAGAGATAGCAAATGAGCAACGCAGCCGAGATGGATGCACAGGAGATTATCAACTACATCGCCACCGCGCCCAAAAAGACGCCCGTCAAGCTGTATGTGCGCGAGAAGCCCGGCATGAAGGTTGCCTGGGGCGATGCGCATGTCTACGGCGGCCGTCGTGGCAAGACCGTCTTTGGCGACTGGGAAAAGCTCAAGGCCATCCTGGACGCCAATGCCGATTCCATCGATTACTACGACGTTGAAAACGATTGCCGCAACTCCGCCGTGCCCATGCTCGACCTTAAGGGTATCAACGCCCGCATCGAGCCGGGCGCAATCATCCGCGACCGCGTCGAAATTGGCGACCGTTCCGTCATCATGATGGGCGCCATCATCAACATCGGCTCCGTTATCGGCGAGGGTTCCATGATCGATATGGGCGCCGTGTTGGGCGGTCGCGCCACCGTGGGCAAGAACTGCCACATCGGCGCCGGCACCGTACTGGCAGGCGTCGTTGAGCCCGCGAGCGCCACGCCCGTCATCATCGAGGATGATGTCATGATTGGCGCCAACGCCGTGGTCCTGGAGGGCGTGCGCGTGGGCAAGGGCGCCGTCGTGGCTGCCGGTGCCGTGTGCGTCGAGGACGTCCCCGCCGGCGCCGTCGTGGCCGGCGTTCCTGCCCGCATCATCAAGATGCGCGACGCCCAGACCGACAGCAAGACCGGCCTGGAAGAGGGCCTGCGCCAGCTTTAATAGTTACGGCGTTTTACCAAACGCCGTAACGACCCGACGCTGCAAACGCCCCTAGGCGGCAATCTGACGTTCAATCGTCGGGCATGACCAGAAGGTCAATGCCCTCCTCTTTCGCGTCACCTTGCTCGCCTAGGGGCGTTTTCGCTGGCGTATGCTCAACCTACGGCGCAATGTCAGCGACCAAGCCGAAAACAAAAAGGCCGAAGCCCCGAAGGGTTTCGGCCTTTGTTTTCCGCAGCGTCCAAGCGCAGTTTATCGGTTCTCGATGCTGCCGATGTTTTTGAGCTCAATGGAGATGAGGCCGTTGGGCTCGTTGACAAACTCGATGTATTCGGAGTTCGAACCCATCTCGGCCGGGAAGCTGATTTCGATACCCGTGTCGGTACGGATCTTATGATTGCGCACCGCCGCGCGTTCGACCTGCTTGCGCTCCACGGGCACACGCTCAGGCACCTTCTCCTCGGTCAGTGCGGCGCGCACACTCTCCTTGATAACCGGTTCGTCCTCAAAGACCTCGTCGACGATATCCCAAGGCGGCAGTTCCTCGTCATCCTCAACCTTCTCGGCAACGGCAGCCTTAACCTTAGCGAGCGCTACAGCCGTGTTGGCACCGTGCTCCTCGGCGACTTCCTCGACCACACGCGTCACGGTGTCGATGACCTCCTTGCCCGATACGCCCGTGTCGCACTGCAGCAGGCCATCGGGGATAAGCATACGGTCCTCGCCGGCAATCTTGCGCTTCTTGTCCACGTAGCCGATCTCCATGGTACTCGCGCGCACGATGGCATAGCTCGGCACCTTTTGCGAGGGGTTCGGCAGAATGGCGTAGTGGCGCGCGATGTCGTTGCGCACCTCCCCCTCCTCGCGGCCCACTTCGTGCATAAAAGCCTGCTTGGAGCCCAGCAGCATCACGGCAAACCAGCGGGCATCCTCATCGTCGTCAAAATCGGCCACGAGCACGTCGGTGGACTCGGCTTTCTCGGCTTTGGTGAGCTCGGAGGAAATAAACTCCGCAATCTGCTGCGACAGGTTAACGAACTCGCGCTCGCCAAAGAAATAGCCCTTAAGCTCGCCGCCAAACGCAGAGTTCTCGGCAAACGTGGCGCGTTTATTGTCGGCCGAGGTGCGGGCGCGGCGCAGATGCGTGGTCACGAAGTTGCGCACGGTACGACTCTCGATATCGAGCTCGCGCTGGCTCATGACGTTGACGGCAGAGTCAAAGTCCAGGATATGCAGAATCGCATGATTGATTTTCATATACGGCATTCCGTTCTAGATCGATTTCGGCACGAACCAGTATAGCGGTCGAGCCCACCCCAGGCGCATCGAAGATTGGTGCATCGGGGACAGGTTGCTTTGCGCCAATGGCTAGCGCAGGAGCTCGGACTGCCAAGCCTCGAGCTGTTCTGCCAAACTCTTGCCGGCAGCGGGCATGTCGATCTGAGGGCGTTTGGGCAGCAGTGCGCATTTAAGGATTGCCACGATGGTCTGCGAGACAAAGCGTCGTGTATCCTTGTCAAAGCCTTGCGCAGCCTGGAGCATCACGGGCAGGCTCTCGCGCAGATTCCCAGCGATATCCGCAAACCGCTCAGCACCCGTTGCCTCAAACACGGAGAACAACGCATCTACAAAACGCTCGCGCTCGCCAGGCGACACTGCAAGCAGCATCTCGCGAATGGAGCCATCAACATATCGAGCACCGGCGGACAGGCGCTCACAGTACACGAAGTCGCGACCATCAACCACCCAGCTAAAGGGATTGTGCTGCAGCAGGCTGAACTCGGTGCTCTCAACGATGGCATAGTCCTCCTGTGTCTCGAACATCATGCCAAAGATCGACGACCGAGGTAGCGTCTTGTCGATTCGACCGGAAAGATCGGCAAAGGCGTCGCCGTTCAGAAACTCCTCGACGAAGCCCGGGCCATCATGGGAATACGCCCGTTCGATTCGCTCACGGGCGACATCGGAGCACATCGCCGCACCGTACACCGCAAGGTTTCCACCCTTGGAATGACCTCCGCACAAAAGCGGCCCGTCAATCGCATCCGCCGCCTCGTCCACATAACGTGCCGCGGATTCCTGGGCCGGCACAGGACACCGGAACGCCATGTTAAAGTCCTCTTTCCAGCCCACAATCGTGCTGTCGGTCCCCCGGAAGGAAAGATAGCTAAACCCTGCCGGAAACCGAAACGCCATGGCTGCAAACTGCTCCGTCGCCACCACATCGCTCACGGCACGATAGCCGCAAACGTGCACGCCACGGTAGCGAGGACTTGCTGCCACGGCCTCCAACAAGGCCCTGCTCCCCTCCGGGTCCCACAAGTCGTCAATCATGTCCCGGTAGCACTCGGCACGCAGCAGCTCGCGTACGTCTAGGCCCTGCCAGTTCGTCAGCTCCGCCATATCACCTGGCAAACGCAAATAGGACAACCACGCAAAGACCAGGCTATCCACCGCGCAGAACGGCCGCTCCTCAAACGGATCAAACGCCGTCTGGGCATAGGTCAAAAAATTAGGCGAATCCGACATGGCCCTCCCATCAACTATGGTGCATTGGGGTCAGGTTACTTTGCACCAAAAAGGCGCCAGGGCCGTGTGGACCCGGACGCCTTCATTGTAGCTTTTCGCTCTAGCGAGCTTGATTTAGCAGGAGAAATCAACGCTGTCGATGATGTCCTTGAGGGCCTTGGCGGAGACGGTGAGCTCATGCTGCTCGTCATCGTTCAGCGGCACGGGGACGCGGCAGACAACGCCGTCGCGGCCAACGACGGTCGGCATGGAGATGGCAAGATCGGACAGGCCATACTCGCCCACCATGAGCGAGGAGACAGGCAGAACGGTCTGCTCATCGCGCATGACGGCGGTGCAGATGCGCTTGACGGCCATGGCGACGCCATAGTAGGTGGCGTGCTTTTTCTCGATGATGGTGTAGGCGGAGTTCTTGACGTCCTCGGCAATGCGCTTCTCGGCAGCCTCATGCTCCAGGTGGCCGTGAAGCTCACAGAAGGTGTTCAGCGGAACGCCGGCAACCTGAGCGCTGGACCAAGCGACAAACTCGGAGTCGCCGTGCTCGCCCATGACATAGGCCTGGACATCGCGCGGGTCAACCTCGACGTGGGCACCAAGCATCTGCTGCAGGCGGCCGGTGTCGAGCACAGTGCCGGAACCGATGACGTGGCCCTCGGGCAGGCCGGACATCTTGATGGCGGCGTAGGTCAGAACATCGACCGGGTTGGAGACGATGAGCAGAATGCCGTCGAAGCCGGACTTCTTAATCTCGGGAATAATGGACTTAAAGATGCTGACGTTCTTGTTGACCAGGTCCAGGCGGGTCTCACCGGGCTTCTGGGCAGCGCCAGCGGTGACGACGATCATGGCGGCGTCGGCGACATCGGAATAATCGCCGGCGTAGATCTTCATCGGCTCGGCAAACGTCATGCCGTGCGCGATATCCAGGGCCTCACCCTCGGCGCGGTTCTTGTCCACGTCGATGAGGACCATCTCGGAGAACAGACCGCTCTGCATCAGCGCGAACGCCGAAGACGAACCGACGAAACCGCAGCCGACAATAGCGACCTTCTTCTCGTTAACCATTAGAAACTCCCATCTCTCTCCACAAACAAGCCGCCCGGGAACGACCCGAGCGGCTTGTCGTAATCCCAATACATCCAATCGGGACTTTGATTATGCTCCTATTCGCAGCCAAAAATCGACCGTTTGCCGAAATTGTTTGCAGGATTCGTAAAATAACTGCACGAAATCGGTTTCGATATATTGACGAGCCAAAATAGCTTTCTAATACAGGCCCGCCTCGCGAATGGCCTCGACAGCCAAAGCGATCTGGTCGGGCGGCAGGACCAACGCCATGCGCACGTGTCCCTCGCCCGAGGGACCAAAACTCGCACCCGGCGTCACCACAACGCCGGCCTTCTCCATAAGCTCCTCGCAAAACGCCATGGAATCGGTGCGACCACCGGGAAGCTTGGCCCACACAAACATGGAGCCATGCGCGTTGGGACGCTCCCAGCCCAGGTCCTCAAGACCGTCGCACAGGGCATCGCGGCGCTCCTGGTACTTCAGACGTTGCGCCTCGACCTCATCGCGCGGGCCATTAAGGCACGCGATGGCGGCCTTCTGGATCGGGAAGAACATGCCAAAGTCGATCTGGCTGCGCAGCTTGGCAAAGGCAGAGACCACATCCTCTCGGCCGACCAAAAAGCCGATACGCGCACCGGTGACGTTAAACGACTTGGAGAGCGAGAAGAACTCAACGCCTACCTCGAGCGCGCCGGGATACTGCAAGAAGCTGCCGCCCGGCTCGCCGTCGAACACGATGTCCGAGTATGCGTTGTCGTGAACGATCAGCAGGTCGTGCTCGCGGGCAAAAGCGATGATCTCCTCGTAGACCTCGGGCGTGCCCACCGAGCCCACCGGGTTGGCGGGCAGCGACACGATCATGTACTTGGCACGGTCGGCCACCTCGGGATCGATGCCCGCCACATAGGGCAGGTAATTGTGCTCGGCAACCAGCGGATAGTACTCGAGCTTGGCATCGGCGATCTTGGCACCCGCCTCAAAGACCGGGTAGGACGGATCGGGAACCAAAATGGTGTCACCCGGATCGAGCAGGGCCAGGCCCAAATGGCCCACGCCCTCCTGCGTGCCGTTGCACGACTGCACCATGGACGGCGTAATGCCCGAAACGCCAAAGCGACGCTCATAGTAATCGCACACGGCTTGCTTGAGCTCGGGCAGGTCGCGCAGGGCATACTTCCACATCTCGGGATCTTGGGCTGCTTGCGTGAGCGCCTCGACCACATGGTCGTACGGCTTAAAGTCGGGCGTGCCCACGCTCATGTTGTAAATGGTCTTGCCCTGAGCCTTCAGCGCGAGAAGCTTGTTGTTGAGCGAGGCGAAGACCTCCGCGCCAAAGCGGTCGAGACGCTGCGATGCCTGCATGGTGCCACCTTTCGATATAAAAAACGCGGCGCTCCGACAAGAGCGCCGCGCGATACGGGCCATCAGATTGCAAAAGTGTAACGCTTGCAACCCCCGTATTGGTTCAATTTAGCAAACCTTAGTCAACTGGATTGAGCGCGTCGATCTGCGCAAGCCACAGACGCGAGCTGGCGTCACTCGGCATACGCCAATCGCCGCGCGGACTGAGCGTCACCGAGCCCACCTTGGGACCATCGGGCAGGCAGCTGCGCTTAAACTGCTGGGCAAAGAAGCGACGGTAGAACGTACGTAGCCACGTGTGGACGGTCTTGGCGTCGTAGACGCCCTCGAAACTCTTGAGCGCCATGCGGTAGATCTTGCCCGGCTCAAAGCCAAAACGCAGCAGGTAGTAGAGGAAGTAGTCGTGCAGCTCGTACGGGCCCACCAAATCCTCGGTCTTCTGTGCGATCTCGCCATCGCCCGTGGGCGGCAGAAGCTCGGGGGACACCGGCGTATCGAGGATATCGAGCAAGACCTCGGCAATACGCCCGCCAAAGACATCAGCCGCATAGCGCACCAGATGGCGCACAAGCGTCTTGGGCACGCTCGCGTTGACGGCGTACATGCTCATGTGGTCGCCGTTATAGGTGGCCCAGCCGAGCGCCAGCTCCGACAGGTCGCCGGTACCGATGACAAAGCCGCCAGCCTGGTTGGCCAGGTCCATCAGAATCTGCGTACGCTCGCGGGCCTGGCTGTTCTCGTAGGTCACGTCCTGCACGGCCGAATCGTGCTCAATGTCCTTGAAGTGCTGCTCCACAGCCGCGTGGATCGAAACCTCGCGGAAGCTCACACCCAGGTCGCGAGCGAGCGACTCGGCATTCGACTTGGTGCGATGCGTCGTGCCAAAACCTGGCATGGAGACCGCCGTGATACCCGTACGCGGCAGCCCCAGCGCATCGAAGGCACGCACGGTCACAAGCAGTGCCAGCGTGGAGTCCAGGCCGCCCGAAAGACCGATGACTGCAGCCTTGGTACCCGTATGGGCAAGGCGGGTCTTGAGGCCGGCGGTTTGTAGATCGAGGATGGTCTCGCAACGCTCGGCCAGGTCGCCGTGGTCGGCCGGCACAAAAGGCGCGCGGGGGAAGACACGGTCGATATCGCAGGCATCGCGCAGGACAGGCTCTTTGGCCAGCACGCCCTCAAACGAAAACTCAACGGTCGTGGCCTCCGGCGCATCGTCCGCGCGCGTCCACGTCGTCGAGCGACGGCGCTCGGCAACCAGGCGGTCAAGATCGACATCGGCCACCGCCATATCGCAGGTGAGGAGCTTCGTGGCGGCGAGCTTAGATCCGTTTTCATAGACGAGGTTCTCGCCCGCAAAGACCATATCGGTCGTGGACTCGCCCTCACTCGCGTCCGCATAGGCATAGGCGCAGTACAGGCGCGCGCTCTGGTTGGATATGAGGCTGCGTCGGTAATCTGCCTTACCGATGATCTCGTCGGAAGCGGAGGGGTTGAGAATCACCGTGGCACCGGCAAGCGCCATCTCGGTCGAGGGCGGCGCAGGTACCCACAGGTCCTCACAGACCTCGACGCCCAGCACCAGGTCCTCAGCACCCTCATCACAGCAGCGGTAGACAAGCCCCGAACCCAGCGGAACCGGACCCTGACCGGCAAACTCGACCCACACAGGATCTGCGGGCGCCGGAGCAAACCAGCGGCGCTCGTAGAACTCGCCATAATTGGGCAGATACTTCTTGGCCGTGAGGCCCAAAAGCTCGCCCGCGCAGCACACGGCGGCGCAGTTGTAGATATTCTCGGCAACTGCAACGGGAAGACCGATGGTAAAGACAATCGGCAGCTCACGAGTCTCATCGAGGATATGCACCAAAGCAGCCTCGCAGGCATGCAGTAATGTGCGGTTATGGAACAGATCGGCCGCGGTATAGCCGCACAAGTTGAGCTCGGGCAGCACCAGCGTGCGAACGCCGCGCTCAACAGCCGCGCAAACAGCCGCTAACGTAACCTCGGCATTGCCCTCGACATCGGCCACGCGAATCTGCGGCGACGCCGCCGCCACACGCAAAAAGCCATCAGACTGAGAAAGGTGAAGATTCATAAGAATGCTCCCGTGCGTAGACGCCATTCAACACAATTAGCAAGCCCTATTGTAGTTCAACCGCCGGGCGCAACCGCATCCCACCAACTTGGTGAGCTATTGATGAGTTGATGGTATCTGTTAAATGTCACGTACGATTCACATCTGGTGGGTACCCTGATGGCTACACGAAACGAAGCAGATTTACACCGGGAGGACCCCGTATGACAACCAAGTACACCGACGCGCCGCGCACGCGCGTCATGACGCCGGCATCGCTCAACAACGGCGTGCACGAGAACCATTCCATCGGACAGACCATGGCCATCGCGCCCAAAAAGGGTCTGTTTGACGACATTTCCATTCCCCAGATCATCGCCGGCGCCGCGGCTGCCGCCACGAGCGTCGCGCTTGCCTCCAAGATCGGTATCGCCGGTTCAGTAATTGGTGCCGCCGTGAGCTCGGTCATCACCGTTGTGTCCTCGCAGGTCTACCGCCACTTTATCTCTGCCAGCGCCGAAGCCATCAAAGGTACGCACGCCGCCGTCGACTACCCCGCCGGCGCCTACGAGCCCGTTGAGTTTAATGCCGAGGAGCACCTGGGCGGCGCCGCGACTACGCAGGAGATGCGCCAGATTGCGGGGCGCGCGACCACGGCCCGCGTCGCCCCTGACAGCCTGCGCGCCAAGGCTGCGGCAGAGCGCAGCCAGACGCAAAAGAAGGTCATCGTCTTCTCGATCGCTATCGCCATCGTCGCGGTCATCGCCTGCGCCGGTGCCATCCTTATCACCACTGCCGGTGAGGGTCTGGGCGAGCGTCCCGAGCCAATCCTGTCGTCGCGCACGACCGAGAGCGATGCAAATGGCGACACCCAGTCGCAAGATCAGCAGGCACAGGCGGACGGCACGCAAGACAGTCCTACCTCTGCCAATTCGTCCTCGAACACCCAAAACCAATCGCAGGGCACCGATTCCTCTACGGCCAACAGTGGCACGCCGTCCGGCACGACCGACTCAAGCCAAACGACTGACGGTTCACAGCCAAGCACGGGCGGCCAGACGAGCGACACCACGTCGGGAACGGGCTCAGCAGACAGTAGCAACACCAACAGCTCGAGCGGAACCGCGTCCGGCACGGCATCTGACAACTCGAGCCAAGGCACGGCATCGGGCAACTAAGCACATTTGTCTCTCATAGATAACCGACCTGTACAACGGGCGCGAATCGAAAGCGGTTCGCGCCCGTTTGCCTTGGGCGCCGCCATGGCGAACGCCATGCGATGGTAAGATGCTTTACATGTGTAAAGAGGAGATTTGCCATGAGCAAGACAATAGTTAGGCCCACGCTTTCGCTGGGCAACCACATCTATCTGTATCGCCTGCTGCGCGACGCGATTGGGTGCGGCAAGCAAACGTTTATGACACAGGTCGAGGAGGCGCTCGCCGCAGGCGACATGACCGCTTATGACCTGGGCTTTGAGTCCACGCGCGAGTTGCTCGAGGAACTCGACGACTGCATTAAACTGACTGTCTTTAAGGGCGGCCGCCTGTACGCCACCGTCATCGCCAACGAGGCTTGGGATGCCGCCCTTGCCAAGGGCGAGGACAAGCCCAAGGCAGCCAAGGGCGCTAAGCAGTCCTACAAAAAGAAAAAGCGCGGTGAGAAGGACCTCAAGGCCGTGCGTCCCAAGCACGTTAAGCGTCCCAAGCCCGAAGCCATGGTTGAAGCCGTGCCGGAATCCGAGCCCGAGACAGAGATCGAAGTCGCTATTGAGGTAACGGCAGAAGCCGAAACCGAAATCGCCGCCATGACCGATCCCAAAGTCATATCCAAGCAGGAAGCCACTGTGGAGCTCAACGAGGCTCCCAAGTCGACAACCGAAGAAGCTGCTGACCAAACCGAGACGTCTGCGTTCCAAAACAGCGATGTCTTTGGCAACGAGGCCGAAGACGATCAGTCCGACGAGCCCGCAGATCAAGACGCTACCGAGTCGGCGCCGGAGCCCGAGACGCCGCAGCCCGCCATCTCGCTCACGGTCGTCTATGACCCCGAGAACGCCAACGCCGGCATCACCACCATGGCATCCACGCCCATCGAGGCAAAGTCGAGCGTCGAGAACGAGAACGCGACGCAGGTTGAGGTTGAAACCGCAGTTGCAGACGCGCCCGTCACCGTGAAGCCCGCAGATTCCACAACCAAGCCGAAGACGACGCTGGAGCCCGCAGATTCCACGATCAAGCCGGAAGCGACGCCGGAGCCCGCACCCGTCATCGAATCCGTGCCCGCCGCTGTTTGCGACCAAATTCCCGCACCGGCACCGTCTCCGGCCCCCGCTGCAGCACCGGCCCCCGCACCCGCAGCACCGACCATCCCCAAGGACTTCCCCATCGATTTCGCAACCGAGGTCTTCTGCCCCGGCCCGCTTCTGCACCAGCTGTCGACCTATCTCCCCTACGGCGCCGACACGCTCGGCATCGTCGGCGAGTACTACTGGATCGCCCGCGAGCGCGGTACCATCGAGGCCGCGCGAAACCGCGCAAGCTTCCCCCTGCACTACACGCAGGCCGGCGAGCGCCACGAAGTCACCGTGCGCATCCGCCGCAACACCACCGGCGGCCTCGGAGCCACCTGGGCTATCGACAAAGTCGAGCCTTCCACCAAGTAACAAAAAGGGACGATAACCCTCAAGGTTATCGTCCCTTTCTCATTAGGTCACCTGAGCTCGACTAATCGCGCGTCAGCTTGCGGTGGATACGATGCGGCTGGGCTGCGTCCTCGCCCAGGCGCTCGATGCGGTTGGCCTGATAGGCCTCAAAGTTGCCCTCAAACCAATACCAGTTGCCCGGGTTCTCGTCGGTGCCTTCCCACGCCAGGATGTGCGTGGCGACGCGGTCCAGGAACATACGGTCGTGGCTAATGACCACCGAACAGCCCGGGAACTCGAGCAGCGCCGCCTCGAGCGAGGACAGCGTCTCGACGTCGAGGTCGTTCGTGGGCTCGTCAAGGAGCAGCAGGTTGCCGCCCTGCTTGAGCGTGAGCGCCAGGTTCAGACGGTTACGCTCGCCACCGGAGAGTACGCCAGCGCGCTTCTGCTGGTCCTGGCCCTTAAAGCCAAAGCTCGCCACATAAGCGCGGCTGGGGACCTCGGTCTCGCCCACCATCATGTGGTCCAGGCCATCCGAGACGACCTCCCACAGGTTCTTATCGGGGTCGATGCCGGAACGGTTCTGGTCGACGTAAGAAATCTTGACGGTCTCGCCCACCTCGAGCTCGCCCGAAGTAAGCGGCTCCAGACCCACAATCGTCTTGAACAGCGTGGTCTTACCGACACCGTTGGGGCCGATGACGCCCACGATGCCGTTGCGTGGCAAGGTGAACGAAAGGTCGTCGATGAGCACACGGCCATCGAACTCCTTGTGCAGGTGATGGGCCTCGAGCACCTTGTTGCCCAGACGCGGGCCCACAGGGATGCGGATGTCGGTCCAGTCGAGTTTCTGGCTTGCGCGGGCCTCGGCCTCCATCTCCTCATAGCGAGCCAGACGGGCCTTGTTCTTGGCCTGGCGGGCCTTGGGCGAGCTGCGTACCCACTCGAGCTCGGCCTCCATGCGCTTGGCGAGCTTGGCGTCGCGGTTGCCCTGCGCCTCGATACGGGCGGCCTTGGTCTCCAAATACGTGGAGTAGTTGCCCTTGTAGGGATAGAGGTGGCCGCGGTCGACCTCGCAGATCCACTCGGCAACGTTATCCAGGAAGTAGCGATCGTGCGTGACGGCAAGCACCGCGCCCTGGTAGTTGTGCAGGAAGTGCTCGAGCCACAGGATCGACTCGGCGTCCAGGTGGTTCGTGGGCTCGTCGAGCAGCAGCAGGTCGGGAGCCTCGAGCAGCAGCTTGCACAGGGCCACGCGACGGCGCTCGCCGCCGGAAAGTACGTTGACCGGCATGTCGGAATCGGGCAGCTGCAGGGCGTCCATGGCCTGGCCGAGCTTGGAATCGATATCCCAGCCGTCGGCGGCGTCGATCTCGTCCTGGAGCTTGCCCATCTCGGCCATGAGGGCGTCCATGTCGCAATCCGGGTCGCACATCTCCTCGCCGATCTTATTGAAGCGATCGACCTTGGCGATCATTTCGCCAAACGCCATGCGCACGTTCTCGATGACGGTCTTGTCGTCGTCGAGCGGCGGCTCCTGCTGCAGGATACCCACAGTGTAGCCGGGGGTGAGCCTGGCATCGCCGTTGGAGACCTCCTCGATGCCGGCCATAATCTTGAGCAGGGTCGACTTACCCATGCCGTTGGGACCCACGACGCCGATCTTGGCACCGGGGTAGAAGCTCAGGGTCACGTCGTCAAGGATTACCTTGTCGCCATGGGCCTTGCGAGCCTGATACATCTGGTAGATAAACTCCGCCATATGTCTGTTCTATCCTTTCTACCTGCTGTTTCCCTATTCTTGATTCGCTTTAGTGGAAACGAAATGAGGGAACCAGCTCTGAAACGTAACGAAAAAGGGGCATGGTTGCCCACACCCCCTAATACTACCTGGGAAAAGTCCCCCGGAACATACTATGAACTGCGTACGCTAGTTTTCCGCAACCTTAACGAGCGGCTCGCTGCGATTTGCGCCACAACAGATACGAGTAGACGTAGACGGCTCCGACCGAACCAAACGCCAGAACCGCAATCACTGCGGCGACGACTTCACTCGAAAGCACGCTGCCCGCCACGCCCATCACAATCAGGCCAATACCCAGCACCATAAAGCAGGCGCCGCCAAAACGCTGCGTACGGCGCCAGTTCTCGGGATCGGCAAGCGCCCAAGGCGTCTTGATACCGAGCGTATAGTTCTGCTTCACACGCGGCAAGTAGTTGCCTACGCCGATGAACAGCAAACCGACAACACCGGAAATCAGCACGTTAACCGAACCGACCGCCGGCACCACGCCCCACACCGTAAGCTCTCCCAGCCAGCTTATGGCGCACATAAACAAGGTGAAGGCGATTACGAAGCCCTGGTAGAACTTGCCCGAGGTTCGATATGCCTCACCTTTGGGGTCGATGCGCGGCACCACGCAGAACATTGCGAGAAGCGCCAGAGGCAGCACGCCGAGCGCGGAGGCCATCCAGCTAGGACCCCAACCGTCGACGGCGCCGTTCGCGCCCCAGTGCGTGGGAATCTGCGCAGGCAAGCTCGGCATCACCATGAGGTGCGCTACGACATTGGCGACGCACAGAGCGACCAGCGCAATCCACACGCGCGACGATACCCCCGTGGGGTGAATGCCCTTGTTTTCGTTATTCATCCTTATCACCTTCAGTGTTTGTAAAGCCCATAAACCAGCCAATTAAATCCTGCATGACGGTGGTGTTTAAGCTGTATACGATGTTTTGGCCATGGCGCTCGTCGGTCACCAACCCGGCGTTTTTGAGCGTCGCCAAGTGATGGCTCAGCGACGGCTTACTGATATCGAAATGCTCGGCAAGCTCCCCCGCCGTGCAATTGCCCTCGCGCAGCAACTCCAAAATGCGCCGTCGCGTTGGATCGGCAAGCGCCTTAAAACCCTCTCCCGGCATAAGACCTCCTCTCATCATCTCTCATGACGTGCACACTATACTCGATATTTAGATGTTTGTCTAACTGTCTAATACAGTAACATCTATAGAACATTCGTTCGTGTTTAGTTACAATGGAAGTTGAAGCAGATGGGCCAGCTCCCTCTACCCAAGAAAGAGATGGACTATGAGTATTGACGATGTCCTGACGTTGTTATTGCTTGTAATCGCGGCTGTGGAGCTCGGCATCCACATTGGAGGTCGAATGAAATAGCCGCCCCCGCGTAATGCGAAGACGGCCACTTCTCACGCTACAAACGTGTTTGGGAGTTGGCCAACCCGCGGCAACGGGTGCCATCTGCTTCAATCTTATGCGAATCCCGATCCCATTTCAACAAGCTCCAAGGGCTCAAATGGAATCGCAATAATACCTATAATGGCGATAGCTAAAACACGACCGACTCCCCATCGGAGGATATCTATGACCGAAACCGCAGCCGCAGCCCCCATCGAGACACGCGACACCAAGCTCGAGATCATCATGGGCCGCGAGGCACTCGACAAGCTCGCCGATGCTACGGTACTGGTGCTCGGCTGCGGAGGCGTGGGCTCCAACTGCTGCGAGGCACTCGCCCGCGGCGGCATCGGTCATTTCGTCATTCTGGATAAGGACGTCATCGCGCCCAGCAATATCAACCGTCAGGCCATCGCCTTTCACAGCACCGTCGGCAAGCGCAAGGTTGACGTGATGGAAGCCATGATTCGCGATGTCAATCCCGCCGCCACCGTTATCAAGCGAACTGAATACCTGTTGAGCGATAACATCGACGAGTTCTTTGCGAGCGTTTTGGAGCAGACGGACGGCAAACTCGACTACGTCGTCGACGCCATCGACACCATCTCGGCCAAGCTCACCATTGCCAAATATGCTCAGGACCACGACATCCGTTTGGTTAGCTCCATGGGCGGGGCCAACAAGCTCCATCCCGAGTGCCTCCGCTTTGCCGACATTTTCGATACGGTACGTGACCCCATGAGCCGCATCATGCGCAAAGAATGCAAGAAGCGCGGAATCAAGAGCCTGCATGTACTGTTTAGCTGCGAGGAATCGGTTAAGACACAGCCCCGCGACCCTTCCAACATCCACGAGCGTACCGAGTTGGGCACCGCCAGCTTTATGCCGCCCATCATGGGCCAGATGATCGCCGGCGAGGTTATCCGCCAGATCAGCGGGCGCGGCACCGAGCGCGTGCGCGCCGATGGCCAGCGCCTGGACTAGCAGGATGCCCTGCGATGGAACCGCGATTCTTTGACACGCATTGTCACCTTGATTTGACGCTCAGCCCCGATGCTGCAGCCAGTGAGTCGGCGGCGTTGGGTCTGGGGCTCTTTGATTGCGGGGTCGACCCACGCGACTTTTCGGCCGCAAACGAGCGCGCTCATCGCCATCCGGGCATCATCGCCGGCATTGGGCTCCACCCCTGGTGGCTCGCCGACGGCCGGTGCGGAGCCGCCGAGGTCAACCTACTTTGCGAGCTCGCTAGCCGAGAGCGCTTTATCGGCGAGATCGGACTCGATTTTTCATCACGCTTTGCGGGCACCGAGGGAGTCCAGACGCAGGCATTTGAGCGGCTTTGCCAAGCTCTATCGCAGCACCCACTCGCTGGGCGCGTCCTGTCCATTCACGCCGTTCGCGCAGCGGGGGCAACCTTGGACATTTTGGAGTCGAGCGGCCTTCTAAAGAACGATCCCAACTCCCCCACCATCATCTTCCACTGGTTTAGCGGTACCTCGGATGAGCTCGTCCGTGCGCGCCACGCAGGCAGCTTCTTTTCCATCAATGAACGCATGCTTGCGACCAAACGCGGGCGTGAATACGCACGGCAGATTCCACTCAACCGCTTGTTGCTCGAAACCGATGCGCCAGCCGAGCAAAATAAGGAAACCGCTGCACGACAACTCGTCGATTCGCTCGCAAGAACCTCCGAAGTCGTTGCCGCAATCAAAAAATGCGATTCGCGGAGCATCGAGTCGGCTGTTTTGGGAAATACCCATTCCATTTTCGACCTTCGCTGACCCCGGTGGGCAAAAAATGCCAAATATGAGTACTGTTGCAAAGCTAGTCACATTATTTTGCAACAAAACAGTGCCTTGATAATGTACATTCGTTCATTATCAAGGCTTATTTGCATGGGCAAAGCCATACTTAGCAGGTTTTAATCGACCGCAGACACTCAACTAGGCTCTCGAAAGCTTGATTTCGCTGTTACTAAATTAGTGACAGTACTCATATTTGGCATTTTTTGCCCACGAGGTCCCGGGGAGGCGACAATTCGACTCCCCGGGACTGCTCACCTATTCGGAAATCGGTGCCCCATGGCCCCAGGAGCCTTCCATACCGCATACGGTCGAAGCAAACCCCGCCGCAAAGTCGAGTGCGCGCTCGATGGCCTCGGCACCATCCTTGCCACGCTTGGCGGAATCGAGATAGCACATCAGAAACGAAGTCAGGAACGAGTCACCCGCACCCATGGTGTCCTTCATGTCTGTCACGGGCTTGGCATGCTGTCGATAGTAACGCTCGCCGTCATAGGCAATGCAGCCCTCAGCGCCAGCCGTTGCGGACACAAAACATGGGCCCAAGCCCTTCACCCAGGCAAGACGCTTGCGAATCTCATCCTCGCTCGCAGCGTCTGCCGCGCTAAAGAACGCGAAGTCAACGTAGGGAGCAATCTGCTCGTAGTACTCGTCGGTCGAATCATCCGAGAAGTCAAACGAAACGGTAATACCCGCTGCCTTCAGCTTGGGCAGCTCGCGCTCGGTAAAGCAGTAGTTGCCCGAATGGACCACATCAAACTGTTTCATATACGCCAGATCAAAACGATCGAGCACATAGCGCGCATCACCACGGATGCCGCCCTCGTTCGACCCCAGAAATACACGGTCACCATCAACCACAGTAACGCGAGCCGCACCGTTCTCGCCGATGAGCTGCTTGCATTTGGCTAGCTCAACGCCCTCATCCTCAAGACTCGCAATCACATGCTCGGCAGCAGCGTCATTACCAAAGATGCCCATATACGCGGAGCGCACGGCGCCGCACTTCTTGGCATACACGGCAAAGTTCACCGCATTGCCACCCGGATACATTGTGTTGATATGCTCGTAGCGGTCGACGACGTTGTCGCCAAACCCAAGAGCGTTAACGTTGAATGTCATAGCGCCGTCCCTTTCTCGTCCTAACGAGATCGCCGTAATGGCCGCCGTGCCGCCCTGGCCCTACGCAATCTTCAGCAAATCGGGCAGCTGGTCGATAATCTTGTCCGCGGCATCTTGGCTAAATCCAAAGCGCTCCTCGCGCTTGGCAATGACTGTCAGGCCGGCTCGCTTGCCGGCAGTGATGCCAGGCACCGAATCCTCAACGCAGCAGCAGCGATTCGCGGGCAGCCCCAGGAGATCCAGCGCATGCAGGTAGATGTCGGGCTCGGGCTTGCTCTCCTTAAACTGCTCGCCGCTCACCACATACTCAAAGGCATCCGACAGCCCGCACGCATTGAGCACTTCCTCGATGCTAACCATGGGAGACGAGCTGGCAAGCGCCACGCGAACGCCACGGCGCGGCAGCTCTCGAATCGTATCCACGGCGCCTGGGTTAATCAAAGCCTGATAGTCACGCGGACGCTTATGCGCCCATTCGTCCCAACGGGCCAACGCTTCCTCGCCAGTAAAATGCCCCTTACCGGCGCGCTCAAACCAATCGACCAGCATATGCAGGAAGAACTGATGCGAAGTACCGACCTGCCCATTCAACTCCTCTTGAGTCAGGTTAAGCCCAAGCTCCTTGGCAAACGCGGCAGTCTCGCCCAGGTAGTAATACTCGGTATCGACAATGACGCCGTCCATGTCAAAGATAACGGCGTCGAACGGAAATGCGGACACGGCACCCTCCCTAACAAAAGGACGCCCGCAAGCAGGCGCCCGAGCCATGCATTAATCGGCGATTCTAACCCAGCAGCTTATCCAGCGCCACCGCAATACCGTCTTCGTTGTTATTGGCGGTCACCATCTGGGCAACTGCCTTAACCTCATCGACGGCGTTGCCCATGGCAACACCGGTGCCGGCCCACTCAATCATGGACTTGTCGTTCTGGCCGTCGCCAAACGATACGACCTCACTGGCATCGATGCCGAGCTTGGGCAGGGCACCCTCGAGTGCGCGGGCCTTGTCGATACCGGGCGCCGTGTACTCAAAGTACCAGTCGGCCGTAAACATGCCCGAAAGCGTCTGCTTAAAGGGCGCATACATCTCCTCGTAATGCGCCTGCAGGTAGGCCGGATCGCCCGCCGTCAGCAGCTTGTCCACGGGATAAGCATCAGCGACCTCATGCAGGCTCTCCACCTCGCGAATCTTAAGATCGCACGCATCGCGCTCGTATTTGACGATGTTTTTCTGCGAGCCGTCAGGCAGCGTGATCATGCAGTGATACGAATCCACGACATGCAAATCGCGACCGAGCGAAATCATAGGGATCACGTCAAAATTACGCAGGTGATCAATCAGACGGTGCAGCTCGTCAGCCGGCATAGCCTGGTCAAAAAGGACCTCATCGGTCTGAGCGTCGACCACATGCGCGCCATTAAAGGCAACCAGCAGACCGTCATGGTTTTGAAGGTCGAGCTCCTGCGCCAAGGCGTGCAGTCCCCATGCGGGACGGCCCGAAGCCAAGATGAGCTTAATGCCCGACTCCTGCGCCGCGAGCAGCTTCTCGCGCGTACGCGGGCTAATCACTTTCTGATCGTTGGTGAGCGTACCGTCGATATCCATCGCGATGGCTTTGATTGCCATATATGCCTCCCTGTCATTGAACAACCTTGTCTGAGCCATCATACAGAACACCCATCGCGACTCCGTTTACAACGGGCAAAAAGTCATATTGTCTCGAACATGAACGGCGTGTGGTCGTGAAGCTTTATCGCTCAGGTCAAATACGTCTGCTAGCGACGCTCATCCGTCGGTGCGCCCTCGACGATCGCGATGCCCGCCGATGCGCCTAACGCGCTGGCGCCGGCCTCGATGAATGCGCAAGCCTCTTCGTAATTATGGATACCGCCCGCCGCCTTGATTGCCACGGCATCGCCGAGCACCTCGTGCATCAGCCGCACGTCCTCGAGCTTAGCACCGCCAAAGCTTCTGCCGGTCGATGTCTTAAGGAATCCCGGCTTGGCCTCCAGCGCGATCTCGCATACACGGCGCTTGGCGGCGTCGTCGCCGTCCAGCTTGCACATCTCGACGATTACCTTGTCAGTGATGCCATGCGCGCGACAAAAATCAGCAATGGTAGTCATCTCGCGCTCGATGGCATCAAAATCGCGGTTCTCGATCGACCCCTGATTCAAAACGTAGTCAATCTCGGTAAAGCCACACGCAGCGTATTCCTCAAACCTCGCAAGCTTCTCCTCAAGCGTCATAGTGCCCTGGGGAAAGTCGATGGCGCCGGCAAGGATGATGTCAGAGCCCTCGAGCATGGCGCGGCCCGTCTCGTACTCCTGAAGGTTCGCAAATACGCAGCGAAAGTTGTACTTTAACGCCTTCTCGACATACTGCTCAAACGTGTCCTCGGGGGCATCGATATAGTCGATGTATTTATTGATGGGTTTGGCAAGTGTCATGCTGGGCCTCCTTGTTCAGGACTGACAACCGATTCGTGGTTTCACGCGAAAAACCACGTTCAATGTACGCCCGACATACAAGGACAGCGTCCGCATTCCGACAAGTGGTATGAAATTAGCTGTAAACGTATATTTACAGACAGCGAATGGCACCGCACGCGGATGCCGACAGCAAGACATCCCCCCTCAATACACCCTCACGCCCCTTTACTGTTTGCGACCAGAAATGATGAGCTGCACAACGTCGTTAGCGGTCGAATTCGACCTCTGACGACGTCACGCGACTCATCGTATCCGACCGACAACAGAAAAGGGGCACGTTCGCATAGCGTGGCGCGTGACGGTTGCAAAACCACCCCATTTGAAACAAACGCAAAAAAGTACTTGCAAAGACGCGTTCCGACATATAAGTTGATAAAAGACCGCCGTTGCGGTTTTAAGTAGATCGAGCATATGAAATTTCAGTTTTTAGCGTGTAAGAGAAAGAAGATCGGCAAAGTACAACCCCAAACGCAATGACAACTTAATGAGGTAACTGCCACATGTGAGGCACCCAGGGCATTGCTGTCTCGATTTTGAGCACGATGCCTTCCGCCTTGCATGGGCCGTTCCATCCCGCCCCTGCAGCAACTGCCTCACGGGCTCATTGAAAACCGCATAGCACCCCAACGTCAGCACATCACCCACGGCAAGCACATCACTCACGACAACCAACACATCAACAAACAGCACGAACATCAACCGATTGGAGAAGCTATGACAAACCACCACGCTGAAGACGGCGATAAGAAAAGCATTCTGGATGCCCGCATTGAGCGAGCATATGCAAACGAATATGACGCCGCCTTTGCCGCCGCGACCATCAAGAACTACGCGTCGCTACCGCTCGCGACGATCTTGGCCGACCACCCTCAACTGCTGAAGCGCTGCACAAAGATCATGGGCGACCCCGACATTCGCAAGCTGACAGACCCCTATGCCCCAAAACGCGACAACGATTCGTACGTTCTTACCGTAGGCTGCCTAGCCCATATGCTTACGGCGCTCGACACGAAACTCAAGCTCGAATGGGAACCCGACGAGCGTCATGAACTCGAAAGCAAGCGGAACACCCTGCGCACCGCACTGTTCCTTCCGTTGGACGGCCTCAAGCGCTGCAACGTCGAGCTCAATACACAGGCGCGGCAAAAGCCCGGGACCACAGGGCAGAAAACTCCAAGACCCCATGCGGCCATCGTCGACCGCAACCGATATAACCGCATGACCGCGCATTTTTCTGCCGAGGGAGCAGCCATAAGGACGCTGATCGACCTGCTGTGCCTCCTGAGCATCAACGGGCTATTTGAGGGCTATCTCGCCCTTGTTCCCGCGACGGCACCCAAGTCGGTAGCAAAGATCATCGAGACCTGCAGACGCCAGTTTGAGCGCCATCGCAATGGCAGCGAGATGAACGCCAGCATCGCGCAGTACTACGCGGCTCATTACAAAAATGACGGATGTGCCCCTGTCGAGCATCAGCTGCGGCTCGCCTACACCACGCCCGCCGCAACGCTCTATCGCTTTGGAGCCCTTGGCGCTTGCGAGCCGCACGAACAGGCAGCCTGCCCCACAACCGAGCTCGATCTCAGGCTCGGACGAACCCTGTAGCCCGCCAGCCCCTCCGCGGGCAACAATCCTATTCCACAACACAACCAACAGAAAGGAGTCCTCATGGACACCAATCATTCCCCCATCATCAGCCCCCTCACCATGCGTGAATCCGCCCGAGGCATCACGCTCACCAGCATTTACGATGAGATGCTCGCCCGTCGCGAGCTCTCCGTCATGGGAAACATCGAAACCCCGATGGCCCACGACCTATGCCAGCAGATCCGCCTGCTCGATGCCACCGACCCCAGCCGCCCCATCACCATATTTGTCGCCAGCGCCGGCGGAAGCGTGCGATCGGGTCTTGCGATCTATGACGCCATGCGCCTCGCATCGTGCCCCATCCGCACCGTCTGCCTGGAATTCGCCGCGTCCATGGGCGCTGTGATCTTTATGGGCGGCGACGATCGCCGTATGGCGCCCCATGCAGAGCTCATGATTCACGACCCGCTGATCCCCCAGGGGGCAGGCGGCTCGGCACTTGCGCTGCAGGAAACCAGCCGGCGTCTCATGCAGACCCGCAAGACCCTCACGCAAATCCTCTCGGACCGCAGCGGCCTCACGCCCAAGCGCATCCAGTCCCTCACTGCAAAAGACACCTACCTTTCGGCCGAGCGCGCCGTCGAGCTCGGCTTTGCCCACGAAATCCTCTCGACCACCAAGGAGGTCGCCCATGTCTAACCTCGCCAGCCGCCTCGCCGCATCTGAGTCCGCATCGTCCACCATCCTCGCCAAGGATCGAACGCTTTCCTGCGACACCCGCCAAACGGGACTCAACAACAATGCACTTGTGATCGGCCCCTCGGGAGCCGGCAAGACCCGAAACGTCCTCAAGCCCAACCTGCTGCAAATGAACGCAAGCTACATCGTGCTCGACACCAAAGGCACGCTCTGTCGCGAAGTGGGACCCGTGCTGGCAGCCCACGGTTACCGCGTGCAATGTCTCAACTTCGCCGACCTCAACACCGTCCCGGCCCTTGCGCCCGGCATCGAGCGCTGCGGCTACAACCCCCTGAGGCACATTCGCCGCAAGGCGGACGGCAGGCCCAACCAGCAGGACATCCTCTCGGTGGCAAAGGCCATCTGCCCCATCGAGGACAACAACCAGCCTTTTTGGGATCATGCGGCGGCAAACCTGCTGTCGTGTCTTATCGCCTACGTCACCGAACAGCTACCCGCCGACGAGCAGACGATCAGCTCGGTCACCAAGCTGATCGAGCACCTGCAGGACGGTGCCACGGGTCGATTGTTTGACGACCTGATCACGATCGACCCCCAAAGCTATGCCCTCTCGCTATGGCGGCGCTACGCCATTACGCAAAATGCCGAGCGCATGCACGCGAGCATCGTCGGCATCCTTGCCGAAAAGGTCATGTGTCTGGGATTCGACGGTGCGGCACAGCTCTATCGTGAGTGCCATCAGGTGGACTTCGCTTCCATGGGACACACCCCCTGCGCCCTATTTGTAACCGTGAGCGATATTGACCGCAATCTCGATCCGCTGACCGGCCTCTTTATTTCGCAGGCGTTTATGGGCCTCATTCGTGAGGCCGATAGGCAGCCCGACGGCAGCCTGCCCGTGCCCGTGCGCTTTATGCTCGATGACTTCGCAAATCTGCAGATCCCCCAGATCGACAACGTGCTCTCGATTATCCGAAGCCGCAACATCTGGGCAACGCTGCTGCTGCAGTCGACCAACCAGCTCGATGCGCTCTATGGCGAGGCACGCGCACGCTCCATCATGGGCAACTGCGACACGCATCTGGTGCTGGCGTTCCAGGATCCCGAGAGTGCCCGGGTATTTTCCGACCGCGCCGACGCGCTGCTCAGCACGCTCATGGCGACGCCGATCGATCGCTCGTGGCTCTTTGTACGCGGTCGCACTCCCGAACAGGTCGAGCGCTTTAGGCTCGAAGACCATCCGCTCTATGGGGAGCTGCCCGAGGCGCAGCGAGGCCATGCGGAGGCCAAGATCTAGACGCAGGGTTCTCGCAGCGCGCGGCGCCCCGGCGATGTTCCACAAAGGCCGTGCGCCCCGGGACCACGGCAAAGCAAAGGGGCCCGCATCCGATAGGATACGGGCCCCTGACTATAAGGCGCGATGCGTTAACAGCAGCGGCTACTTACGGTGAGCGCGATAGAACTCGATAAGCGCCTGGGTCGAAGCGTCCTGCTCGGCCTTGGCGGCGTCGTCGTGGAAGGCCGGGGTAATCTGCTTGGCAAGCTGCTTGCCCAGCTCAACGCCCCACTGGTCGTAGGAGTCGATGCCCCAGACCGTGCCCTCGACAAACGTGATGTGCTCGTACAGTGCGATGAGCTCGCCGAGTGCGAACGGGGTCAGCGTGTCGCCAAAGATCGAGGTCGTCGGACGGTTACCCTCAAAGCAGCGGGCCGGGACGATCTGCTCGGGCGTGCCCTCGGCACGAACCTCATCGGCCGTCTTACCAAAGGCGAGCGCCTTGGTCTGGGCCAGGAAGTTGCCCAGGAACAGCTCGTGGACATCCTGGCCGCTGTCGGTCGCAGGGTTGGCAGTGTTGGCGAAAGCGATAAAGTCGGCCGGGACCACCACAGTGCCCTGGTGCAGCAGCTGATAGAAGGCATGCTGGCCGTTGGTGCCGGGCTCGCCCCAGAAGATCTCACCGGTATCGGAGGTCACAGCGCTGCCGTCCCAGCGGACGTGCTTGCCGTTGGACTCCATGGTGAGCTGCTGCAGGTAGGCCGGGAAGCGGTGCAGATACTGGCAGTACGGAAGCACGGCGTGGCTCTTGGAACCGAAGAAGTTGACGTACCAGACATTGAGCAGGCCCATCAGCGCGACGGCGTTGTTCTCGAGCGGCGTGTTGCAGAAGTACTCGTCGATGGCGTGGAAGCCTTCGAGGAACTGCTGGAAGCGCTCGGGGCCGAGCACGACGATCAGCGACAGGCCCACGGCGGAGTCAACGGAATAGCGGCCGCCAACCCAGTTCCAGAAACCGAAGGCGTTGGCGGGGTCGATACCGAAGGCCTCGACCTTCTCGAGTGCGGTGGAAACGGCGACGAAGTGCTTTGCCACGGCCTCGGCGTTCTGCTCATCGGAGCCGTCGATGGCGCCCTGAGCCTTGAGCTGCTCGAGCATCCAGGTCTTGACCTCGCGGGCGTTGGTGAGGGTCTCGAGCGTGGTGAAGGTCTTGGAGACGATGATTACGAGCGTGGTCTCGGGATCCAGGCCCTTGAGCTTCTCGGCCTGGTCGTTGGGGTCGATGTTGGAGATGTAGCGGCAGTCGATACCGGCGTCGGCATAGGGACGCAGAGCCTCGTAGGCCATGACCGGGCCCAGGTCGGAGCCGCCGATGCCGATGGACACCAGATGCTCGATCTTCTTGCCGGTAACGCCCTTCCACTCACCGGAGCGCACGCGCTCGGCGAAGGCATACATGCGGTCGAGGACCTCGTGCACGTCGGCGACGACGTCCTGGCCGTCGACGATGAGCTGGCCCTTCTCGCTTGCCGGGCGGCGCAGCGCGGTGTGCAGGACAGCGCGGTCCTCGGTAGTGTTGATGTGCTCGCCAGAGAACATGGCGTCGCGGCGCTCCTCGAGCTTCACCTCGCGGGCAAGATCGCACAGCAGCTTGACGGTCTCATCGGTCACCAGGTTCTTCGACAGATCGAAGTGCAGGTCACCGGCGTCAAAGCTCAGCTTGTTCACGCGGTCGGCGTCAGCAGCGAACCAGGCCTTGAGGTCGATACCTTCGGCCTCGAGCTTCTCCTGATGAGCCTCGAGCGCCTTCCAAGCGGCAGTCGACGTAGCATCGATAGGTGCGGCAACAGTTGCCATAGAGTCCTCCTCAGCATACGGGCGCACGCCTCCATGCGCCCGGACATTCAGATGCCACTATTCTAGCGCAGGTCAAGACTACAATCAGCGAGCGTTGCCAATCGGCCCCCAAACGGCAACCGATCAAAAAGGGACAGGCTTATTTTGGCAGGTCAAACGCTTTACCAACCAAAAATAACCCGTCCTTTTATGGCAAATATTAGGCCGCGGCGCAGATGCTACCGAGCAACTCACGCAGAGGAGACCCGATGCCCTCCAGCAGTTCGGGCGCGATAATGGCAAAAACGGGAACCTCACCGGTGCCCACGACAGCAGGCGCCTTGCCCTCCGAGAGAATGCATCCATAAGGGACAAAACCGTCTTCGCCGGCATCGAGCGCCGCCATGCGACGCGCGAGCTCGCGCGCAAAGCCAGCAGTATCGGCATCGCCAATCGCCAGGACAAAGTCCACGCCCTCATCGGTTGCCAGGGCTACGGCCTCATCGACCAAATCGTCTCCCCCGTCGCCCCCGGCCGAACCGCAACGAAAGAGTACGCGTTCGAGCAGGGCACGATCGAGCGAGCCCAGCGCCGCCGAAACGAGCTCATCGCGCGTGTGCTTGTCGCCTCCCAGCACGACCAGTGCCTTGGTGCCGCCATAGTGGGCAACCAATCGCCCGCACCAGCGAGCCACATCCCCATCCGCAACCAAGCGCGTCGGCATACCAAACCCATAGTTGACCATTATCCCCACAACCCTTCCGTGCTTTATGGTGGTATCGATCGTTAGGCTCATGCTACGAAGCGAGCTTTTCCGAGCTGTTTCGCCTCTTTAGGGCTGCGTTAAAACCCCGATGAAGCCGCACGACCATACTTGCCAAAAAGGGACAGATTTTGACGGTGTCCGTGCAAGCGGGTATTATCGAACAGGTATTCGATAAGAACATGTGTTTGATGGAAGGGCACGGATGGCGCACGAGCAGCACACCTATATCTGCATCGACCTCAAGACGTTTTATGCCAGCGTCGAGTGTGTCGACCGTGGGCTCGATCCGCTTACCACCAACTTGGTCGTGGCCGACGAGTCTCGCGGCCGCACGACGATCTGCTTGGCCATCACGCAGGCGATGAAGGACCTCGGCATCCATAACCGCTGTCGCCTGTTCGAAATTCCCAACGGCATCGACTACATCAAAGCCGTACCGCGCATGCAGCACTATATGGAGGTATCGGCGCAGATCTACGGTATCTACCTGGAGTACGTAAGCCCGCAAGACGTCCATGTCTATTCAATCGACGAGTGCTTTATCGACGTCACGCCCTATTTGGACCTCTATCACACCAATGACGAAGGCTTTGCCTGCATGCTGCGCGACGAAGTTTTGCGCCGCACCGGCATCACCGCAACGGTCGGTATCGGACCCAATCTATTCCAAGCAAAAGTGGCGCTCGACATCACCGCCAAACACGTGCCCAGCCGTATCGGGATACTTGACGACGAGACCTTTCGCAAGGAGATCTGGCCGCATCGCCCCATCACCGACATCTGGGGTATTGGCCCCGGCGTGGCGGCGCGTCTCGAAAAGTACGGCGTCTACGACCTGATGGGCGTCGCGGCCCTCGACGAGAACCTGCTCTATGACGAGCTCGGCGTCAATGCCGAGTACCTGATCGACCACGCTTTTGGACGCGAACCGACAACCATCGCCGACATCCAGGCCTATCGCCCCCAGGCAACCTCGACCACGACGGGACAGGTGCTCTCGAAGGGCTATGCCTACGAACAGGCCTATACGGTGTTGCGCGAGATGGTCGATGCAGCCGTACTGGACCTGGTCGACAAGCACGTGGTCTGCGACAGCATCTCGCTGTTTGTGGGCTATGCAAGCGAGCGCGCCGATATCCGCCGGCTCGATGCCAGCGGCACAGCGCAATACATCGACGGCTGCGGGCACCTACGCTCAAGTACCTCGGGGATCGAGCCGACTGCAAGCGATAGCCCCGAACTTGCACCCCGCGCGCCCAAGCCCGTCCAACGCGACGACGAGCGCCGTCGCATGGTTCGCGAGGCACAGGCGATTGACGGCATCTTCGTGGGCGAGCACGGCGGTAAGCCGCGTGGCGGTTATGCCGCGCTCTTCGCCCATTCCAACGCGTCTCGAAAGCTACCCGAACGAACCAATTCGTTTAAGAAGATCATGGGCTACTTCGACGACCTGTGGGCACAGACCGTCGATCCCAAACGCCCTGTCAAACGCATTAACCTGGGCTTTGGCAATCTGATGCCCGAAGAGTTCGCCACCATCGATCTGTTTAGCGACGTCGAGGCCGATGAGCGCGAGCGTGACCTGGCACGCGCCGTGCTGGCTGTAAAAGGCAAATACGGCAAGAACGCTCTGGTCAAAGGGCTGAGCTTTACCGCCGGTGCCACCGCGCGCGAACGCAACGACCAGGTTGGGGGACATCGTGCCTAAATCCAAACAACAGCCAATGCGCCCGCCGACTCCCTTCGAACGTCTAGCAGACCCCGAGGGAAGGCGTCGCACCGCGGACCCCAAACTCACCGCCAACGGCGCCGTTCGCGCCAACCGCGCCGCGCAGTTTATGCCCTTTGCCGCCCTCACGGGATACTACGAACTCGTACGCAAGCAAGAGATTACCGTTGAGCCCAAATGTGAGCTGACGGAAGAAAAAGCCCTCGAGCTTTCGAAAAAGCTCGAGAGCCTCAAACGCGGCGACCTGGTGCGCGTCACCTATTACGATATGTACGGCTATCGTAGCCGCACGGGCATTCTCGACGAAGTGTTACCCGCATTCAAGCTGCTCAAACTCAGGGATATCGCCATCAATTTTGGCGATATCCAAGGCATCGAGCTGCGTGGTCGAGCCTAGCGACGAGAACGCTTGCGCAAGACGAGGGCAATGCCAAGCACTGCGGCAGCTGCAACCAGCAATCCCAAGACCAGCGTGAGGGTCGAGTCGCCAGCGTGAGGCAGCGAGCCGTCCTTCGGAGTCTTCTTAGCGGTCATCGTGACAGTGGTCGTGGTGCTGCTCGACTGGTCGTTACCGCCCGTCTGGCTGCCACCAGGCTGATCGCCGCCACCCGGCTGCGAAGGATCGGTGGGTTCCGTCGGATCCGGAGTACCGGGATCAATCGGATTCTCCGAATTCTCCTTGCGCTGGATCCAAACCTGGCAGCCATAGAACGGGTTGGCGGTACCAAGGCACAGACCCTGGTTGGTCACCGCAAAGGTGCGCAGACCATGGTTATACGGATCGTTAAAGCCGTTGGTCGTCAGCGTTGTAAAGTTCACGCCGTCCTCGGTCACATACATATCAAAGCCACGCTCGGCATCGTGCAGGTAGTACATGCACGTAAGGACACTCTGCAGCTTCTTGAGGTTCTCCTCGCTCAGCAGCTTATCGAATGCATCCTGAATATCGCCCGGCAGCTCGGTGCCATAGGTATCCTCGTACTGCTGCTTCAGGCTCTCATAGCTATCGAGCATATCCTGATACTGATCGGCAAAAGACTTGAAGTACGCAATCTCGCTATCGATTTTCTGAACATAAGCAGCGTCGTCCTCAACGTCCGCGGACATCGTCGCGGCCTGATCGTAAAGGTCGCCCGCGGCCTCATCCAACGCATCGCTCAGATCGCCAAAGCCCTTAGCAACCTCGGTCTTCTCGTCGTCGACCTCGACGGCCTCAGCCTTCTCGTCATCGACCTCGGCGGTCTCGTTTGAATCATCGTCCGCAAGCGTGTTCACGGGAACGATGGGGTCGTCAGGCGATTTCTTGTCGAGCAGGTGATTGAGCAGGTCCCTAAGGCGCTGAACCTGAGAGGCCCACTCCTCGGGCGTCATATCGATAATGTCGCCATTAGAGAACTGGCCAATCGGCTCAAGCAGGCTCGCGGTATCAAAGGTACCGATATACAGTTTGCCGTCGAACTTCTGCATGCGCCAAATGTACTGGTTCTCGTTTCGGCCAAAGCCCGAAGTCAGGCCGGAAATACCGCCCTCGGGGAACATGTCGGTGCGATCGCCAACGACGAGCTCCATGTTCTCGTCCTTGTCCATGCGATAGATGTTGACCGACTGCTCAAGATTGGCATTCACAAACGAGCAGTCAACGCCGCCCATGCCGCTCTTGCCGCTCTCGTCAGAATTGGACTTATTAAAGAGAATGCGCTCGAGGGCGATCTCCTCGTCGTTATATTCACCGATATAGAGGTAGTCGTTGTAGACGATGAGGTTGGCAGCACCAGAACGGGTGCGGGCAGGATCGATGCCAAAGCAATACTTTGCACCGTCCGCCTCCTGGTCGCCGACAATCGGAGTCCACGAATAGCTCCCGTCGGCGTTCTTGTCGCCACGGACCATGGCAAACGACTGCATGGAATTATCATCGGGGGCATTCTCGGGCGTACCGGTGCAGATGGTCGCATAGAGATGGCCATTGTACGAGACCATATCCCAAATGGCGCCGCCGTAGATGCTGTCCTGATAGCGAATCGCCGGATAGTTAAACAGCGTATCCGAGTTGGCAATCTCGGTGAAGCTCTCCTGGCCCTTCGAGGGGTCAGACGACGTCAGGATTGTCGACACAAACTTACCGGCCGCGTCTTTACCCACGTTGCTGATGACGAGCTGGCCATCATGGACGCACATACCGCGGATACCGGTTGAGATGCCCTGCTTGTAGGCAGCGCCGTAATCCTGCATGCTCGAAAGACCCTGATAGACGACCTTGTACTCATCCGTCTTAGGATCGATCTCATATACAGCAGGCAGACCGCTTTTGCCGCCATTGGTCCTAACGCTGCCGCAGAAATAGAGTTTGCCCTTATAGCTCACGGCATTGCGGAACAAAGGAGCGACGCCGTTGAGCGATTCAGAGAGCAGCAGCTTGGTCTCACCAGTCTTGGTATTGATCTTGACCAAGATGCCGCCGCTGTCCTTGTCGGCCGTGCCGTCCTCCTTCTGCTGTCCGTAGAAGAACGTGCCGTTAAACATGGCCTCCAGCGTCAGACGCATGGTCTCGGCATCAAAGGAATCGCCCAGCGTGCCGTTCATGAGCGTAAGCGTGTTGCCCATCGCCGCATAGCAGGTGCCCACATAAAGCCAGTCACCATAGCTCGCAGCCGCCCACGTGTAGCTCTGGCCGCGATCGCCTTCGTTGTTGGCCGTATTACCATCGGCGCCCGGAACGGCAACGGCACCGTCACCCTGGTAGTCGACGATGCCGTCCGGCTGCGACGTTCCTACCGTAGGATGCGAGAGCTTCTCAAAGGAATACCCATTTCCCGCATTGTAGGTAACGGCACCCGAAGCGTCTTCGGCATGCGCCGGCAGCGGCGATACCAAGATAGCGGCAAGCGCTGCCACCAAGCCAAGTGTTCCCACCCGTCTCATAAGGTTATAGCCTCCCCTGTCCTAAAGCCCAGTTTTAGCATTCTTCATTTCTGTCCACGGTTAATTGCAATCTGAGCACAGCAATAATCAGGGTATAAATATGCACTTATATTTTTTTGGACGGGTTAATGGATGCTCGATTGGTAGCGAATTCCGCGCAAACCCTTGATTCTCATTTTCATTGCAACAGCCTCAGGACTCAGCGCAACGCGTTGCGC